>QHWJ01000110.1 GCA_003222535.1 Acidobacteriota bacterium | reverse complement strand
CGCGAGAAATGACCCAGACTGAGATCACGATCTGTGATCGGGATCACACCAGGCGCAGCGAGCGTGGGACCTTTCGTTGTTCGTCTTTCCAAGAATTCAGATGAAGGGGTGTGGGCGCTTGTGCGAAACCGCGTTCTGTGCGGTTTTGCAAGTCGCTGTGGGCGCGTTCTGTGCGTCCACACCGACGTCAGCGTCCACACCCGTGGCGGGGGGGGGTCGGGATCAGCCTTGGGGATCGCGCAGGGAGGGACCGTCGATCCGGATGGTGTGGCACTGATGGCGCAACCGACTGAGGAGGGCCTCGACGAGCGCTTTGTTGCCGAGAAACGCTTGCCATTCCGGGTAATCGAGGTTCGTCGTAATAATCGTGGGCTTTCGGCGGTAGCGTTCCTCCATCAGCTTGAAGAAGATGTTGGTCTGTTCGGGTTTGAGATTGAGGTACCCCAGTTCGTCAATGTGCAAGACGTCGATCCGGATCAGCGTGTTGAGCAAGCGGCGCGTCGATCGATCAGCGAGCGAGGCGTACATCTCATCGAAGAGATCCTGCGCCCGGACGAAGCGGCCACGATAGCCGTTCTGAATCGCCTTGAGCAGGAGCCCGGACGCGAGTCCCGTTTTCCCCACGCCGGTTTGCCCAATGAACACGAGGTTCTCGGCCTTGGCGACAAACTCAAGGTCGGCGAGCGCGCGGATCTGTTTCGGGTTGACACCGGGCTGCCGTTTGAAGGGGAAGGATTCAATCGTCCACGCCTCGGGGAGTCGGGCCTGTTTGATGCGCCACGCGAGGGCCGTCTCTTGCCGATGATGGTACTGCGCGCGCAAGAGCCGGGCGAGGCAGGCGCCGTACGAGAGCTGGTGCTTCTCGGCGTGCGCGAGCTCGTCGTCGATGATCGCGGCGATTTGCTTCAGGTGGAGATTGCGCAGCAGCTGCTCGATCTCCTCGGTCATGCCTCGGGCTCCTCGTCATCGGGCGACAGGCGAAAATAGTCCTTCGCGATCACGCGCAGGGTCAGGCGTTCCAACCGATCCAGATCAAAGAGGCCGTACTGAGCCGCCAGCGTGACGGCCCGCCGAAACGGGGCGCGGGGATATTCCCGATACAGCGCGAGCAGCCGGCGCAACGCCAGCGTGCCGCGACCCGCACTCCGCTGCTTGAGCGCGGCCGCATACGCCGGCACCGGCGGATCCGCCTGCGCCAGGGTCTGTTCCTCCGGCAGCGGCTGGGTGCTGGGGCGCGCGCCGCGCGGGGGCCGGTGCTCGGGCACGGTGACGCGCGTGAAGGTGCGCCCGAGGACCTTCGCATGCGAGGCGACGAGCCGGGGCCCGTGGTAGACGTCAATGCCGTTTTTTGTTTCTCGGATCTCGAGCTGACGCCCGATCAGCAGATAGGGCACCGAATAGCGATGCCCGTGCACATTGACAAAGCCTTCGACGTCGACCAGGCGATGGTGCAGGGCGTAGACCTCCGGCACGAAGAGCGGCAGCGGACGCAAGTGCGGCCGTTCGGCGGCGAAGAGCTCCCGCGGGCTGGCGTGCAGATGCCGTTTCGGGGTCGCGTTGACCTTGTCGCAGAAGACCCGCGCCTGGGCATTGAGATCGGCGAGGTCGGCGAAGGTCCGGCCGGCGAGGAAATTGTGCTCGATGAAATGAAACGGGCGCTCGACGCGCGCCGAGCGGTTGGCATCGCCCTTTTCGTGGGCCCGGAAGACGAAGCCGAAGCGCTCGGCGAAGGCCGCCATTTCGGGCGCCGGGACCATCCGCGCGCCCGTCCCGGCGGCGACCACGACGTGCGTGTTATCGATCAGGCACGTCGCGGCGGCGCCCGTCAGGTACTCGAGCGCGTCGGTCAGAAACACCTTGCAGTAAAAGCGCGTGAAGACCGGACAGGCCTGAAAGAAGAGCATGCGCGAGTAGCACAGCACCAGCGAGGCCGTCTCGATGCGCTGCTCGACGCCCGCGATCGCCGCGCGATGCGGGGACGTATCGTGCTGCATTTCCTGCGCGGGCTGAAAGTCATACTGGCCGACGGGCGCCGGCGGCGCGTGCCCGAGGCCGTGGCGCCGACAAAACGCCGTGAGGGCGGGGTAGGAGATCGTGACACCCTGCGCCGCCAGCTCTTCATGCACCCGCACCAGATTGCCGCGGCAGCGATTCATCCACTCGAGGATCTGATCGCGGAACGGCTCCGCCTTCTCGGCACGGGCCATCCGCGGCACCGTCGGGTTGCCCGCGTGGACCACGGTCCGGACCGTCCCGCGGGAGATCTGCAGCGCCCGGGCAATCTGGCGGATCCCGTGGCCCTTCGTCCGCAAGCTCAAGATGGCCGTGCGCAGTCCCTGATCGAGCATCGCGCAGCTCCTTCTCACAGCGGTGTTGCAGGTCGCGAAAGTCCGTGTGGATCTGGTCGAAGAGCCGCCAGGCGCGGTCGCGCTCCGGCGGCAGCAGGCCGCCGCCGTGCTGGAGGCGGCGATGGGCTCGGCGCGCGACGGCGCCCAAGATGTGCAGATCGGTCATCAACGCCTCGGGTCCGGAAGCGTCGGGTCGGACGGGCGCGTGCGGCGCGTCGTCGGTGACGCGCAGCACGAGTAACGGATCGGTCAGGACCAGCTCGCGCGTGGCGTCGGCGCCAGAGATGTAGGCCTGATAGAGCCGGCCGATCTGCCGGGTGGTGAGTCGATGCGGCACCATCGCTTCCACGAGGCGCACGCAGTCGGCCGCGTTGGCGCGCGCCAACGGGACGCAATACTTCATGGCGGCGTGCGCCACCAGCTGGCCGTCGTGCACGTGCTGCTGGACCGCGTCGGGCAGCGTGCGGACCAGACTCAACCGCCGCGAGACCCAGCTCACGCTGCGATCGAAGCGCCGCGCCAGCGCGTCGAGGGCCAACCCATGATCTTCGTGCAGCGTGCGGAGCAACCAACCCTGCTCGAACGCGCTGTCGGTCGCGTCCGTGCGCAGCAGCTGCCGAAAGATCAGCGCCTCGGCCTCCGACATCTCCCAGACCACGGCCGTGACCGTGTCGCGCTGGAGACGCCGGAGGCTGCGGACGCGCTTGTGGCCGTCCACCACCACATACGCGAGGGCGGCCGCCACGACCACGATCGGCATCTGCTGGCCCGCGTCCGCCAACGAGGCCAAGAGGCGTCGCTCGCGCGCTGGCTGCCGGACGCGCAGCCGTTCGTACCGCAGATCCAGTTGATGAAATTCCAGCTCCATCGTCCGCGGCCCGGCCCATCACGGGCGCCAGACGTGCCGAACCGGCCGACGCCTCCCGCGCAGCTCCGCACGCGACCGCCCACAGACGATGCAGCGCTGGCGAGAGACCGGCCGCCGCACGACCGGCGCCACAGGGGCGAGTCTGTCGAATCGTCTCAGGCGGAGGGAACCCTGATCCATCACGCGACGGCGCGCGCGATAGGCCCGTTGATGGTCGCGATGATCGAGCCGTCCTTCAGGACTCTGCTGATGGCGCCGGCGCGCCGCGCGGACTGAGGCGTGACGACCCGCGTCGCGGCACGTCCTCGAACAGTAGGCGTGCCCGCGATCGCAGGCGCAGCAAATGCCAAATGACCGGGCACACGCCCGGCACGTGCGCACACGGAGCGCCGACTCCACGAGGCCGCAGCGCCGAGCGCGCGTCCTCGATGATCAGCAGCCAGACCGTGGGAGAATGGACGCGACTGATTCGGCCTGCCGCAGCGTCGAGTCGGTCACGAGGGCCTGGAGGTCGTGCTCCAGGTCCTCACGCTTCGCTCAGCCGCGGCCAGCTTACCGCACGCTCACCGCGGCCGGCGCCCCGCACATCTCGAACCCATCGCCGGATGCCAATCGGGCCGAGCGCTGCCGCGTGTTTTCGCCTTGTCGAAGAACGGATGAGAGGAGGGTGCTCTTATGACGATCTCACGTCGATCGGCACTGGAGATTGCGGTGGTCCAATTCTCGTGAGCAACCGTGGGTCAAATCTCGCGAGCGCTGAAGGCCAAGACCGCCGCGGTGCCGGTGGAGGATCTTCTCACGCTCGAAAGCGCTCTCACACGTCTTGAAGCGATC
>QHWJ01000109.1 GCA_003222535.1 Acidobacteriota bacterium | reverse complement strand
GCCGTTCCAACCCGACGCCGGCATCCAGACTTCGATCTTGATGTCCGAGTCGCCGGTCGGTTTCAGCGTCGCGGCCACGCGGCAGAACGCCGGCAACGCCTTGAACGCGGCGCCCGGGCCGCGCCCGCCGCGCGCCGCGGGGGGCGTGAATTCGCCCGCCCCGATCGGCCGCGCGAACGTGATTGTCGTGTCCGGCAACGTCAGCGACGCCAGGCTTTCACAGGTCGCGGCCGCCGCCGGCACCGTAAGCGCAGTCGCGACGCAGCCAACAATCAAGATCATTCGCATCTCATTCCTCCGCATATCAGTCAGACTTTCACAACGGGCTGATTAGCGAGCGTCGTTCGGTTCGCTGGGCTGAAGCCTTCGCGCTACGGCGTCGTGCAAACGGCTTTAGGCAAAGCGATCCGAAACGAACTGCCTCCGCCGTTCGCCGTTTCCAGTGTGAGATGTCCGCCGCTCACTTCGACCGCCCATCTGGCAATCGCCAGACCGAGTCCTGCCCCGCCTCCGTCTTCCGATCGCGGCCGGCCGCCTCGATCGAACCGATCGAAGATGTGAGCGGCGGCTTCCGCGGCAATCCCGGGACCGTTGTCGCTCACCTCCACCGTCGGCCCCTCCGGTGATTCGGCCACGCGTATGCGGATGTGCCCGCCAACCGGCGTGTACTTGATCGCGTTGTCGACCAGGTTGATGAGCGCCTGCCGCAGCACGACGCGGTCGGCCGCCGAGCACCCGCTGCCGTCCGGCTCGATCGTCAGCAGTTGGTGCTTCTCTTCGGCGAGGACGCCCAGATGCGCGACCACTTCCTCGGCCAGCTCGCGCAGATCCACGACGTCCACCGAGAGCCTGGCGAGCCCGCTCTCCGCACGGGACAGCGTCAGCAGACGGTCGACGAGATACGCCAGCCGGTCGACCTCCTCGAGCATGCTGCCGATCACCGCCCGGTACGCCGACTCGTCGTGCCGCTCGCGCAACCCGACCTCGCCCACGCTGCGCATCGCGGTCAGCGGCGTGCGCAGCTCGTGCGACACGTCGGCCGTGAACCGGCGCATCTGCGCGAACGACGACTCGAGGCGGGCCAGCATCTCGTTGAACACCGAGGCCAGGCGGCCCAGCTCGTCGTCCGGGTTGGCGACCGGCAGCCGCTCGCTCAGGCGATCCGCCGTGATCGAATGGGCGCGTTCGACGATGCGGTCGACGGGCACCAGCGCGCGGCGCGCGAGCGAGTACCCGCCCACGCCGGCGGCGGCCACCGCAAGCGGCAGGCTGAGGACGAGCGTGATCATCAGGTCGCGCAGCGTCCGCCGCATGCCGGCCTCGGATCGGGCAACCTGGATGACCACCGGCTTGCCGGCGATCTTCGAATGCCCGCTCAGCACGCGAATCGGCACGGTCGCCGTCGGGACCGCGACGATGGAATTGTCGGCGTGCAGCGCCAGCCGCCCGCTCTCCGCAATCGGTTGGCGCTCGGCCACCGCGGTCCGGAACATCAACGCCCCGTTCGCGTTCCACACCTGCAGCCACGGGTTGTCCTCGTCGGCGGCGGCACCCTCGAACCACGTCACGGTCCCATCGGGCCGCTGCTCGGCCATTTCGGCCGCCCAATGGAAATCGCCGCGCAGGCGGTTGTCGAGCGATCTCGACGCGCCCTGGTTGACGAAGATCAGGAGGCACGCCGCGTAGACACCGAGCACGACGACCATCGCGCCGACGTACCAGACGGTCAGACTCAGCCGGATACTGCGGGGACGCGTCCAGCTCATGGCTCGCCCTCACGCAGGATGAATCCGACGCCTCGAACGGTGTGAATCAGCTTCACCGGCTGGTCCAGATCGATCTTCCTCCGCAGTCTCGCGATGTGGACGTCGATGACGTTGTCGAGCGGCGCGCTGCGCGACGACTCCTGCCAGACGTCGCGAGCGAGGGTGTCGCGTGAGACGATCTGACGTTCGTGCCGCAACAGGTGCTGCAGGAGCTCGAATTCGCGGCCGGTGAGCTCAACCGCCCGTCCGCCGCGCGTCACTTTCCGGGTCTCCAGATCCATCTCCAGATCGCCCGCGGAGAGACGCAGCGCGTCGGCGACGCGGCCTCGCCGCAGCACCGCTCGGATCCGCGCCAGCACCTCGGCGAACGCGAACGGCTTGACGAGATAATCGTCCGCGCCGCTGTCGAGCCCCTTCACGCGGTCGTCGAGCGCATCGCGGGCGGTGAGCACCAGCACCGGTGTCTTGACGCCACGGTCGCGCAGCGTCGTGAGAATCTGCAGGCCGTCCCTCCCCGGCAGCATGAGATCGAGCAGAATCACGTCGAACGTCTCGGTCGTGATCCGGAAGAACGCGCCCTCACCGGTGTGCTCGAGAGTCACCTCGTATCCTTCCCCTTCGAGGCCCTCGCGCAGCGCGTGCGCGACCTTCTGTTCGTCTTCGACGACGAGGACCCGCATGCGCGGCGCGTCAGGCGGCCCGGACCCTGACTTCCATGGTGCCGATGCGTTCCACGTACGCGCTGATCACGTCGCCCGGCTGGATGGGGCTCACCCCTTCAGGCGTGCCGGTCATCATGACATCGCCCGGGAACAGCGTATAGAACGACGAGGCGTACTCGATCAGCTCGGCGACGCCGAGGATCAGATGCTTTGTGTTCGAGCTCTGGCGCTGCTCGCCGTTGACTGAAATCCGGAGGTCGAGGTTGCCCGGGTTCGGGATTTCGTCCGGCGTCACCAGCCAGGGACCGAGGACGGCATAGCTGTCGGGCGATTTGCGCAGGCTGCGTTCTTCCGGCCCGCGGATGGTGATGTCGAGGCCGATGGCGTACCCCGCCACGTGGTCGAGCGCATCGCGGCGGGCGATGTTGTTGCCCTGCTTGCCGATCACGACGGCCAGCTCCACTTCGTGATCGTTGCGGCGATCCAGCTTTCGCAGGGCGATGCCTGCTCCGGGACCGACCAGCGAGCTGGTGGCCTTGAGAAACAGGCCGGCCTTGTGAATCGGCGCAACCTGGTTGTCGTGATGGAGTTGCGCATCCTCCCGCACCTCGTCGAGGTGTTTCTGGTAATTCACCGGCGCGCAGAGAATCTTTCCCGGGTTGGCCACCGGGCTGAGCAGCGTCACGTCCGCCACCGGTTGGACCGGCGCGCGGGCGCAGATGGCCCGGACGCGCTCCACCACCATGTCGAGGTTCGCGATGAGGACGTCGTGGGACGGAAACGGATGCCGGTGGGCCGGCAGCACATCGAGCGCCGCGGTCACATCTCGAACGTTCGCGCCATCGACGAGGCCCAGCGCGCCATCCCCGAATCGACACAGCCGCATGTCAGTTTCCCTGTCCAGGTGGACCGGCCATTTATATATCAGACTTCCATTGGAGCGCGGGCTAAATCAAGTTACGTTTCAAGGTCCCAGAGTCATCGGAGAGTTCGGAGAGCCACGCTGCGAACGTGTCACGGACCGAATGAAAGGCAACCACGAAGCCACGAAGACGTCACGAAGAGGTTTTCGCCACAGAGCGCACAGAGACACGGAGGCGCGCCGAGGTGGGATTCGGCGGGTCGGGCTGCATGGCAGGCCGACATGCACGGCCGGATCGGATCGATACACGAACCGATTGATGATCTGGTCGGCTCGTGTATCGATCCGATTCCGGCCGCGCCGCCGCTTCGCGGCGCCCGCCGAATCCGTGCGCGCGCTTCAGCCACGCTGCGTGTGTGATACCTGTGCGCCCTTGTTTTCAAGGCATTGTCTCTGCCGCTGTGAGCCTGTCAAGCCAGGAGCTCGCGGAAAACCAGCGAGCGAAGGCAGGGGCTCCGCGTTCGATGCTGTCTCGGTGTCTCGGTGTCTCGGTGTCCGTGGTGTGATTCCGTGGCGCAATCGCAGCGTGACTATCAACTGTCAACTGAGCCTAGCAGCCCGTGGTGAAAGTCTGGCTGCATTCGACGAGCGATGCATCCCCGCCAGCGGCGTTGCTCCTCCTTCAAATACTCCCGGTATTCTCAGTCGTCGCGCCTTGCCGGCGGGGCGCCTCGCTCGTCTCGGTGCGACGCCCGACTTTCACCACGGGCTGCTAGAGACTTGAGCCTTGTAAAGCGAAGCGACCACACCGCCACCGTCGAAATCAGCGCCGGCACCGCCGCCGCGAGGAAGATGTCGCGCGTCGACCACTTGAGCGCCATAAACTGCCCGCCGAGCACCGGGCCGACGATGGCGCCGGCGCGTCCGATGCCGAGGCCCCAGCCGACGCCGGTCGATCGCAGGTACGTCGGATAGAACGTCCCGGCCAGCGCGTTGATCCCCGGCTGGCCTCCCACGACGCACCACCCGGCGATGGACACGAGCAC
>QHWJ01000040.1 GCA_003222535.1 Acidobacteriota bacterium | reverse complement strand
GTGACGAATCGCTGTTACGGGACACTAGTACCCGAGCTCGAAATCGACCTGATGCAGCAGCGGCTCGCGGCGCAGCAGGCGACGATAGTTCTCGATGAAGACCGGCGCGATGTCTTCGGGAGCGCTCAACGCCGCCGTATGCGAAGTGATCAACAGATTCGGCGTCCGCCAGAACACGTGGCCGGGCGGCAGCGGCTCCTGCTGAAACACATCCAGCACGGCGCCCGCGAGCCGTCCATCGGTCAACGCCGCCGCCAGCGCCGGCTCGTCGACGACACTGCCGCGGCCGGGGTTGATGAAGATGGCGTGCGGCGGCAGCGCGCCGAGCAGCGCCGCATCGACGATGTGACGCGTGCCCGCCGTCGTCGGCACGACGCTGACCAGGTAATCCAGATTCGTGGCAAACGCAACGCGGCTGTCGCCATGAAAGTACACGTCCACGTCGGGACAGCCTTCGCTCGCGCGCGTGTAGCCTCTCACGCGCATACCGAAGTGCTTCGCGGTGCGCGCCAGCGCCCCGCCGATGCTGCCGACGCCGAGCAGGCCGATCTGTTTGCCGCGCAACGTACCCGGCGGCGTCGCGTTCCAGCGGCCAGCCACCTGCGACGCGTGCTTCTCGAAGATGCGCCGCTCGTGCGCAAGGAGGTACGCGAACACGTATTCGGACATCAGACCGCCGAACACGCCGCGCGCGTTGGTGAGGATGTAATCGCGGCGCAGCGAGGGATCGAGCAGCGGTTCGACGCCGGCCCACGTCGCCTGCGCCCACCGCAGGGCCGTCATGGCCGGCAGCACGTGCCGAAACAGTGACGGCTCGCCGAGCATCACGTCGTACTCGCCGGCGCGCGCTCGAGCCTCCTCGGCGTCAGTCGTGGACGTGATCGCGAGATCCGGAAGTTGCGCCGCCCCGACCAGGCGGTGATAGTCGGCCGCCCGGCGCGACAGAATCAGCAGCGAGTGCATGGGCCGCTATCATCACACGGCTCCGGGCAGGAGCCCTCAGCCCTGAGCCCTCAGCCCTTTTCACACCCCATGGCCGTATCCCGGCTCGTCGATTCCTGCGGGCGTCTGCTCCTCGTTTTTCGTCTCGTCTTTCGTCGCGTCTGACCGCTGTGACTTCGTGGCCGGACGTGGCTCCGGTGGGCGGGTCGACGGCCAGAACGTCTGCGTCGGCTTCGGGCGCTGGTACGGGTCCTGTCTCGCGGCGATCATCGTTCCTCTCCCTGAAAGCAACATCCCCGAAAAGCAAAAAGGCCATCACCGGTGGAGGTGATGGCCCTTGGTTGAGATCGGCGCTGGTCGGCGTTGGCTACATCACCCCGTTGACGTCGGCAGGTTGATGCCGACGCTGATAAGGAGGAGGGTGATGGCCAAGCGGCTGAACATTCGGGACATTATGCCACAACTCCTGACGAGCGCCCAACCACGAAAAGCGCGTATGCTTCGGGTCGAATGTCAACATAAGAGGGCTGTCGCCATGACCCGGAGACGGCGCTGGAAATGACGCCGGAGACGCGCGCACGACGACTTCGCCGACGAGATCCGGTCGCACATCGACCTCGAAACCGAACGGCTCGTCGACGAAGGCATGACCCCTGAGGCCGCGCGGCTCGCCGCGCGCCGGCGATTCGGCAACCCCGCCGCCGCCGCCGAACGCTTCTACGAGTCGCGCCGCCTCCTCTGGCTGGATCACCTGTGGCAGGACGTGCGATCCGCCGCGCGCAACCTCGCGAAGTGCCCCGTCGCCTGCGCCGAGGCCGTGATGTGGGAAACGCTCTTCGACCGGCGCCCTGACGCAGTGGGCGCCGCCATCTGGATCGACAATCAGCCGCACGTCGTCGTCGGCGTGATGCCGGAGCGCTTCTGGTTCTCGGCGATGATGCGCCGATCTGGACGCCGCTCGATGACGCCGCCGTTTCGTCGGAGGCCGGTCTCGACGTCGTGATCCGGCGCGAGCCCGGCGTCACGCCGGAGCGGCTTGCGCGACGACTGCAGGGCGGCCTGCAAGAGTACGCCGGCCATCTGCCGGCCGCCGAGCGGCAGCTGCGCCTGAAAGTGTCCGGCCTCGAAGGGACGCCGCTCGGCCAGGGCGTGTCGCTCTCGCTGCCGTGGGTGCTGGGCACCTCCGTGCTGCTGACGCTCCTGATCGCCTGCGCGAACGTCGCCATCCTGGTGATCGCGCAATGGACCGCGCGCGAGGAAGACGGCGATTCGGGCGTCGCTCGGGGCGAGCCGCGGCCGCATCGTGCGCGCGCTCGTCACCGAGTCGCTGCTCATCGCGGGCATCGGCGGCCTGCTCGGCATCAGCACGACGTGGCGCTGCTCGGCGTCATCGTCCACAACGCCGGCGAAAGCGTGCGGTTCTTCGACCTCTCGATCGACTCGGCGATTCTGATCGACTCGGTGGTCATCACGCTCGTCACCGGGGTCGTGTCGGGCATCGGCCCCGCCCTGCTCGCTGACGCGCGTGGCGCGGCCGGCGGCAGCGGCAACGTGTTCGATCCCGACTGGCCGGCGTTCGCGGTGCCGGTGGCGATCATCCTCGTGATCGGCGCCCTCGCGACGTGGATTCCGTCGCGCCGCGCGCTGACGATCAATCCCGCGATCCTGTCACGGACGACGTAAGCGATTGGGCTATCGAACCACAGACGTCGTGATGCCGCGCCAGGTGTGCCAGATGTTCGTGCGCCGACCACGCGCCCGCCGGCGGCCGTCTCGCCAGCAGCTGCGCGTCCGCCCCCCCAGGACTGTCTCGAGTGTGTCGAGCTGGGTTTCGAGGCGCGCCATCAGAGACCGGCTGATCATGGCCACATCACGAAACGCACACAATACGCGACACTGGCGGCCAGTTGCTAGTTGCTAGTTTTCACGTCTCTTTCGTGTTGTCGCGTCTATCTGGACGTCGTCCCGTACCGGATCAACACGTCTTCGATGAAGTCCGCCGTGATGCGCAGGTCGGTCCGCAGGAACACCACCGTCACCACGGTGAAGCTGCCGTCGCGGCGCTCGGACGACTCGACCGCCCTGCCGAGCTCGCGCTCGGCCTCCGCGCGCGTCATCCCTTTGCGTGGAAACCCGCCGCCTGCCGGCCGCAAGTCGGCCGCTGAAGGGTCTTGTCTGACATCGGAGAACGCCGGCGCGCCGGCCGTCGAGAAATCCACGTACTCCGCCAGCGCCGCCATCACCTCGTCGGGCCTGATGCCTCGGGGCACCGCGCTGTCGTAGCGGAGATTGAACCGCGAGCCGCCCCTCAATCGCAGCTCGGCGATGCGCTCCTTCTTCCGCTCCTCCGCCACCGCACGCTCCGCGTCGATGCGCCGGTTCTCGCGCTCCCGGTCGTCGCGCAGGTCGTCGCGTTCCCGCTCCATCCGGCGGCGTCTGCCCGAGTCGTCTTCATCCTTGATCTTTTTCTCGAGATCTTTCTCGCGGCTGCTCTTGTCGACGTGCGGCATGTTCACCGACGTGCTCGAGTCGTCCCCGAACGTGCCGAAGCCACCGCCATCGAGATGGAGCTCGATCAGATCCTTCTTCACCTTGAGGTAGGTGACCGTCGCCGACTCGCCCGCTCTGATCGCGGCCCCGTACGACTTGAGACGATCGCCGTAATGCTGATAGTCGAGCGGACGGCCCGAATCGGCCCGCACGTCGACGCCGTCCGAAGTGCCCGGCATGTCGATCTTCAGCCCGATGCGCTTGCCTTCGAAGAACGCCCGAAGCGCCGCCTCGTCCTGTGCCTCGGCCGGCATTGCCACGGTCGCGGCGATGGCAGCGGCGCCGATGACGGCGATGACCACGGGGAAACGACCGGGCGAAAACCTGGGCTGGCTCATGGTGGAAACTCCTCCGGTCCGCTTATCGGGAGCAGGCCCGCGCCCTTTTTCGTGCTGCGAATAGCGGACCCCGATCCAGTTATCGGGCGGTGCGAGCCGATGAGACAGTGGGGACATGGGGACATGGGGACAGGCGCGACGACCGCGTTTGCCTCAGTCCCCAGTCCCCAGTCCCCTGCACCGAAGCACTACTGTCGTTGACTGCTCCCCGTCTTCTTCCCCGGCGGCGCGACGTCAGGAGCCTTCACCGGCTGCGGCACCGTCAGCGTGAGGTTGTACCTCGCCAGCGTGCCGCTCAGCGTCGTTGACTTGGCAATCGCGGCGTTGAGATCCGCAATCGCCTTCGGTGTCTGCGCCTTGACTTCGGTATAGGCACGGATCGTCTGATCGCCCGGCGACATGCCGGCCATCAGGCCGTTCTTCGCCTGGCCGACCTTGGTCACGAGGCTCTCGGATGCGCCGCCTCGGCCGCCACCGCCACGGCCACCCTGCGGCTGCGTCAGCTTTGGCGCAAGCGCCGCGAGCTCTTTGCTGAACCCATCGAGGGACGCCTTCACGTCGGCGGGGATGTCGTCTCGTCCGCCAATCGCCGTCGCGAGCTCGGTGATCTGCCGCGTGAGCGACCCGTGCGCCGCCGCCGCATCG
>QHWJ01000189.1 GCA_003222535.1 Acidobacteriota bacterium | reverse complement strand
TCGAAGTGTCTTCTCCGTGCCTCGGTGGCAGCGCTCCTGTTTACTCGTCCGTGAAGCTCAACGAACAGAGGTCCCAGGCATGTCTTGGGGCGGCGTTGACTCGCCGGCACAGGCGGGCGTATCGTGCCGACCGGGCCGCAGATACGGGGCGGTGCCTTCACGAGGTTGTATGTTGGATCGGCGATGTATCTAGCTGAACGCACGGGTAAAGGAGTCCGCATCGCCGTGATCGACAGCGGCGTGCACGCGGCGCATCCGCACGTGCGCGGCGTGGCGGGCGGGCTCGCAATTCGTGAGGACGGCACGCTGCTCGACGACTACGTCGATCGGCTCGGCCACGGCACCGCCGTCACCGCGGCGATTCGGGAGAAGGCGCCCGGCGCGGAGATTTTCGCGATCAAAGTCTTCTGGCGCACGCTTGCGACCGACATCGTCACGCTGGTACGGGCGATCGACGAAGCGGCGACGCGAGGCGCCACCGTGATCAACCTCAGCCTCGGCACCGCGGACATGCAGCACCGCGACCGGCTGGAAGCCGCTGTCGCGAGGGCACGCGCTCACAACGCCATCATCGTCGCGGCCAACGACGACGGCGGCGTGCGGTGGCTTCCGGGCTGCCTGGCGGACGTCGTCCCGGTGCGCGCGGACTGGACGTGCGCCCGCGACACGTATGGCATCGCGATGGTCGAGGATCGGACGGTCCTCTCGACGTCCCCGTACCCGCGCGACATCCCCGGCGTCCCGCGCGATCGAAACGTCAATGGCATCAGTTTCGCCGTGGCCAATGCCGCCGGGTTCGTGGCGCGCGCATTGGAGGCTTCGCCGCACGCGTCTGCCCCCGATATCGCGAAAGTGTTCGCGGTGCTCGAAGAGGCCGCCTGCGTCCAGCGGACGCCGGCCTAACGATGGCTGGGATTCGCCGCTCGACGATGTCGCGCGTGTTGACGCTTGCGGCGGCGCTCGGCGTGCCCGGCATCATCGCCCGCGGCGTGGACGCGCAGGCGCCCGCCGATCTCACCGACGTGCTGGTCCGCGTGGGGGATCGCGATGCCCGAGGGGTTCGCGCGGGTCCTGGACTTCGAGCTGCGGATCGACTGGGACGCCTCAGCCGGCGGCGACCAGCCGCCAGAGGCGAGGATCATGCGGGAGCTGCGCAAGGTGAATGGACGTGCGCCGCGTCCGAAAGACCTGGACGCATGCCTCGATCCCAAGTCCGGAGCGCTGGAGCCGCTCGCCATGCTCCTGCCGCATCATCGTGAGGAGTACACGTTCGCGTGGACCGGATTCGGCCGCCTGAAGAACCGGCGGGCGATGATGGTGGACTACAAGTCGCGAACGGCGGGCGCGATCGAAGGGAAGTGGAAAGGCGATTGCGTGAGCATCGACGCGCCCGGACGAACCAAGGGACGCATCTGGCTCGACGAAATGACGCACGACGTGCTGCGGCTCGACGAACAGCTGACGGGTCAGTTCGAATACCGTGTGCCGCGCGAGCACTGGGGGTTCAACGGGCCGACGAGCTGGGTCGTGGAACGGGCGGATTCCTCGGTTCGCTACCGCGCGGTCGCATTCCACGACCCCGAGGAAATCGTGCTGCTGCCCGAGTCGATCGAGCTGCTGACGATCTTCAGAAACGCGCAGTCGTATCGGATCTCGCAGACCTTTTCCGAGTACAAGCGATTCATGACGGCTGGACGGATCGTCAGGTGAGAAGACTGAAATTGCAGGATTGTGGAATTGCAGGATTGCAGAAAAGGAAGTAACGAAGGCTTTTCGCCTCCCCGTGCTGCAATCCTGCAATCCTGCAATCCTGCAATGGTCCTAAGGCTCACCACGCTCGGCGCTCAGAGACTGCCGGAGCGTGATGGAGCCGTCTCCGGTTCGCACGCGCAGCGCCGGTCCACCGGAGCCAAGACGACCGCGCACGGTGTGCTTTCCAATCGTTCCGCTGACGTTCGACAGCGTGATGTCCTGCATGTGGATGCCGCCGTCGCCGGTATGCGCATCGAGCTCGGCACCGAAGCCATCGGGCACTTCCAGCGTCACTGATCCGTCGCCCGTCACGATGTCCCAATCGCCGCCGGGCGCGCTGCCCGGCTCGGCGCGAACCGTCACGCTGCCATCGCCGGAGCGCGCGCGGACGCTCGTCAGCCTGCCCGCCACGGTGATGCTGCCGTCGCCGGTATCGACATCCAGCGCGCCGTTGACGCCATCGAGCTTGATGGCGCCGTCGCCGGTGTGCGCGGTGACATCCCCGCCGAGACGCCGGCCGCGGATGCTGCCGTCACCGGAGCGCAGTTGCATGCGACCGGTGACCCGCTCGATGTCGATCGACCCGTCGCCGCTTCTGGCGGCGACATCCGACGAAGCCGGCAGCGAGACGATCAGCTTCGCCGATCGGAAGTTGTTGAAATGAATGTCGAAGCCCCCGGCACCGCGGTTCTTCGGCTCGGTGACCGTCACCTCGACATGATCGCCGGTCTGCGTGGCGTTCACTTCGATCGCCGCGACATCGTCTTTATCGCGTCCGCGCTTCTCGACAACGACCTGGACGTCGGGTCTGTCCCAGGGGCGAATCTCGATCGAGCCGTCGAACGTCGAGAGCGTCACGTCCGGCTTGCCGGCCACGGAGAAGTGCTTTTCGTCGCGCTCGACGTACTTCCCCAGGTCCGCGCCGACCATCTCGATGCAGCCAGACCCGGCGAGCGCTGCGGCCAGCGCTCCAGTCGCGAGAATCCCGCGCAGCGCGAGCGTGTGAGCCGGACAAACTAATAGAGCCATGACAACATCCTCCAGGCGCCTGGCCCGCTGAAGAACAAGGTGTGCATGGTACACCTTGCCTGTGCTGGCTTTTAGACGGAAAACGCGGGGGGAGTGTTCAGATGCGAGCGAGGGTCGGCCCTTCGACTCACCGCTCATCCTCTAGAATCTAGAGCCCGAGCACCACACCACGAAAAGCACGAAATAACCGAAACGCACGAAAAAAGGTCATTCTGTTTTCGTGTCTTTCGTGTCTTTCGTGTCTTTCGTGGCTTTCGTGGCTTTCGTGGCTACGGCAGGAACGTCCCCATGATCAGGAGCGCCTTCAGGTGATCTGCGAAGACTGCCGTCTCGCGCTCAGGACAGCCCCTGGGAAAGCACCTGTGCGTCCGACGTGCGGGCGTAGACGAGCTGACCGCCGAGGTAGGTCTGGACGACCGAGAAATTCGCGTCGAGAACGACGAAATCGGCGACCGTTTCCGGCGCGAGCAGGCCGTACCCGACCAGCCCCAGCTCGCGCGCCGGCGTTGTCGCGCAGATCGTGACCGCGTCAACCAGCGAGAGACCCACGCGGCCGACCAGCGTCTGGAACGCCCGATCCATGGTCAGCACGCTGCCCGCGATTGTCCCGTCCGCGAGGCGCGCCGTCGACTCTCCGGCGATGATCGGTTGTCGCCGTCCGGATGAGCGCCGGGTGGACGTGGGCACCGTCGCAGATAATCTCTGCGGCGACCTCGTCGGTCTGCAGGACGGCGCCGGCAAGCCCTGGCGCGCGGTGACCAAGCGGCGGCATGCGGTTGAAGAGGTGGGTGGCCTGGCGCGCCCCGGAGGCGACCGCCGCGAGCGCCTCCTCGTAAGTGGCCGCCGAATGACCGAGCGACACCCGATGTCCACGCGACGCGAGCCAGCGCACGAGGTCGAGGCCGCCATCCAGCTCGGACGCGAGCGTCACGATCCCGACGTCGGGCGCGGCGCGCTCGATCTCGGTGAGAATATCAGCGGCGGTGAAGTCCGGTCGCTCGGCAGGTCGCTCCGCTCGCTCGGCTGAAGCCTTCGCGCTCCGATCCACACGAGACCCACCCGACCCACCTGGCCGACCCGACCCAAGCGCAGCCCTGGGGCTGCGCAGGCAGCCCGAGGGCTGCGCACCTGCGTACTCCGGGTTGATGAAGTTGCTCTCCAGATGCGCGGGCAGCACACGTGCCGCGCGAGCCGCCGGTGCTTCCCGCGCACGCCGCACCTGGTCCAGGACGCGACCGAGCGCCTCAGGCCCGCACGCCACGGTCGTGGGACAGAACGCAGTGACGCCATACCGCGGCAGCCGTTCCGCGATCGCGCCAATGGCATCGCCCTCCGGACGCATGTCCAGCGAATCGACGCCGTCGACGCCGTGCACATGGACGTCGATGAAACCGGGCACGATGTAATGGCCGTGAAACGCGAAGTGTGAGTCGGCGTGGCCGCCGGAAGCGGCATCAGTACGGATTTCGGCGATCCGTCCCTCCTCGATCACGAGGGTACCTGGCGACAGGATGCGGTCAGGCAACACGAGTGCGGCGCCCGACAGCACGATCACGGGGCCGCCGCACTTGCGAGACGCGCCGCGCCGATGGCCGCGGCGTCGGCGCCGAGCGTGGCCGTCTCAATCGTCAGCGCTTCCATCATCGATTTCGGCAGCCGGCGGGCGATTTCGATCCTCAGAGGATCGAGCAGCAGGTCCGCGGCCGATGCCATGAACCCACCGAGCACGAGCGTCTCCGGGTCGGCGACGACGACGAGATTGGCCGCCGCCATGCCGAGGTACTTCGCGGTGTCGCGGACGACCGAGATCGACACGCCGTCGTTCCGGCGCGCCGCCTCGAGCACGTGCTCGACCGTGATCGCGGAGAGATCGTCTTTGACGGCGTCCTGCACGTGCGAGCGGTCACCGGCCTTGATACGCCAGATCAGGCGCCGCACGATGCCGGCCGCCGCGACTTCAGCCTCGAGGCACCCGGTTTTCCGGTAGTCCTCGCGCTCGACCGGGTTGAGCGACATCCATGCGACCGCCCCCGCGCGCCCGCGGGCGCCGGTCACCGGAACACCGCCGCGGACGATGCCCCCCGTGGCGTGATCGCCGACCGCGAAAAAGACAACGTCGCCGGCGCCGCGGGCGGCCCCGACCCACGCTTCGGCGAGCGCCGCCGCCGTCCCCGATGGCGTGGCCCCGGTCTCGGCGAACGGCCCGGCGAAATGATGCGCGAGACCCGCGACGACCGCCGCCATGGCCGGTGATTCAGGATTGACCGTGGCCACGCCGAGCACGCGCGCGCCGGTATCGCCGGCCGTCACCTGCTCCAGCGCCGCGGTTGCGGCCGCCGCGAGGTAGCCGTCCGCCTCCACCACGGCGCGCGTCAGCACTGCGCCGCGATCATCGACCCTGACGGCAACCGCGCGCGCGTCTTCGAGCTCTAGACCCAGCATAGGCATCCGGCGGTAATTACTAATTACTAATTACTAATTACTAATTCCTAATTCCTAATTCCTAATTCCTAATTCATCTGTCGTCCTCCCGCCCCCAGTCGGTGTTCACCTGCAGCTTCCGGCCGGCGAGCGGCAACAGGATACGCTCGTCGGAGTCTTCCGCATGGAAGAGCATACGATCCACCCGGTCGAGCAGCGACGACAGCTGACGCTCGTCGGGCGCGTGGATCACGAGCACGCCGCCGCATGAGTCGAGCGGAAACCGGCGATCGTCGAGATAATCGCGATCCATCGTGATCAGCGTGCGGCGGAGCTGCTGCGCGAGCTGGTAGTGCTTCAGATCGGGAGCGCGGCGAAGATCGTTCTCCTCCAGCACGAACAACACGTCCCATCCGAGCTGCGTGCGCATGTGCGCCACGATGCCGGAAGGCACGTTCGCATCCGCGTAGATGCGCGGGTGCGGCATCAGGCGTTCGGCGTGCTGCGCGAGCTCGGAAAACAGAGTACCCATTATCAAAGTTTGAAGTCTGAAGTCTGAAGTTTGAAGTCTGAAGTTTGAAGTCTGAACGGCCTGCTTCAGACTCGAGACTTCAGGCTTGAGAGTTGAGAGTTGAGACTTGGGAGTTGACACTTGAGACTTCAGATTTGCGTTTCTCCTGACTGGCTTTGGCTTCCCTCGTCAGTTGCGCGACGAGCCGGTCCCGGTGGTGTACGAGCTCCTTGCGCTGGCGCCGGCCGTTGGGCGATCCGACCGCGTACTCGCAGAAGAGCGGAAAAGCGATGGTCGAGTCACAATACGCGACGACGGTGTCGGGCAGCACGCCGGGGTTCACTTTGCCCCAGCTCACGGCTTCAGCGGGCGTCGCGCCGGACAGACCGCCCCAGACGACCGAGTCGGTCGTGATCTGGATGAAGTAGTCGTTGCCGCCCTTGGGAATCCCGTAGATTTCCCACAACGTCGGCTGTGCCTGCAGATAGAAATTCTTGGGCGATCCGCCGCCGAGAATCACGCAGCCGTTGCGCTTTCCCGCCAGCACAATCGCGCACACCTCGTTGACGTCCTTGTTGGGATCGATCATGAGCCGGCCGCCGTTCATCAGCTCGTGATACGCGATGTTCATGCCGATCGAACTGTCGCCGGGCGACGAGGTGTAGAGCGGGACGCCCGCACCGGCCGCTCGCGCGACCACCGAGTGCTCCTCGCAGCCGGGGTGGCGCTCGATGAGGTCGAGGCCGAGGCGGTAGTGGAACTCCGAGGTCGCCACCGGCTCGTTCAGGCCCGAACGGACGATGAAGTCCCGGAGGTAGGCGTCGGTTTCAAGCAGGACGGTCGCCGGAAACAACACGTCGTAGATGCGGATGACGCCGTCCTCGTACAGCTCGACGTCGTTGACGAACGGCGATCCGCGGTGCAGCGTGAAGTTCAGCGCGTAGTGCAGATCGTGGTAGAGGTTCGCCCCGGTCGAGATGACGAAGTCCACGAGCCCGCGGTCCATCAACTCGATGACGCAGCCGCCCAGCCCCGCCGGCGTCATCGCGCCGGCAATCGTCAGCCCGATTGTGGTTTCGTGCTCCGGCGCGAGCATTCTGTCGGTGAAGATCTGGCACGCTTCTGACAATCGTGCGGCGTTGAACGCCTGGAAGCCGTTGTCGATCAGACGGCGAACCTCCGGACTGCCTGTCGGCCGGTAGCTCGCGATCGGTTTGCCCGATAAAGACTTCTGGAGGGAATGCCCGGGCGAACCGGGGGCACGATACGGCAACGTGTGCTCCTTGATGGTATGCGAATTAGCTTAACATCTGGGGTTGTGACTGGCGAGTCGGATTGGCTGTGGTTGAGTGTTGTGCTGGCGGTCGCGGTTGTCCTGCTCCTCGGTTTGTGGATCTGGCGGAAAGGGCGGCCGTTCGCCTCCGGCGACATTTTCCGCGCGAGCAGGCTCAGCCGGGGGAACCACCTGTTTCCGACCCAGGTCCTGATCACGGCCACAAGCGTCGTGCAGTTCACGCCCCGCTGGATCGGCCGGCAGGAAGAAACGATCCACATGGCGCATATTGCGTCGGTGAAGATCGTGACGGGCATCATGCTGTCGAACGTCCTCATCGAAACCAGCGGCGGGAGCGACCCCATCGTCTGCCACGGACACCACAAGGGCGACGCGACCCGGATCAAGACTCTCATCGAGGGCTATCAGACCTCCTTGTACAGGGGGCCCGGGCCAGGCCCTGTCGGCGGCGGCGGCTTCGTCCGATAAACCTCAGCGATACATGGATGACCTGACGTTCAGTGCGCGGCGCGCGAGCGCGACAGCTGCGGCCAAAACTGCCGAGTCAGGCGACCTCGAGACGCGTTTCCGGGGGCTGGTGCAGTCCCCGCTGCGGGCGGGGCTGCTCCGGTACCTGAGCGCCAGCCCCGAGGACAGCTTCGACGTCGAGTCGCTGATGCAGACGTTCGGGCGACTGCGCCTCGACGTCGAGAACTGCGTCCGCGAGCTCGTCGATTTCGGCGTGGCGCAGGTCGTGCCGGGCAGCACGCCGGCGCGGTACATGGCCGAGCGGCCGGCCACCGACGCGCTCGGCGATCTGCTCGACCACTTCCTCGAGCGGCGCGCCGCGGTCAGCACCGAAGACCAGTCGCCCTCGGTCCAGCGCTTCCGCGAGATGATCGGCCGCGACGAGAAGATGCTGATCGTGTTCGAGTGGATCCGCACCGCCGCGAAGTCGGACATCTCGGTTCTGATCCTCGGGCCGACCGGATCGGGCAAGGAAGTCGTCGCGCGGATGATCCACGAGCTGAGCCGCCGCACGATCGCGAAATTCCAGGCGGTGAACACGGCGGCGCTGCCGGATACGCTGTTCGAGTCGGAAATCTTCGGCTACGAGAAAGGCGCCTTCACGGGGGCGCACGATCGGAAGCCGGGCCGTCTCGAGCTCTCCAACGAAGGCACCCTGTTTCTCGACGAGATCGGCGACATGTCGCTCATCGCGCAGGCGAAGCTGCTGCGCGTGCTCGAGGAGCGAAAGTTCGAGCGTCTCGGCGGCAACAAGTCAATCTCGGTCGACTTCCGGCTCATTTCCGCGACCAACCGGCCGCTCGAACAGTTCGTCAAGGACGGACGGTTCCGTGAGGACCTCTATTACCGGGTGAACGCGTTCGCCATCCGGCTGCCGTCGCTGCGCGAGCGGCAGGTCGACATTCCGGTGCTGGCGCAGCGCTTCCTCGCGCGGTACTGCGCCGCGCAGGGGCTGCCACTCGACAGCAAGAGTTTTTCGCGCGAGGCGATCGACCTGCTCGTCGGTTACCAGTGGCCGGGCAATATCCGCGAGCTCGAGAGTACCGTCTCCCGCGCCGCGCTGTCCGCTCCCGGCCGCTCGATTCGCGCAACGGACGTCGAGTTTCTTCACGCGACGACGGCGTCGGCGCCCGTTTCGGGCGATCGCCTGCCGTCGCTCGCGGAATCAGAACGGGCGCACATCGTGCGGGTCCTCGAGGCGGTCGACTGGAACAAGAAGGAAGCGGCGCGCGTGCTCGACATCAGCCGCGGAACGCTGTACCGCAAGATCGTCGACTATCAACTCGAGCCCGAAGCGCGTCCAGCCGGTCGCAGGAGTCGTGAATCCGTCGCCTGATTCCTGTTTCGCCGCGGCATCTCACGAGATCGCGAACCCGCTGCTGTTCGCGGTGCTGATCGGCTGTTCGTCGCTCGCCTCTGCGCTGAAGGTCAGCCTCCCGCTGTCCACCAGCGGCTCGACGATGTCGGTGTCGTACGCCGTGGATGTCGCCGCCCTGCTCATGCTCGGCCCGAACGAGACGATGATCGTCGCCGCGACGAGCGCGTGGAGCCAGTGCACGTTCCGGACGAAGACGCGATCGGCGCCGCACCGCACGCTCTTCAGCATGGCGTCGCTCGTGCTGACGGTGAAGGCCGCCGGCTGGACATACGGACTCCTCGGCGGCACGACCACGGCCCTGCAGTTTTCGCTGCTGGCGATTCCGAAACCGCTCGTGGGCGCCGCGACCACGTATTTCGTCTGCAACACGCTGCTCATCGCGACGGCCATCGGCTTGTCGACCCGGCAGTCGATCGCGCGCGTGTGGAACGAGAACTTTCTGTGGAGCGCGCCGAGCTACTTCGTCGGCGCCGGCGCGGCGGCGATTGCGGCGACGGTCATCGACCGCGGCGGCTACTGGATGGCGTCGCTGGCCGCGGCGCCGCTCTACCTGACCTACCGCACCTACAAGGTGTACATGGGCCGCATCCAGGATCAGCAGCGGCACGTGGTGCAGGTATCGGACCTGCATCTGGCGACGATCGAAGCGCTGGCGCTCGCCATTGACGCCAAGGATCACACCGCGCAGAGCCATATCCGCCGCGTGCAGGTCTACGCCGCGGGACTGGCGCGGGCCCTCGGCATGCCGGACACCGAAATCCAGGGCGTCAAGACCGCGGCGCTGCTGCACGACATCGGCAAGCTGGCGGTGCCCGAGCACATCCTGTCGAAGCCCGGGCCGCTGACGCACGAGGAATTCCAGAAGATCCGCATCCATCCGCAGGTCGGCGCGGAAATCATCAGCGGCGTGCCCTTCCCCTATCCGGTGGCGCCGCTGATCCTCAGCCACCACGAGCGCTGGGACGGCAAAGGCTATCCCATAGGGCTGAAGGGCGAGGACATCCCGCTCGGCGCCCGCATCCTCTCAGTGGTCGACTATTTCGACGCGCTCATGTCGGAGCGGCCGTACCACAAGGCGATGAGCCTCGACGACGCGACCGGTCTCCTGCGCCAGGAGATGGGCAAGGCGCTCGACCCGCGCGTCGTGGAGACGTTCATCGACATGTACACCACGCTGGCCGGCGAAGCGGAAGCCAGCCAGGAGCCGTCGCGCAAGCTCACGCGCGTGCCGATGCATGCGCCGACCGCCGCGCCGGCTGTCGGGCTCGTCAACGACTCGTCCGCCACGCGCACGAACGTCTTCCAGGACATCGCGCTCGCGCACCGCGAGATCTACGCCCTGTATGAGATCGCGCAGGCGATGGGGAGCAGCCTCGGCGTCTCCGATACGATGGCGCTCATCTCCTCGAAGTTGAGCAACATCGTGCCGTTCTCCTGCTGCGCGCTGTTCCTCTACAACGACGATACCGAAACGCTCTCCTGCCGATTCGCGACCGGCGTCGAATCGGACGTGATCCAGCAGTTGACGATCCGCAACGGCCACGGGCTCACCGGCTGGGTGGCGCGCAACCGGCGGCCGCTCGTCAACGCGCGGCCGAGCACCGACCTGGAAGCCGCCGGCGTCGCGTCCGACCGCACGTCCCTGCAGTCGGCGCTCGTCTGCCCGTTGCTCTTCAACGAGCGGTTCATCGGCACGATTTCGGTGTACCACACCGAGCCGTCAATCTACAGCGACGACCATCGCCGCCTGCTCGACCGTATCTCGGAGCAGGCCGCCGCGGTCATCTACAACTCGATCGTGTTCGAGCAGACGCAGGAAGATTCGCTCACCGATGCGTTGACGGCGCTGCCGAACACACGGTACATGTTCATGCATCTCACCCGCGAGCTCGCGCGCGCCGACCGGTTGAAGTCCGAGGTCTCGCTGCTGGTCATGGACCTCGACAACTTCAAGGACATCAACGACACGTACGGCCACCATGTCGGCGACCGTGCGCTGCGCGACGTCGCCGGTGTCCTGCGCAGCGGGATCCGCCCGTACGACATCTGCGTCCGCTACGCGGGCGACGAGTTCATCGTCGTGCTCTCCGGCTGCGGCGCCGATGAAGCGGAGCGGAAGCGGCTGGAGCTGCAGCGCGCCGTGGATATCCTGCAGTTCGAGGCGAGCCCGGGAAAGATGCTCGCGCTCGCCATCAGCATCGGTGCGTCGGTCTTCCCGCACGACGGCGATTCGTACGAGACGCTGCTCGCCACGGCGGACAGCCGGATGTACCGCGACAAAACGCGGCGGAAGCGTGGAGCAACCGGTACGCACGGCGGCGACCTGCACGCCACACCGGTCGCAGCCACGAGCCTGTCGGATGTCGACCTCCAGCGGGCTGCCGTTGGAGTGCTTTGACACGGCTGACGACAGGAACTAACGCTGTCATGGCTGATGGCTGATGGCTGATGGCTAATGGCTGATGGCTAATGGCTAATGGCATAGGGTCCATGGACGTTTCGCCATATGCCCTCAGCCCTTAGCCATTAGCCATCGTCGTCGATCCAGTCGGGGCTCGGTCCCGTCACACCCGTCCACAGAACTGCGAGCCCTGATGCTAGGAGAACGAGCGCTATCCCCTGCACCCACCAGGCGTCATGGCGACTGCCGAATTCGATCCACGCCGCAGGAACCGCGAGCGCGAGACCGACGACGATCGCGAGCGCGCGCCGGCGGACCAGCCGAAGCAGCAGGCCGCGAGCGCGACGGAGTGTCATCGTGAGATAGCATAATCCGTCGTGCTGCTCACGCTGCCCATCCGCCAGGTGCTGCCGGCGACGCCACGTGCCCGGATCGCGCGGCTCGACCTGAACGGCCACGCTTTCGGCTACGCCGCGGGCCAGGCTGTCCGCATCGCGAACCACGGCTTCGAGGACCGGCAGCCCTATTCCATCGCGGCGTCGCCCGACGATGCGCGGCGTGACGGGTGGCTGGAGCTGCTCGTGGGTGTCGACCACCGCGGCACGCCAGGTGGGCACCTGACCCTGGACACCGGCCAGCTCGTTGACGTCGAGGGACCGCTTGGTACGTTTACCTTTCCACAGAACCCCGCGGAGGAGCGGTTCGTGTTCATCGCCGGAGGCACCGGGATCGCGCCGCTGCGCGCGATGCTGCGGCATGCCCTCGCCATCCCACATTCCGGGATCGGGCTCTTATACAGCGCCCGCACGGCCGACGAGTTCGCCTATCAGGAGGAGTTTCGCGCCCTGGCGCTCAGCGGGCGTCTCGAGCTGAAGCAGACGGTGACGCGGGCTGCGAGCGGGGACTGGACCGGCGGGCGGGGACGCATTGGACTCGCAGTGCTCCAGCCGCTCGTCCACGATCCCGCGACGCTCTGCTTCATCTGCGGGCCCGCGGCGATGGTCGACGAGATGCCCGAGGTGCTCGAGGAGATCGGCATCCCGCGAGCGAGAATCCGCATCGAAGAGTGGTAGCTCAGAGCTCGTTGCTGGTTGCTGGTTGCTGGTTGTTAGCAACTAGGAACTAGCAACTGGCACCTGCTTTACGCGCCGCCGCTGACATGGAACCCGGCGTCGACCATCATGATCTCGCCCGTGATGGCGCGCGAGGCCGGACTGAGCAGGAAGAGGGCCGCATCCGCGACCTCGGCGAGATCCACATTCCGTCGAAGCGGCGCACGCTCGCGATACACCTGCAGAATCCCGGAGAAGCCGGAGATCCCGGCGGCCGCCAGCGTCTTGAGTGGACCGGCCGAAACCGCGTTGACGCGAATGTTCCGCGGGCCGAGATCGGCAGCCAGATAACGCACCGACGCTTCGAGCGCCGCTTTCGCCACACCCATCACGTTGTAGTTGGTGAACACGCGCTGGCTGCCGAGGTAGGTCAGCGTGAGGACGCTGCCGCCGCCGCGCTTCTCCATCAACGGCGCCACGGCGCGTGTCAAACCGATCAGCGAATAGGCGCTCACGTCGAGCGCAATCCGGAACCCTTCACGGGTCGTCTGCACGAACGGGTTCGAGAGCTCGGCCTGCTGCGCAAATGCCGCACCGTGAACAAAAAAATCGAGGCCGCCGAATTCACGATCGAGCGTCGCGGCGAGATCGGCCATGTGTTGATCGCTGGTGACGTCGCAGGCCGTGACGACAGGATTGTCGAGTGTTGCCGCGAGCTCGCGGACGTTCTCTTCCAGCCGCTCGCTGGGATACGTCAGCGCGATCCGCGCGCCGGCAGCGGCCGCCGCCCGGGCGATGGCCCACGAAATCGACCGCCGGTTTGCCACACCAACGATGAGACCGTGCTTGCCTGCAAGGTCGGTCATGTCCCGCGTTCAGAGCTCTGGTTCAGGGTTCAGGGTTCGTTCGGTTCAGGGTTCCGGGTTCCTGGTTCCACCGGCGGGATTTCACTTCGAGCGTTTGCGGCCGGGACCGTGGCGCCGCGCGAGGTGCGACGACATTCCGCCCTGTGAAGGCCGACCGCCCGTCGAACGACTGCCTCCGCGCGGCGGGCCGCCGACGGGGTTGCCGTTCGAGCGGTTGCCCTGAAACTGCTGGCCTCCGCCTCCCTGATGACGTGGGCGGAATCGGTTGGGACGTCCGCCGGGCTGGCGGATCGTGAACTCGGGAATCGGACGGGCGGGCGGTTGCTGTCCTTCGATCCTCGGCAGCGAGGCCCGGATCAACGGCCGGTGGACCGGTCCTTCCTTCTCGTCGCGCTCGCCCTCGGCGTCCGCCGGCTCGACAGCCGACGACGGGCTGTCGGATTCCGCCCCTCCGGACACGGCCGTCATCTCGGGCGAGGGCGCGTCGCTCTGTGCTTCGACGCTCACATCGACACGCTCGACGGCGTCGGCCGCGTCCACGGCGCTTTCAGCGGCGCTGGACGGCGCGCCTTCATGCGCGACCCGCTTCGGGCCGTTCGCCAGCACTTGCGCGTACAGCGCCGCCGGGGTCCCGGTTTTCCGCCGCTGCCGAGGGACCTTCGCGTGCTTGTATTCGTGCTCGGCATCGCAGGTGGTACAGCGCGTCTGCTTGACGTCCTCGCCGACCAGTGCCACGACGGCGTGGTTCGTGACGCGTCGCTCGCGCGGACAATAATCGTCCAGTATGTCACCAAGCCGAAGCTGGCGCTGTTGCATGAACGCTCCCGAAGATACCGCTGGCAGGGAAGGAAAGCGAAAGGCGCGCACAATCTTAGCAGAGCTCGCCCACGTCGTCCAGCCATTGCCGCACCTCCGCGAGGCGGGCGCGCACGGCGGACGGGCCGGTCGATTGCGGTGTGCGCTTGGCCCCAACCGATACGGCGGGTGTCACGCGGGAGACGACATCCGGCTCGAAGCGGTCGCTGGCGGTGCGCCACTCCTCGATTGACAACGACTCGAAATCGCGGCCTTCGGCGACGAGTCTCCGAACCAGCGCCCCGACGATCTCGTGGGCACGCCGGAACGGCACGCCGCGGCCGACCAGATAATCCGCGACGTCGGTCGCCAGGAGCAGGCCCGAGGCCGCGGATGCCGCACGGGCGCGATTGAGCGTGACCCCGCCGACCACCGAGCGCACCACCGCGAGGCATCCGCTGAGCGTATCCTCGGCACCGAACACCGCTTCCTTGTCTTCCTGCAGGTCCTTGTTGTAGCCGGTCGGCAGCCCCTTGATCGTCGTCAGCAGCCCGACGAGATGACCGATCGCGCGCCCCGACTTGCCGCGCACGAGCTCCAGCGGATCCGGATTCTTCTTCTGGGGCATCATGCTGCTGCCCGTGCTGAGCGCATCGGACAGCTCGAAGAATCGGTGTTCGTCGCCGCACAGGATGATCAGGTCCTCGGCGAGCCGGCTCAGGTGGACCATCGTCATCGCACAGGCGTACAGGAAGGTCGCCGCGAAGTCGCGATCGGATGAGGCGTCCATGCTGTTGGCGACCACGCGGGTAAAGCCGAGATCGCGAGCGAGCGCGTCGACGTCGACGTCGTACGCGGTGCCGGCGATCGCGCCGGAGCCGAGCGGCAGAGCGTCACTCTCTTCACGGGCGCCTGCGAGCCGGGCGTAGTCGCGCCGCAGCGGGGCCGCGTGTGACAGGAAGAAATGCGCGACGAGCACCGGCTGTGCCGGGCGGAAATGGGTGAAGGACGGCATGAGCGCATCGGTCGCCGCGTCCGCCTGGGCCGCCAGCGCGCCGACGACGCCCGCCACCGCGCGCTTCAGGAGCGGAATGCGCCGGCGCAGATACAGCCGCAGATCCAGCGACACCTGCTCGTTCCGCGAACGGCCCGTGTGCAGGCGGCGCCCCGCGTCGCCGAGGCGCTCCACCAGCAGGCGCTCGACGAAGCTGTGGACGTCCTCGTCCGGGCCGTCCACGAACGCGGCCTCAGCCGTCCCCTGCGCGAGGATGGCGGTGAGCGCGTCTTCGATCTGACGCGCCTGGTCGCCCGTCAGCACACCGGCTTTCGCGAGCGCCCGTGCCCATGCGAGGCTCCCCGTCACATCGTCCTCGAACAGGCGGCGGTCGAAGCGGAACGAGGCGCCGAACTGGAACGCCGCGGCGTCCGGCGCGGTGTCAAAACGGCCGGACCACAAATTAGTCATTGGTCATCAGAGATCGATCACGACTTTGTCACCGCGATCATCCGCGGAGAGGCGCCTGCCACCTGGCAATCGACGACGGCGCAGTCGCCTTTGAGCAGCTTCAGACGAACGACGCCGGTCACGCGCTCCTGTGTTGTGTCGACATAGGCATCGAGCGCCGGGCGCATCGCCGCGAACCACGAGCCGTCGCCCAGGATGCGCAGGTACTGCTCAGCCACGAGTGCCGAGAAGGCCTCGACATCGCTCGTGACCGTGGCGTGCCGCAGCGCGCGGAGCGCGGCGTGCAAGGCGCTCATGCGACCGACCCCGTGCGCGCCGGCGATGATTTCGAGGCTGCCGATCAGATCGAGCAGTGGCATGACGACGCCGTTGACGGCGATGGGCACGCCGCGCTCGATCGTGATGTCGACGTAAGCGGCTTCTTCGTACAATCCGGCCGCGGGCCTGGGCTGCGCGAAGCGGTCGCCCGGGCTGCCGCCGATCGACGCCGGCAGCGCGACGTGGCGCAGCCGGGCGTACTCGACCTGTTCCGATGCGTCCATCCCCCAATCGGCCGCCGGCGTCAGAACGGTGAGCGTGGGGTCGAGATCGCGAATCATCATCTCGAGCGGCGCGGCGATGCCACGCAGGGCGACCCTTTCCGCGTCGCCGGGGCGAGCCTGAACGGCTCGCCCTCCATCGTTGCGGTCGCCGTGCGCGACCACCCTCGCCTGCTCGATGCGCGCGATGGCGACGAGAGTGCTGGCGACGAGCGGCCGCGCAAGCGCCGCCGCCACGGGCGACCGATCGTCTCCGACGAGACCCGCCTTCAGGGCGCGGACGAGGTAATCGCGGGCGAGCTCGTCGCGGACGTCCACCACGTGCGCGCGCAGCGCGCCGGCGGCAAGCGCGCAGTCGCGGACCTCCTGGAGAAACTCCTTCCCCTGTCCGAGATCCATCGTGACCGCGATGATTTCCGCGCCGTACTTGTCCGCCAGCCAGGGAACGGCGATGGACGTCGCCAGCCCCCCCGAATGCGCCAGCACTATGCGCTGCATGCCGACTCCGTGTGAAGCGGTCTCACAACGTTTTTGAAACCGGCTCCGCGAGCCTCCGTCATTCCGCCGAGTACTCCTTGAGGCGCTTGACCAGCGCGGCGGCACCGCGCGCGCCGCGTGCGATCACGAGAATCGTGTCGTCGCCCGCGATCGTGCCGACCGCTTCCGGCAGGCGCGCGCGATCGACCGCTTCGGCCAGCGCCTGCGCCTGCCCGCGACCGGTCCGCACGACGACGAGCTGCTGAACGCGTTCCGCGCTGCGCAGGAACTCGGACGCCGCACGCTCGAGCGTGGCCAGCGCCGTCTCCGGATTCGGGGCTTCCGCACCGGGCCGCTGATACGCGCCGTCCCCGGAGCGCTTCACGAGCCCGAGCTCCTTGATGTCGCGCGAAATCGTCGCCTGCGTCGCCTCGAAGCCGTGCTGGCGCAGCCGCCGGCGAAGCCGCTCCTGACTCTGGACCGCTTCGCCGTCAATCAGCTCGAGGATGATGGCTTGCCGCCGGGCTTTCATCGGGTGCGTCGCGTCAGGATACACGATTTTCGGTCGACCCGGACGACGAGTATGCATCGATTTTCGTTGATCGAATCCGGCTTTCTCTGTATAAGTATTCTTTCGCATGCATACTGTCACGCAGCCCCACGGCACCGACGGTGTCCCCTCCGGCGCCCCGGCCGCGCCCGTGGCGCGGGTCGCGGTCGCCGGAGCGACCGGTTTCACCGGCCAGGAGCTGCTGCGGCTGCTCTCACGGCATCCCGCGGTGGCGCTCACCTCCGCGATGTCGTCGGGGCAGGCGGCCGGGTCGTCGCGCACCTTGCCCGGGCTCGCACGGCTGTGGAACGGCACGATCGTGCCGCTGGCGCCCCAGACGCTCGCGCGCGAGGCAGACGTCGTGTTCCTCGCGCTGCCCGATGCCGCCGCCGCCGAGCTGGCGCCGGCGCTCGTCGGCGCGGGCGTGCGCGTCATCGACCTGTCCGGCGCGTTCCGCCTGCGCGACGCCGGGCTCCGCGCGCGCTGGTACCCGGAGACGCACGATGTGCCCCCGGGCGTCGCCTACGGCCTCACCGAGCGGGAGCGCGGCGCCGTGGCGCGGGCCGAGCTCGTGGCGAATCCCGGCTGCTACCCGACCGCGGCGCTCCTGGCGCTGGCGCCGCTCGTGGAGGCGGGCCTGCTCCTGCCGAACGCCGACATCATCGTCGACGCCAAGTCGGGTGTGTCGGGCGCCGGCAAGACGCCGTCCGAGCGGACACACTTCTCGGAGATCCACGGGAGCCTGGCGGCGTACGGCGTGTTCAACCATCGCCACGGCGCCGAGATCGAGCAGGGCATCGGACGGACGGTCACCTTCACGCCGCATCTGGTTCCGCTCGATCGCGGCATCCTCTCGACCATCTACGTGCGGGTTGCGCCGGGCACCAGCGAAGAGGCGCTCGGCGCGTCCCTCGAGCAGGCTTACAGCGGCGCGACGTTCGTGCGGCTGGTCGGGCCGGCGCTGCCCGAGATCAAGCACGTCGCGCACACGAATTTCTGCGACATCGGCTGGCGCGTGGACGCCTCCGGCCGCGCGATTCTGGTGTCGGTCATCGACAACCTGCTGAAGGGCGCGTCGGGCCAGGCCGTGCAGAACCTGAACGTGATGCTGGGCATCGACGAGCGCACAGGGCTTATGTGACGCCCCGGCCCCTCGTATTCAAGTTCGGCGGCGAGCTGATCGAGGATCGCGCGCAGCTGGCTGACGTCGTGCGCGCGGTGGCCGCCATTGCCGAGCCTGGCGACGCGCCACTGGTCATCGTGCATGGCGGCGGCAGGGAGATCGATGCCGCGCTGAAGGCGGCCGGAATCGAGAAGCGTCAGGTGGACGGCCTGCGCATCACCGACGAAGCGACGCTGCACGTCGTCGTGTCGGTGCTGGCCGGCGCCGTGAACACACGACTGGTGGCGGCGCTGAATGCCGCGGGCGTGGCGGCCGTCGGACTGACGGGCGCCGACGGTTCGTGCGGGCTGTCGGCCGTCGCTCCGCCACACCGATCGGTGGACGGTCGCCTCGTCGATCTGGGCCTCGTCGGCGTGCCCGACGGCCGCGCCGACATGCGGGTGCTGGAGACGCTCATCGGCAGCGGGTTCGTCCCGGTCATCGCGAGCATCGGCATCGGGCGCGACGGGCGGCTGTTCAACGTGAACGCCGATACCTTCGCCGGGCACCTGGCGGCGCGGCTCGGCTCGCGGCGGCTCGTCGTCGCCGGCACGACGCCCGGCGTCCTGGGCGCCGACGGCGCCACGCTGCCGGTGCTCGGATCCGAAGCCCTGTCGCGGCTCGTGATCGACGGGACGGCGACGGCGGGGATGATCGCGAAGCTGCGCGCCTGTGAACATGCGCTTGCCGGCGGCGTGGACGATGTGGTGATTGTGGACGGACGGGATCGGTCGGCGCTGACGAGCGCCGCGCGGAGCGAGGCGCCGCGGGCGGCGACCCGGCTGGTTCTGGAGCGCGAAGGCTTCAGAGCGTGTGTAGAAATCACGTACAACGCAGAAACCGCGGAACCCGCAGACAAAAACGCTTGACGTTTTCTGACGGGAGATGGTGGTGCTGATGACTACGGTGATAGACGACGTCGTCGGGCGCGAATCGCGCCATGTGCTGCAAACGTATCGCCGCCAGCCGGTCACGTTCGTGCGTGGCCAGGGGGTGCGCCTGTTCGACGCCGAGGGGCGCGAATACCTCGACCTGCTCTCGGGCATCGGCGTCGCGGCGCTCGGCCACGCGCACCGCGGCCTCGCGCGCGCGATCTCGGAGCAGGCGGATACGCTGATGCACACGTCGAACCTGTTCTTTCACCCGTTGCAGGGGCAGCTCGCCGAGCGGCTGGCGAACCTCTCCGGGCTGCCGCGTGCGTTCTTCTGCAACAGCGGCACCGAGGCCGTCGAGGCCTGCTTGAAGTTCGCCCGCCGCTACTGGTACACGAAGGGCGAGCCGCGCGCCGAGTTCATCGCCCTCGAAGAATCCTTTCACGGGCGCACGTTCGGATCGCTTTCCGTGACATCCGACGAGCACTACCGCGCGCCCTTCGAGCCGCTCGTCCCGTCGGTGACGTTCATCCCCGTGAACCAGCCGGCCGCGCTGAAGGCGGCGGTGTCGGTCAGGACGGCGGCGATCATCGCCGAGCCGGTGCAGGGCGAAGGCGGCGTGCGCCCGCTGACGCCTGCGTTCGCCGCAGCGATCAACGAAACGTGCGCGAAGACCGGCGCGCTGTTCATCGCCGATGAAGTGCAGAGCGGTCTCGGCCGTACCGGCTATCCGTTCTACTTCAAGGCGCTCGGCCTGAAGCCGCATCTGGTGTCGGTCGGCAAGGCGCTGGGGGGCGGCGTGCCCATCGGCGCCGCGCTCGTCAGCCAGGATGTGGCGGACACCATCTCGTTCGGCGATCACGGGAGCACCTATGGCGGCAACCTGCTCGCCTGCCGCGCGGCGCTCTGCGTCCTCGACGAGCTCGTCGGCGGCGGATTGCTGGCGCACATCGGCCGCGTCGGCCCCCACTTCGAGCAGCAACTGAAGGCGATGGCCGCCAGGCACTCGATCGTGAAGGACGTGCGCGGCGGCGGCCTCATGTGGGGGCTCGAGCTCTCGTGCGACGCGGCTCCGGTCGTGCCGGCGGCGCTCGAACGCCTCGTCGTCGTCAATCGCACGGCGGAGACGGTCGTCAGGCTGTTGCCGCCCCTCGTCATCACCGAGACCGAAGCCGACGAGGCACTTGGCCGTCTCGACGCGGCGCTGGGCGCGGTCGGAGCGGGCGCATGACCGAGGCCCCGGCGAGCCGTATCGCGCTGCGGACGGCTGACGCGTCGGACGCGAAGGAGCTGTACGAGCTGATTCAGGCGAACCTCGAGGAGGGTCACCTTCTCCCGCGCGCGCTCGGCGAGCTCACGGTCCATGCCGGCCGCTTCGTCGTGGCCGTCACGGCGCGCCGGATCGTCGGCTGCGCCGAGCTCGCGCCGCTCAGCCCGCACGTGGCGGAAGTGCGGTCGCTCGCCGTCGACGGCCAGGCGCGCGGCAGCCGCGTCGGCGTCATGATCGTCGACGAGCTGCGGCGGCGTGCCCGTCACGACGGGTTCGAAAAGCTGTGTGCGTTCACGCACGCGCCCGGCTATTTCATTCACATGGGCTTCTCGATCGTCCCGCACCTCTGGCTGACGGAGAAAATCTTCACCGACTGCGTGAAGTGCCCGCACTTCCGGCAGTGCGGCCAGTACGCGATGGTCGTCCCTCTGGACGTGGCATTCGACGCGGAGCGGGGCTACGGGCTGCCGGCGGCCGCCGCGGCGCCGCTCGCATAGATGGCCGCGACCGTTTCGGCCATCTCTGGAGGTGTGACGACGCCGCGCGGCTTTCGCGCGGCGGGCGTCAGCGCCGGCATCAAAGCCAACGGCGGGCTCGACCTGGCGCTGCTCGTCTGCGACGGACCGGCGCAGGCGGCCGCCGTGTTCACGACCAACCTGGCGCTGGCGGCGCCCGTCGTCGTGTCGCGCGAGCATCTGGCGCGCTCCGGCGGCATCGCGCGCGCCGTCATCGTCAACAGCGGCTGCGCGAACGCGTGCACCGGGGATGAAGGCATGCAGGCGGCGCGCGACATGGCGGCCGAGACCGCGCGGCTCGTCCACTGTCCCGCCGAGCAGGTCCTCGTCGCATCGACCGGCGTCATCGGCGTGGCGCTGCCAATCGACAGGATTCGCGGCGGGTTGCCTGTCGCCTTCGGCGCCCTCGGCGCGGACCAGGGCGCGATGGCCGCGCGCGCGATCATGACGACCGATCCGTTTCCCAAGGAAGCGGCGGCGCAGGTCGTCATCGACGGCCGCGACGTGACGATCGGCGGCATGGCGAAGGGCTCCGGGATGATCGAGCCCATGCTCGCGACGATGCTCGGCTTCGTGACGACGGATGCCGCGGTGCCGAAGACGCTGCTGGACCGGGCGCTGCGCGAAGCGGCCGGTGACACGTTCAACGCGATCACCGTCGACGGCGAGTGCTCGACCAACGACTGCGTGATGCTGCTCGCGAACGGCGCGAGCGGCGTCGTCGTCGACGAGATGAGGTACGCGACGTTCGCCGCGGGGCTGACGGCGGTCTGCCGCGAGCTCGCGCTCGGGATCGTGCGCGGCGGCGAGGGCGCGACGAAGCTCGTCACCGTCATCGTCGCGGGTGCCGCGTCGAGCGGCGAGGCGCGGAAGGCGGCGAAGGCGATTGCGAACTCGCTGCTCGTCAAGACGGCCATTCACGGAGGCGATCCGAACTGGGGACGGCTGATTGCGGTGGCCGGCCGCGCCGGCGTCGCGTTCGAGCTGTCGCGCGCGGCGGTCATGATTGGATCGACCGTGCTGTTCGAGAACGGCCGGCCGTACGACGAGGCTTCGCCCCTGGCGGCCGAATACCTCAAGGGGAAGGATCTGACCGTGTCGGTCGATCTCGGCGCCGGCGGCGCCTCGTCGACGGTCTGGACCTGCGATCTCAGCGCGGAGTACGTGCGCATCAACGCGGATTACCGCACATGATAGGAACACAAAGGGAACAAAGGACACAAAGGCCGTGATCCCAGCAACCGTGACCCGGAAAGATTTCCTGTCGGTGCTCGACTTCGATGCGACCGACCTCGAGCGCTGCCTGCGCCTCGCGGCACAGGTGAAGGCCGATCGGACGCTGGGGCGCCTGGCCCCGACGGCCGAGACGCTGAGCGGCCGGCACGTGGCGATGCTGTTCGACAAGCCGTCACTGCGCACGCGCACCACGTTCGAGATTGCCATTCGCGAGCTCGGCGGCCACCTGGTGGCGCTGCAGCCGGACGTGGCGCTTGGACGCCGCGAGCCGGTGGCCGACGTCGCGCGCAACCTCGAGCGATGGGTGGACGCGGTCATCATCCGCACCTTCTCGCAGGACGTCCTTCAGGAATTCGCCGCCGCGGCGCCGCGCCTGCACGTGGTGAATGCGCTCACCGACCAGGAGCACCCGTGCCAGGCGCTCGCCGATGTGCTGACGCTGCAGGAGCACTTCGGTCTGCTCCGCGGCCGGACGATCGCATACGTCGGCGACGGCAACAACGTCGCGACGTCGCTGACGCATGCCGCGGCGATGCTCGGCGTGCACGTCCACGTCGCCAGCCCCGAGCCGTACCAGCTTCCGCACGCCGTCGTGCAGCAGGCCACGAGCGTCGCGCGGCACGGCGCACGGCTTCGACTCTTCAGCGATGCGGCCGACGCCGTCGCCGGCGCCGATGCCGTCTACACGGATACGTGGACATCCATGGGCCAGGAGACCGAGGCGGACATCAGGCGTCGCGTGCTCGCCCCGTATCAGGTGAACGACGAGCTGATGGCGCTGGCCAGACCCGGCGCGCTGTTCATGCATTGCCTGCCGGCGCACCGCGGAGATGAAGTGACCGCGGACGTCTTCGAGTCGGACGTCTCGGTCGTTTTCGATCAGGCGGAGAACCGCCTGCACGGCCAGAAGGCATTGCTGCTGATGCTGCTCGCCGGTCGAGGTGCGGATTTCGGATTGCGGATGGCGGTTGATTGATTTGATTGTCAAACCTGGAACCAGGTAGTGTCCCGTAACATTACGCGACACTAGCACCGTGTTCGGGAATCTCGATGGGGCACAGTCGTAGAGAGTTTCTCAAATCATCTGGGGTGATAGCCGGCACCCTTGTCCGTGAGCTCGCTGGCGTGCAGGGCATCCGGGCTCAAATCGGTAACGTCCCCCCCGCCGAGCGCACGATTCAAACGCCGGTCCTCACCGTCGGATTCGAGGAGAGCGGCAATACGCAGGGTTTTCCGATCATCTTGCTTCACGGTTTCCCCGACGACGTGCGGGCGTGGGACGAAGTGGGAGCAGCGCTTGCCGGAGCTGGATATCGAGTGCTGGTGCCGTATCTCCGCGGGTACGGCCGCACCCGTTTTCGCGACGTGGCCGCTCCACGAATGGCCGAACAGGCGGCCATCGGTCAAGATCTGATCGACTTCGCCGACGCGCTTGGATTGCCGCGCTTTGCCGTAGCCGGCTACGACTGGGGTGGCCGCGCCGCGTGCATCGCCGCCGCGCTTCATCGGGACCGCGTGCGCGCGGCTGTGCTCATCGGCGGTTATTCCATTCAGAACACTCTAGCTCCAGCGCGGCCCGCCGCACCGGAGACGGAACGGGCCCTCTGGTATCAGTGGTACTTCAACACCGAACGCGGGCGGAAAGGACTCGAGGCGAACCGGCGAGGCCTCTGTCGCCTGCTTTGGGAAACCTGGTCACCGACCTGGCATTTTTCCGACCTAACGTTCAACAAGACGGCCACATCATTCGACAATCCCGATTTCGTCGACGTCGTGATTCATTCGTACCGCCATCGCAACCTCAACGCGCCGGGCGACCCGCGCTTTGCCACGGTGGAGCGTCAACTGGCCGGGCGTCCGAGGATCGAGGTTCCGTCAATCGTGCTGTATGGGGCTGACGATGGCATCGGACGTCCGCCGGCGGATACGCCCGCCGAGCGCGCGCTGCTTCCCGCACGTGTTGGCCGCCAGATCGTTGCAGGCGCGGGACACTTCCTGCCGCGGGAGAAGCCAGTCGTCGTATCGTCCGCACTGCTGGAGTTGCTCGATGCGACCAAATAGATCGGTGCCAGCGACAATGCAGCCACTGCGTCGCGCGAACATCTTGCCGACCGAGCGAACGCCA
>QHWJ01000188.1 GCA_003222535.1 Acidobacteriota bacterium | reverse complement strand
AGCCTGTTGCCGCCGCTTGGGGTCACGACGTTCATGACAACCCCGGTGCTCGCGGGCGAGGAGGCATCGTTGCCTCCCAGCTTTACTTCCGCGTCCTGGACCACGTCGCCGCCCATGCCCATGGAGTGGGCGGCCGCGTCGATGTAGGCCGAGGCTGGCGCGCCCTCGAGCTGGAAGGCGTGCGCGTAGATGTGCGAGCCGTGGAAGTAGTACGCCCGTCGGCCGACGCCGTCATCGACGTTGCGCGATCCGACGCCCGGCGCCAGGTCGAGCACGTCGCTGAAGAGCCGGCGCGCCGTCACCGGCGCCGCGCGCAGAAGCTCGCCATCGATGTTCAGGACGCTGGTCGGCTTGCTCGTTTCGAGCATCGGCGATTCGCCGGAGACCGTAATGGTTTCGGCGACGGTCCCGATCGTCAGCTCGATGTCGATCGCGAAGGTCAAACCAGCCCGCATGAGGACGCCTTCGCGCTTGTGCGTCGCGAAGCCTGGGAGCTCGGCCGTAATGATGTAGGTGCCGGGCGGCAGGTTGTCGAGCCGGTAATAGCCGGTGGTGTCGGTGACCGCCACGACCGGCGCAAGGAGCACCTCGCTTCTCGCCGCCACGGTAACGCCGGGTAGCACTCCGCCCTGCTGGTCCTTGATGTAGCCGCGAAGATTACCGTCACCAATCTGGGCTTCAGCAGGATTTCCGGAGAGCGCGAAGAGCGCGACAAGGCCTGCGACGAGAACGCGCGGCATCGAATCCTCCCTGAGCGAGGAGCGCTCGGCACCGTGAACGATTGGTGAGCGGAAGCTACTCCGGTCATAGACACGAGTCAAGCCGCCGCCGAATGTGGGGCCGACACCGGAGCGCGAAGGCTTCAGCCGAGCGTCAAGTCGAGTAGGTCGCGTAGGTCGCGTAGGTCAGGTGGGTCAGGTGGGGCAGGTGGGGCCGACACCGGAGCGCGAAGGCTTCAGCCGAGCGTCAAGTCGAGGGTCCTGACCTACCTGACCTATCTGACCCACGTGACCTACCCGACCTACCTGACCTACCCGACCTACGTGACCCATCCGACCTACGTGACCCACGTGACCTACGCGACTAATTGTTATTGGCGTTCTTCGCGCCGCTCACTTTGGGGCTCGGGCCGCCTCGAAACGTCAGCACATGATCGCGAATCGCGCGGATCTGGGCCTCGGCGTTGCCACCCAGCTGCGGGTAGAACGACTTCGGGTAATCAGGCCAGTACGCGGGCATGCGCGTGCCGGGCAAGATGGCCAGTGGACTCTTCAGCCACTGAAGGATCCAGTCGGGCTGGAGCCGCTCGGACGCCATGCGAAGGTCAGGAGCCAGGGTGTTGGTCGGCTGATCCTTCGGAATCGTCCCCAGCACGTGACACTTCTGACATTGGAGCAGCTCGAACATTTGCTTGCCCGTGCCTTCGGTGTTCGAGGCCGTCTTGATCAGTTCGTGGCTCTGGAACGGCCCGATGGAGTTCGAGATCGATCCGAAATAGTTGAGAACAGTGTTGACGTTCTGATCGTCGAGTCCGAAGGTCGGCATGCGGACGCTCAGCCACGGACGGATGGTGATCGGTCCGCGGATGAACGCATAGAGCCAGTCCGGCTGAACTCGCGCGCCTTCGGGCGTGAGCAGCGGCGGACCGAGCGACGAATCGGCCACGAGCTTGAGGTAGTCTCCGCCATCGCCCTCGATGATGTGACACCCGACGCAGTTGCGCCGATGGACGAGCGTCCGTCCGACGATGATGTTGTCGCTTCGCGCGGACCGCACCGGCATCGCCGCCGGCGGCTGAATCTCGCGCTGGAAGCTCATGATCGCCGTGAGCAGGCGGTCCACTTCCTCGTCGGTGAAGTCGAAGTTCGGCATGCGCAGCTTCTCGAGCGGCTGCAGCACGCGGCCCTTGTCGAAAATCCGCGGGTCGTGAAGCTTGGTGCGGAACCACGCCGTCTTCGACGTGTGCGGGATATCGGTGACGAAGGCGAAATCGAGCCGCGTCACCAGCTTGCTGCCTTCCTCCGACAGATCGGTGCCGATTGACTGCGCCTGCTCGAAGCCCTTGATGTCATGGCAGCTGAAGCAGCCGTAGCGGCCGATGGCGCGCTGCCCGAGATCCATCTGCTTCTGGCCCGGGGTCATCTTCGCCATCTGCGCCTTCGCGTCCTCGAAGGGCATCACGTTCTTCAGGTAATCGAGGAGCACATCGTCGGCCACCTTCGGATCCGGCGCCGCTTTCGCCGCGTCGCCGGCGGGGCCCTTCAGGCCGACGAGGAACGTCGCGACGTCGGCCACCTGCGAGTCGGTGAGCCGCAGGTTCGGCATGTAGGTCGCCGGGCTGTAATGCTTCGGATCCCGCACCCAGTTGTAGATCCATTCGTAGCTGGTCTTGTTCCCGATGTTCTCGAGCGGCTGCCCGAACGTCCGGCGCGGCCCCACGTCGACGCGCGACCCTTCACCGACGACGTGGCAGCCCTGGCAGCCGATCCCCTTGACGATCTGCTCGCCGTTCTTCGCGTCTCCGCGCGGCGGGCTCTTCACCGCGAAATCGTGCTTGTCGGCGTTGGCGAACAGATACGCGGCAATCGCGTCGATCTCGACTTCGTTCCGAGCGCCGTCTTCCGGCGAGCTGTGAGAATCGGCCCCGGCTTGCGGACGTTCTCGAAGCCGCGCGTCTTGTGGCACGCATAGCAGCCCGCGCGCTCGTATGTCGCGTAGGCGACCGTCAGCGCGTCGGCCTTCGGGACGAACACCTGCCCCTTGTGGCATTTCGCGCACGACGCTTCCGTCATCTTGAGCGGCAGCATCGGGTAGTCCCACAGGTGCGGCTCCTCCCAGTGGTACTTCTTCTCCCACTCTTCCTTCTGCTTCTCGTTGCTCGGCATGTGCGCCGCGTCGCGGAAGCTGACCGACTGCCCCATGCCCTCGTGGCACACGGTGCAGCCGATCCGGTCGAGCGGATGCGGCGAGCTGCTGCCAAGATACGTCGCCAGGTCGGGATGGGTGGTGAAGGGCTGCGGGTACTTCTCGTACCCCTTCTTGTCGATGGCGAGGTGACAGGTCTGGCACCGGTCCATCTTCGGCACGCGGATGAAGTTCACGTCGTCGACGACGTTGGGCAGGATGATCTGCTGGACCTTGAACGTCGGGGCCATGAAATCGAGGAGCGGCGCGTTCCGGAAGTAATCCTTCACGCTCGGCGCGATGACCTCCAGCCGCTTGCCCAGGCGCGTCTGCTCGGCTGTCAGATCGTCGATCTGCTTCTGGACCGCCGCCACCTGGCCGGTGTACTGGCCGAGCTGCCGCTGAAGCTCCGCTTTGTCGGCTTCTGCCTTTTCTTTCGCGAGGTTGAGCTCGGTCAGACGGCGTTCCTCGTCCCCGACGATTTGCCCCTTCCTGGCGGCGCTGGTCGAGCCGGCGACGCGCGTGGCCTCGAAGTCGTAGCGATCCTGGTCGTAGGTCGCTTTCATGGCCTGGTAGTCGGTCGTCGCGCGGTACAGGCGGTTGTCGGCGTCCTTGAGCTTGTTCTGCAGCTCGTCCACCTTCTTCTGATTTGTTTCGACGTTCTTCCGCGCGGCCGCCTCCTGCGCCTGGAGCTGCGTCAGCTTGCTCCTGTCGACCGATCGGCCGGCCTGCTGGAGGTTGGCCTGCGTGACCTGCATTTCGAGCTGCCCGAAACGCCGCTGCGTGCTCTTCCAGTCGCGGTCGTAGTCATCCCAGACCATCCAGATGACCGACAGGAACAGGAATAAACTCGACGCCGCGAAGACGACGTTCAGGAAGTCGACGTTGTAGGCGTGCCCGACGCCTTTTTTTTCAGCCATGAGTCACGAAGCTCCGCGTCAAAGGGTCGAATGGCCGTGAGAACGAAGCGGACGTCGCCTCGTTACCAGGCGGCTGCCATGAGGCGGCCGCGCTACACCGGGCTTCCACGCCCGCAATCGGGGAGAGTCGGCAGATTCGTGCACATGTTACGCGGGCCATCACGGCTAGATGTTGAAAAAGTACTCGCCGATCGCGACGATGTATTTCAGATTGAAGAGCCACCGGGCGAGCATTTTGACCGGCAACGACAGCATCATCAGGAACAGGCCGACGGCCACGTAATAGCGTGGGGCGCCCAGCTTCGCGTAGTACGCCTTGAGCATCCCCTTGGCGAGAATCACCGGCAGGGCGAACACGTAGAACAGCACGAGCAGGATCCCGAAGATCTCGCGGATGAACCAGTTCGAGGGCAGCCCCGTCCCGAGCGCCCGCACCCAGACGTACTCCGACAGGTTGACGTTGGTCAGCGCCGCCAGCTTGTGGATGTCCCAGAACTCGAACGGCCCGAAGAAATTCCAGTTCGGGCCGCGCAGGAACGTGCCGAGCACGATCAGCGAGCACCACAGGACGACGAACCCGAACAGGAAGATCGTGATCTCGGCCTTGCGCTCGGCGAACGTGAAGTAGCCGTTCCCTTTTGGGTTCTTGTCGACGTAGGGGATGCAAATCAGGCCGACGATGATCAGGCCGGGCAGCACGACGCCGGCGAGCCACGGATCGAAGTAGACGAGCATTTCCTGGAGGCCGAGGAAATACCACGGCGCCTTCGAGGGGTTCGGCGTGTTCGCGGGATTCGCGGGCTGCTCGAGGGGCGCCTTGAGAAAGATCGACCAGACGATCAACACGACCGAGCACAGGATCAGCGAGATGAGCTCCGTGTACACCAGATCGGGCCACACCCACACGCGGTCCGACTCGGCCTTCTCGATCGGCCCGTGCCCGGCCGCGATCCGGCGATCGTTCAGCACGGCTTCCCGGATGGAGTACCAGACGAAGAACGCGAGCAGGAAAATCAGGCCGACAATCGGGACGTTGTCCGGCTTCGTCACGATCTGCCGGAAGTTGAAATCAAACGTCCCGAGAATGAAGAAGACCGCCAGACCGCCGAGCAGAGCGTAGCCGACAGTGTTGGACGCGACCCATTCGCGCTTCCAGATGACCAGGACGAGCGCGACCACCGCGAGCCCGAAGAACAGCTCCGGCCGGGTGAGTGCGTTGATGAGTCCCTTTACAACACCCATTTTTGGAGATCCTCGCAATTAGGAATTAAGAATCTGGAATTTGGAATTCGTGAGCGCATTCCAAATTCCAAATTCCAAATTCCAAATTACAGTGGCCCTGAAATGCCTCCGTCCTTCCGGACCCGCCAAAAATGGACGGCCATCAGCACGCCGATGACGAGCGGCAGGCCGACGCAATGCAGCACATAAAACCGCAGCAGCGCGCCTTCGCCGACAAACGATCCGCCGAGCAGCGCGAATCGCGCATCGTCGTACGCGTGAATCAGCGGCACGTCGCCGAGCCGCAGCAGCGATGCGCCGGGACCTTCATGACCGAGGAACGGCGTCGCGCGCGCCATGCCCGAGCCGACCGTGATCGCCCAGATGGCGAGCTGATCCCAGGGCAGCAGGTAGCCGGTGAACGACAGCAGCAGCGTCAGCACGAGCATGATCACGCCCACCGACCAGTTGAACTCACGCGGCGGCTTGTACGATCCGGTCATGAAGACGCGGAACATGTGCAGCCAGACCGTGATGACCATCGCGTGCGCGCCCCACCGGTGCATCTCGCGCATGATGCCCAGCGGCACGTGCTCGCGGAGCCCGACGATGTCGTTGTAGGCATACTCGAGCGTCGGCCGGTAGTCCAGGTGTAGCGCAGCTTGACGCCCGACTTCCGGATCCGCACCGGATGCAGATGCAGGAAGACGTTCGAGAGCATCACCAGCACGCGGTTGCGATCGCTGTCCGGGCGGCCGTGGCGGAACACGGACGTCCAGACCTGCGTCCCGGTCAGCCAGTTCCAGAACCGCGTGGCGGGGCCCTCTTTGGGAGCAACGGTTTTGGTGTCAGCCATATGCGACTTGTTGCAGCGCGGCCTTTTCAGGGCCGCCGCACAGACGGCCCTGAAAGGCCCGCCCTACGTACGCCTTACGAGCGTGTGAAAAACTGAGTCGGACACCACCGAGATTTTTCACGCGCTATTATGCCTTCAGAAACGCGTCGGGATCCTTCCACTGACCGAGCTCGTACTGAAACTTCCGACTCTTGTCGACCAGGATCTGCCCGTCGTCTGAGAGCGCGACGCGCGCCCGCTCGAGGGGACGCGGCGTGGGCCCTTCGAAATTGATGCCGGTCAACCGGTATCCGCTGCCGTGGCACGGGCACTTGAACTTGTTCTCCGCCGACAGGTAGTTCGGCGTGCACCCCAGATGCGTGCAGACCGTGATGAGCGCGTAGAAGCCGCTGGCGTGCTGTAACCCGGCCTTGAACTGTTGCGGCGGCTCGTTGAGCACGTTCGGAAACATGAATCGCCCGGTCGCCGCGAGGGCGGCGGCGGAAGCGGCCGAAAACGCGCCCCACGCGAGGCCCATCCAGGCGCGGCGCGTGAGCAGCGGCGACGTGTCGTCCGGGTCGCGGGCGGCCTTGGCCGCCGTCGACGTGGCCGCTTTTGCCGCCGCTCCGCCGGGGGACGCGAGGTTCGTGGTCCTGCCGGCCAGATCGGGAACCGGCGCGGCCGGCGGACGTTGAGCCGCGACGGGCCGCGGGGCCGGAGTCGTCGTCGCATGGGGCGCCGCGGGCGGATTCGCGCCGGTCACCGGCGGAGAATCCCCCACTGCAGCGGCCACGTCGTCAATCTCGGGCACGACGTTCGGCGCCGGTGTGTCCAGCTTGATTTCTTTAGCCATCGTTATCCCATCACCTTCAGCGCCTCGAGTGCCGCCTGTCGTACTTTCATGCTGCGGTCCTGCCGGCTCAGAGTCGTGACGGCCGGCTTGAGCGCGTCGTCCTTCAGGGTGGCCACCGCGCGGAGACCGCTGATCATCACCTCGGCGATCGGATCGCGGTCCTCGTCCTGCCGGACGTCGCGCCTGACCGTCTGTTCGACGTACTGCCGATCCAGCATCTGCCGCAGGACGGGGACGCCTTCATGATGGCCCTTCCGCGCGAGCGCGATCGCAGCGTTCCATCGCACGTCGGGAGCCGGGTCCTGAAGCGCGATGCGCAGCGTCGCCAGCTGCGCGTCGCCGGGCAGCGCGCCGAGCGCGTAGACCACCATCTTGCGGATGCCTTGATCCTCCGACCCGTAGAGCGGCAGGAGCCTCGGGACGACCGCCGCATCACCTGAGGAGCCGAGTGCCCAGATGACGCTGATCCGAGTCTCGCCGTCGGCCGCGTCGAGCGTGTTCGTGAGACCCTCCACCGCTTCAGACGGCAGCGGCGGATCGAGCCGGCCGATCGCCAGCGCCAGGTATTGCTTCACACGCGAGTCGTCGTCTTTTACGGCTTCGAAGGCTTTCACCAGTGCAGGAGCAAGCGTGTGGTCGGCGCGGACTTTCGGATCAGACATCAAACGCGACAACTCGTACGCCGCCGGCCATCGCCGATCGGACCCGCCATTGCGCACTTCGGCCAGGTACTCGTGGGCGCTGCGGCTGTCGTTGGCGACAAGCGAACGGAATCCGACGTACACGCCGACCGTTATCGCAACAACGGCCAACGGAGTCAGGAAAAACTGAACGGCCAGGGCGGGGGCCGCGACGAGTGGATTTCGAGCCGCGGCTTCCCGCTCGACGAGTTTGTCCATGAAACGGATTCAGACGCGCGCGCGCGGGAACGCCCGCGTCGTTGCAAGTTTTACTACGTGGGTCCTTTAGCGGTCAAGCCGCCGTGCCCCCTGCGGGACGCGCGCGCGTCCCAACGTGTCCGGGCAGAATCAGGATCACGACCGCCCGATCGAGCCGCGCGCCACGCGCTTGTCGACCTCCCATCCCTCGCCGAAGCCCTGGCGGAGGCGGGTCGCGCCCTGCCGGCGGGGCGCCTCGCCCGCTTCGGTGCGACCCGGCGCACACCAGGGGCTGTTACCTGGTGCTGATCGCTTCCGCTGCAGGCGCATCGGAGGTGACCGGCTTGAGGAACGGCATCATCTGCCTCAACCGCGCGCCCACCTGCTCGATTGGATGATTCCGGTCGGCCTCGCGCAGCTTGTTGAACGTCGGGCGTCCCGCCTCGTTTTCGGCGATCCACGCCTTCGCGTAGGTCCCGTTGCGGATCTCGGCGAGCATCTGCCGCATCTCGCGTCTCGTCGCGTCAGTGACGATTCGCGGGCCGCCCGTGTAGTCGCCGTTCTCAGCCGTGTCGCTGACCGAGTACCGCATGTAGTTGAGGCCACCCTGGTAGATGAGGTCCACAATCAGCTTCAACTCGTGCAGGCACTCGAAATACGCAATCTCGGGCTGATAGCCCGCCTCGACCAGCGTCTCGAACCCGGCCTTGACCAGCGCGCTGACCCCGCCGCACAGCACCACCTGCTCGCCGAACAGGTCCGTCTCGGTCTCCTCCGCGAACGTCGTCTCGATGACGCCGGCACGCGTCACGCCGATGCCCTTCGCGTACGACAGCGTCAGCTGGCGGGCCTTGCCGGTCGCGTCCTGGTGAATGGCGAACAGCGCCGGCGTTCCCGCCCCCTCGACGAACAGCTCGCGGACGCGATGGCCGGGCGACTTCGGCGCGACCATCGCGACGTCGACGTCAGGCCGAACGGTAATGGTCCCGAACCGGATATTGAAGCCGTGCGCGAACAGCAGCAGGTCGCCCGCCGCGAGGTTCGGCTCGATCTCCTCGCGGTACACCGTCCCCTGCGCGGTATCCGGAATGAGGATCATGACCACGTCCGCCCATTTCGAAACGGCGCTGACGTCGCCGACCGTGAGGCCGGCGGCCTGCGCCTTCGCGCGGGAGCGGCTCGTCGCCGGGAGACCGACGCGGACGCTCACGCCGCTGTCCTGCAGGTTCAACGCGTGAGCGTGTCCCTGCGATCCGTAGCCAATCACCGCGACTCTCCTCGCTTGAATCAGGGCGAGGTCGGCCGCATCGTCGTAGTACATCGTTGCCATACGGACTCCTTGAGACTTGGTGAGTTGGTGAGTTGGTGAGTTGGTGAGTTGGTGACTTGAATTCGCCAACTCACCAAGTCACGAATTCACCAACTGCAGGTTTTTGGCTCACACTGAGCAGTTGCCGACATCGCCGCTGACGTCTGGTGCCGCCCTGGGTGGGACACGCGGCGCGATGGGGCGGACCGGCGTCGTGCCGCGCGCCATCGCCACCCGGCCGGTCCTGACCATTTCGATGACGCCGTAGGGCCGCAGCACCTCGACGAGGCTGTCGATCTTGTCCTCGGTTCCCGTCGTCTCGATGACGAGCGACTCGGGGCTGACGTCGACGATCCGCGCGCGGTAGACATCGACCAGCTGCATCACGTGCGTGCGCGCGTTGCCGGTCGCCGCGACTTTGATCAGCGCGAGGTCGCGCGAGATGGAAGGCGCCGTGGTGATGTTGTCGACGCGCCGGCACGGGACGAGCCTGTAGAGATGCGCCTCGAGACGGCGCGCGCCGTATTCGTCGGTGTCGACGACGACCGTCATGCGCGAGACGCCGGGCGTCTCGGTGTGGCCGACGGTCAGCGACTCGATGTTGAACGCGCGGCGCCGGAACAGCGACGCCACGCGGTTCAGCACGCCCGGCTTGTTGTCGACGTAGACGGCGAATGTATGAAGCATATTGCTGTCTCGCGAAATTCAGAATTCAGAATTCAGAATCTGGAATTCGCGGGCAGCCGCTCGGCTCGGGTTACGCATTCCAAATTCCAAATTCCGAATTCCAAATTCAATCCGCCGCGGTCTCGACGATCGGCGACGGCCGGCGGATCATCTTGTGCAGATCGGCGCCGGCCGGCACCATCGGGTACACCGAGTCTTCCTGCTCCACCTGGAAATCGATCAGCGCGGCACGCTTCAGACGCCGCGCCGCTTCGACCGCCCCCGCCACTTCGCCGCGCTTCGTCACGGTCGTCGCCGCGATGCCGAACGCATCCGCGAGCTTCGCGAAATTCGGACCGCCGATCGGCGTCGCCGCGTAGCGCTTGTCGTAGAAGAACTCCTGCCATTGGCGGACCATGCCCAGGAAGCCGTTGTTGATGATGGCGATGTTGATGTCCAGGTGCTCCTGCACCACCGTCGCCAGCTCGGGGCACGTCATCTGGAACCCGCCGTCGCCGACGATCACCCAGACCTCCGCGCCGGGACACGCGATCTTCGCGCCGATCGCCGCGGGCAGCGCGAAGCCCATCGTTCCGAGACCGCCCGACGTGATGAGCGATCGCGGGCGGTTGTGCTTGTAGTACTGCGCTTCCCACATCTGATGCTGGCCGACGTCGGTCACGACAAGCGCTTCGCCTTTCGTCAGACGCCAGATGTCGTTGATCACGTGCGCCGCGTACAAGTGGCCATCGTCGGGCAGATTCTGGATGTCGCGTACCGCGGAGTCGCCCTTGAGCGAGTCGATGCGCGAGAGCCACGCGGCGCGGTCGCCCGGCTTCACGAGCGGCAGCCATTCGTCGAGCGCCTCGCGCAGGTCCTTCGCGATCCCCACGTCCACGCGGACGTTCTTGTTCAGCTCCGCGCGATCGATGTCCACGTGGATCTTCTTCGCGGTGGGCGCGTAGGTCTTGAGGTTCCCGGTGACCCGATCGTCGAACCGCATGCCGAGCGCGATGAGCAGGTCGGCTTCCTGAATCGCGTTGTTCACCCACGCCTCGCCGTGCATGCCCATCATGCCGAGGTTGAGCGGATGCGAGGCCGGGACGCCGCCGAGGCCGAGCAGCGTCACCGCGATCGGGATCTGCGCGCGCTCGGCGAGCTCGATGATCTGGCGCTCCGCGCCGGAGAGCATCACGCCGTGGCCGGCGAGAATCAGCGGCCGCTCGGCGGCGGTGATGAGCTCGATCGCGTCGCGCGCGTCGCCGTCGCCCGGCAGCGCTTCGTCGTACGCTTCGCTGAGGTGGGGCTCGGCAGCCGCCCAGTCGACCTCGCTGCTCCCCTGTTGCGCGTCCTTGGTGATGTCGACGAGCACCGGGCCGGGGCGTCCTCCTCGCGCGACGGCAAACGCTTCGAGCACAGCCGGTGCGACATCCTCCGCGCTCGTGACGAGGTAGTTGTGCTTGGTGATCGGCAGCGTGATGCCGGTGATGTCGGTCTCCTGGAACGCGTCGGAGCCAATCAGCTTGCTGCCGACCTGTCCGGTTATGCACACGATTGCTGACGAGTCCATCATCGCCGTCGCAATACCGGTGACCATGTTCGTTGCACCGGGACCGGACGTTGCAATCGCGACGCCGACTTTGCCGGTCGCGCGTGCGTAGCCGTCGGCCATATGGGTCGCGCCCTGCTCGTGCCGCACGAGGACGTGCCGGATCGGGTACGCGAGCATCGCGTCGTAGGCCGGAAGGATCGCGCCGCCCGGGTACCCGAACACGTCCGTCACGCCTTCCCGGACGAGCGATTCCCACAGGATTTGAGCGCCGGTCAGTTTCATAAAACCTTTCGTCAGGTTCAAAGTTCAGGGTTCACGGTTCAGGGTTCGTTCCCGGTTCGGGGTTCGAGGTTCAACGTTCTGGGTTCAACGTTCAAGGTTCGGCGACGCCGAACGTCGGGTACAGGCCGTGGTCGGGCGTTTAGAGACACGCCGAACGCGGAACGTGGAACACCGAACCTCGAACGCAGAACCGAGAACCTGAACGAACCTTGAACGCTGAACCTTGAACCGCCCGAACCCGTCTTCAGCCCGTCACCGCGCCAAGCGAGGCCGACGAGACGAGCCGCGCGTACTTCCCGAGCACGCCCGATGGATATCGCGGCTGGGGAGCGCGCCACTCGGCGAGACGCTGCCTGATCGTGTTATCGGCCACTTCCAGGCTCAGCGTGCGCGCCGCGACGTCGATCACAATTGTGTCGCCGTCGCGGACGGCCGCAATCGGTCCGCCGCGCGACGCTTCTGGAGCGATATGCCCCACACAGAACCCACGCGTGGCGCCAGAGAAGCGGCCGTCGGTGATGAGCGCGACCGTCTCGCCCAGTCCGGCGCCGACGATGGCGCCGGTGACGGCGAGCATCTCCCGCATGCCCGGACCGCCGTTGGGCCCTTCGTAGCGAATGACCAGGACATCGCCCGACTTGACCGTCTGGTGCTGGACGGCGTCAAAGGCCGCTTCCTCGCTGTCGAACACCCGCGCCGGACCGCGGTGCTGCAGGCGCTCGGTGCCGGAAACCTTCATCACCGCGCCCTCGGGCGCGAGGCTGCCGTGCAGAATCACGAGACCGCCGCTCGGCTTGATCGCATGCCCGATGGGTCGCACGACCTCCTGGCCGGAGGTTTCCTCGGCGGCCGCCGCCTCTTCCGCGAGCGTCCGGCCCGTGACCGTCGGCGCGGCGCCGTCCACGGCGCCGGCCTCCACGAGACGTTTCGCGACCAGCGGGCTGCCGCCCGCGGCGTGCAGGTCGGTGGCGACGAAGCGGCCCGACGGCTTGAGGTCCACCATGAGGGGCGTCCGCGCGCTGATGCGATCGAAGTCGGCGAGCTCCAGATCGAGGCCCGCTTCGCGCGCGATCGCGATCAGATGGAGCACGGCGTTGGTCGAGCCGCCCGTGGTCGCGACCGACGCAATCGCGTTCTCGAGCGACGTCCGCGTAATCACGTCGCGCGGCCTGAGGCCGCTGCGCACGAGGGTCATCGCGCGTCGGCCGGCGAGCCGGGCGACCTCGGCCTTCTTCGGGTCGTTGGCCGGCACGCTGCCGCTGCCGAGCGCGGCAATACCGAGGAACTCGCTGGCAATCGCCATCGTGTTCGCCGTGAACTGCCCGCCGCAGGCGCCTGCGCCCGGACAAGCGCCGGCCTCCAGCCGGGACAGGTCCTCGTCCGTGATCGTGCCGGCGGCATGTGCGCCGACGGCCTCGAAGACGTCCTGGATCGTCACCTGATGGTTGTGCCAGCGGCCCGGCGCAATCGATCCGCCGTACAGCACGAGGCCCGGCACGTTCAGCCGCGCCAGCGCCATCACGCCGCCCGGAATCGTCTTGTCGCAGCCGACCAGCACGACGAGGCCGTCGAAGCCGTTGCCGCGCGTGACCAGCTCGATCGAGTCGGCGATCACCTCGCGGCTGACGAGCGACGCGCGCATCCCCTCCGTTCCCATCGTGATACCGTCGGAGATCGAGACGGTGTTGAACTCCATCGGCGTCCCACCCTCCGCGCGTATGCCCGCCTTCACGTGCACGGCGAGATCGCGCAGGTGATAGTTGCACGGACCGATTTCAATCCAGGTGTTCGCGACGCCGATGAGCGGCTGCCTCAGGTCCGCGTCGGAAAAACCGACCGCCTTCAGCATCGCCCGCGCCGGCGCACGGTGCGGCCCGGTGGTGAGCGGATTCGCGCCGCCGGTCACGACATCACCTCGAACGGATCGGGCATGCGTCCCTCGTGCGTCTTCCAGCTCGCGTAGGTGCCGAGCGTCCGCAGCATCGGCGCGAACTCCGCCAGGTGCGCCAGCGCCCGGGTGCCGGTCACCTCGTCGCGCGCGACCGCCAGATCGACATAAAACCGGTATTCCCACGGGCGACCGGGGATCGGCCGCGACTCGAGCTTGGTGAGATCGATCCCGCGCAGCGCGAAGACGCTCAGGGCCTTGAACAGCGACCCCGGCTCGTTGGGCAACGTGAACACGATCGACATCTTGTCGGCGACCGCATGCTCCAGCGGCGCGCGGCCGACCACGATGAACCGCGTGATGTTGTCGTCGAAATCCTGCACCGACGCGGCGAGGGAGGTGAGCCCGAACACCTCGCCCGCGCGCGCGGAAGCGATTGCGCCGGCGTCGGTCAGCCCGGCGTCGGCCACCATCTTCGCGCTGCCGGCGGTGTCGTAGGTCGCGACGATCTCGACTTGTGTGAGCCTGCGGAGAAATCGCTCGCACTGCGCCAGCCCCTGCGGATGGGAGTACACGCGCCGCAGCCCCTCGAGTGTGGCGCCCGGCAGCGCCAGCAGATGGTGCACCACCGGCAGCTCCACCTCGGCGACGATCGGGAGGTCGTGCGCGAGCAGCAGGTCGTAGTTGCGGTGAATGCTGCCGCCAATCGAGTTTTCGATCGGGAGCACGCCGTAGGTCGCCGGCCCCGCCTCGACCGTCTCGAACACCTCTTCGAAGCTCCGGCACGGCACGAGCTGCGGATCGGGACCCACGCGCCGCGCCGCGGCTTCGCTGAACGCTCCTGGCTCTCCTTGATAGGCGATACGCATAGCTCCAAGCCCTTCACGTAGGTCGCGTAGGTCACGTAGGTCGGGTAGGCCGGGTAGGTCAGGTAGCCGGGTAGGTCAGGCAGGTAAGAACACAGCGGTTTGACCCACCTGACCCACTTGACTCATCTGACCCACGTGACCCACCCGACCCACCTGACCTACCCGACCCTTTGCCCTGCCCGTACGCCAAAAAGGGTCATCACCCCTTCGGATGATGACCCTGAACGCTCTTGGGTGTTCGTGGCCTCATCCACTGCTGCTCGGGGACGCAATAAACGTGGCCCGAAGGACCACGATCGCGACACCGACGACCACCAACGAGCGGACGGGACCGGGCAACATGGCAGGGCGCATTAGACAGCCTATCTTTCCAGAAGTCCAATTGATAATCTTTACTGGTCTATAAGCACGGCAAATCGCCGACCGACACCGAGCGGGCTGGAGCGCACCGAGGGAATCAGCCACGGAAGACACGGCGACACAGAGGCACGTCTTCAACAGGAGATCAGAAGGCCAGGAAGTTCTCTCTTGAAGAACAGCACAGGATGGACTGACAAGGACTGGCTGCTGATCTCTTGATCTCTTGATCTCTTGTTCAAAATATCTCCGTGTCTCTGTGTCTCTCCGTGGCTGATTGTTCTCCGTGCGCTCCACCCGCTCCGAGTCCTCCAGCGTCACATCCCGTTGACCAGCGGCAGATCGATGAAGCTCGCCTTCCCGGGCGCGTGGTAGATCCGCTGCACGGCCTTGCGGTAATCCCCGGGCCGCGCGAAGAAGATGTTTCGCACGAACGTCTGCGGGTTGCGATCGTAGAGCGGGAACCAGCTCGATTGGATCTGCACCATCATCCGGTGCCCCGGCAGGAACACATGGTTCGCGGTCGGCAGCGCGAACCGGTACAGCAGCGGGGTGTTGGCGGCGATCGGTTTCGCCGCCTCGAAGCTCTCTCGATAGCGGCCGCGCAAGATGTCAGCCGACACCATCAGCTGATAGCCGCCCATCGCCGGCTGCCCGGCGACCTCATCCGGGTAAACGTCAATCAGCTTCACGACCCAATCCGAATCGGTGCCGCTCGTCGACGCGATCAGATTCGCGATCGGCTGCCCGCTGATCTTCATCGCCACCGCCAGCGCTCCGGTTGTGAACGCGAGCACGTCGGGACGTCCTGATGCCTCCCGCTGGTCGTCCACCAGCCACCGTGACCAGTACGGCCCGCCTGCGGGCTGAATCGGCCGGGGGCGGAACGGCACCGGCTTCGCTGGATCGGACACGTACTCGTCGAACGGCGCCTCGTCGTTGCCCGGCCCCTGGCGGCTCAGTCTGCCGAACGCAGGCGTGGCACCCGCTGCCGTCAGGCCCGCCACCAGATACATGGGCGTTTGCTCGATGGTGCAGCCGCCGGCGCAGCCGGCCGGCCACGCTGTCAGGCGCCGCCAGGTGTTCGTGCCGGTCTCGTACGCCGTGACCGGCGCCACGTCCATCTTCGGCGCATCGTCCTTCAGATAGTGATCGAGAAACGGACGGAGGATCTCGCGGCGGAAATACAAGGCGGTGTCGCTGTTGAACTTCAGCGCGCCGAGCGTGCTGCCGTCCTGGATTTCCTGGCCGTGATACCAGGGGCCCAACACCAGAAACACTTTGTCATTGTCCGTGTCCTTCGGTTCGATCGCCTTGTAGACCGCCGGCGCGCCGTAGATGTCTTCCTGGTCCCAGAGGCTGTGGACCAGCATAACGGGAACCTTCAGCGGCTCGGCCGCGAGCACCTTGTCGACCGCCTGATCGCGCCAGAACGCGTCGTAATCGGCGTGCTCGACGAGCTTCTGCCAGAAGCCCATTTGATCCAGGCCGCGGCGGCGGCCGAGCTCTCCTGCCGACCCCGCCTGCATGAACATGTCGTAGTCGTCTTCGTGGCTGGTGAACCACTTCGCGGCGCCGTCGTTGGCCCGCGTCCCCTCCTGCTCGTAGATGTAAGGCATCATCTGCTGCCGGAAGGCGCCGTTGTGAAACCAGTCGTCGCCCCTCCAGCCGTCGACCATCGGGTTCATCGGGACCGAGACCTTGAGCGCCGGATGGGGGTTGACCAGCGCCATCAGCGGCAGGAAACCGTCGTAGGAGATCCCGAGGATGCCGACCTTGCCGTTGCTCTCGGGAACGTTCTTCACCAGCCAGTCGATCGTGTCGTAGGTGTCGGTGGCGTGGTCGACCGGCGTCGGATTCTGCGGGCCGTGCAGCGGCCGGTTCATCACGTAGTCGCCTTCCGATCCGTACTTGCCGCGGATGTCCTGCACGACCCGGATGTACCCGCCGTCGACGATCACGTCGGTCGCGTTGTCGTAGCCGTTGAGAATCGGCCCGAGATGCGCGCTGGCTGCATGCGACGTCAGGTCGGTGGCGTTGTAGGGCGTCCGCGTCAGCAGCATCGGCGCGCCCTTCGCGCCCTTCGGCACGATGACCACCGTGTGCAGCTTCACGCCATCCCGCATCGCGATCATCACCTCGCGCTTGACGTAGTCGAAGCCGTCGGTCGAGGGCACCAGCCTCGCCGGCGTCTCGCTCGGCAGCGAAGGGTACTGGGGCTGCCGGGTCTGCGCTTGCGAATCGGCTGACGGAGACGGCGGCGAGAACGGTAGTGCACAGAGGAACAGCGCAACGAAGATTCCTTTCAGGAACATGAGCTTCTCCGTTTCTCCGTTTCTCTGTGTGAAACCGTTCTCTCCGTCATCTTCGTGCCCTTGGTGCCCTACAGTTTCGGCAGGGTCACGCCGCGCTGCGCCTGGTACTTGCCCTTCTTGTCCTTGTACGACCTCGCGCATGGCTCGTCGCTCTGGAAGAACAGGACCTGGGCGATCCCCTCGTTCGCGTAGATCCTGGCGGGCAGCGGCGTCGTGTTGGAGATCTCGATCGTCACGTGCCCTTCCCACTCGGGCTCGAACGGCGTCACGTTCACGATGATCCCGCAGCGCGCGTAGGTGGACTTGCCGAGACAGATCGTCAGGATGTCCCGCGGGATTCGGAAATACTCAATCGTGCTGGCGAGCGCGAACGAATTCGGCGGGATGATGCAGACGTCCGCCCGGATGTCGACGAACGACCTGGAATCGAAGTTCTTCGGATCGACGACCGTGTTGTAGACGTTCGTGAAGACCTTGAACTCGTCGCCGACGCGGACGTCGTAGCCGTACGACGACACTCCGTACGAGATCACGCCCTCGCGCACCTGATCGTCCACGAACGGCTCGATCATCCGGCGCTCGAGCGCCATTCGTGTGATCCAGCGGTCCGACTTGATGGCCATGGGTCAGCGTCTGAAAAAGGCGAGCGCGAGCGTGATCAGGATGCTCAGGACGACGGACGTCGCCAACGGGAAATAGAAGGTGAAGGCCCCGCGGCGGACGTAGAAGTCGCCGGGCAAGCGTCCGAAGGGCACGCCGATCATGATCAGGAGACCGAGACCCGCAATGCCGAGCCCCACGAGTACCAGCACCTTACCCAAAGGAAAAACCCGTCTTACCTTTGTGTCCTTCGTGCCCTTTGTGTCGAATCGACGCTCAAACCAGCTCGACACCCGCAAAGAAGTACCCGATTTCGTACAGGGCGGTGTCGGGCGCGTCGGAGCCGTGCGTGGCGTTGCGCTCGATCGACTGCGCGAATTCCTTGCGCATCGTGCCGGCGTCGGCCTTCGCCGGATCCGTTGCCCCCATCAGCGTGCGCCATTTCCTGATGGCGTCCGGCGCTTCCAACACGAGGACAATGGCCGGCCCCGATGACATGAACGTGGTCAGGCCGGCGAAAAACGGGCGCTCCCGGTGCACGGCGTAGAAGCCTTCGGCCTGCGCCTTCGAGAGATGCACACGCCGCATCGCACGAATCTGGAACGCTTCGTCTTCGATCCGCTGGATGATCGTCCCGGCCAGGCGCCGTTCCACCGCATCCGGTTTGATGATCGCCAGGGTCCGCTCGGTCATCCGGAGATTCTATCTCAGCGGTCGGCGGCACTGAAAGCGCCCGTGGCGACCCTGAGGGTCGCCCTGCAGATCAAATCGGCGCCAATGAGGACGAGTCGCAGGGTTGAAGAATCTGCAATTGGCGAGTTGGCGACTTGGTCAGTTGGTGAATGCTTTAGCAGTTTAACCGACAGCTCAGCCGTGGCATCGCGTCTGCAGCGGTGCTGCGGCATGAGCGATATCGCCGACGAACTTCGAGAACGAACCTTCCGCTACATGCTCCGCATCCTCGCCTTCTGTCGACACCTGCCCGACACTTGGGCAAACCGCGAGGTTGGACGCCAGTTACTGCGAGCTGGCATGGGCGTGGCCGGCAACTACTGGTCGGCCTGTCGCGGGAGATCCGACAAGGAGTTCATCGCGAAACTCGGGGTGGCTGTCGACGAAACCGAAGAAAGCGTACTCTGGCTCACCGCCATCGTTCAAAGCGGAATCCGAGAGGACACACAGACGAAGGACTTGCTGGGAGAAGGAAAAGAACTACGGGCGATTCTCTCGAAGTCTCACAAGACAGCCCGAGAGAACCGCCTGAGGAAGGCGCGCGAAGCCCGAGCTCGTAATCGACTCACCAAGTGACCAACTCACCAATTCACCAACTCACCAACTCACCAACTCACCAATTCACCAATTCACCAATTCTATCTGAGCCCCTCCATAATCTCCTCGAGCGCTTCTCTTCCCGGTCGGATCCGGTCGAGGGGGAGCGTGGCCAGCGGTTCGTCGACCACGTTGAGCTGCGTGAGGAAATCGTCGCGGTCGGGCTCGATGTAGATCAGGCCGGTGGCGAACTCGCCGCGGCGGGCGGTCTCGTGCAGGCGCCTCAGTGCGTTGATCTTGTCGGTCGGATCGTACTGCTCTTCCAGCTTCTTCAAGTACAGCTTCGACCCGTCGTGCATCGTCACTTCCTGCGACGATCCCGGCTCGTAGTCCACCGAGATGTCCTCGAAGAACGGCACGAAGCTGACCTCTTCCACCGGATCGTCGTGCTCCTTCACGTAGGCGTAGCTCTTGGTCGACCCTTCGTGATCGTTGAACGTCACGCAGGGCGAGATGACGTCGAGCATCACCGTGCCGCGGTGCGAGAGGGCCGCCTTGAGCAGCGAGAGCAGCTGCTTCTTGTCGCCCGAGAACGACCGCGCGACGAAGGTCGCGCCGAGCTCGACGGCGAGCGCGCACGTGTCGATCGGCGGCAGGTCGTTGACGACCCCGGTCTTCAGCCGCGAGCCGAGATCGGCGGTCGGCGAGAACTGCCCCTTCGTCAGGCCGTAGCAGCCGTTGTCCTCGATGATGTAGATGATCGGCAGGTTTCGGCGCATCAGGTGGACGAACTGTCCGATGCCGATGGCGCCCGTGTCGCCGTCGCCGCTGATGCCGATCGCGACGAGCTTCTTGTTGGCGAGCAGGGCCCCCGTGCCGACCGACGGCATCCGGCCGTGGACCGCGTTGAAGCCATGTGAGCCGCCGAGGAAATACGCGGGGCTCTTGCTCGAACAGCCGATGCCCGACAGCTTGATGACCTGCCGCGGATCGATACCCATCTCGTAGAACGCATCGATGATGCGCTCGGAGATCGCGTTATGGCCGCAGCCGGCGCAGAGGGTCGTCTTGCCGCCTTTGTAGACCTGCGGTTCGAGACCGATGCGATTCACTTTCAGCGGTGTAGGCATATGAGCAACGTGCAATCAGAAATAATCAGGAACCCGCAATCAGACGTCTGCCATCTATTCGCCCCCCAGCACGCCCGCCGACGAGCCCGCGGCGCGGATCGTTTTCTTTGCGACCTCGAACCCCTCCTGCGCCAGCACTTCGTCGGTGACGCTGCGGGCGTCGATCGGAAGGCCGTTGTAGTGCAGCACGCTGCGCAGCTTGGTCTGCCGCTCCTGCGAGACTTCCAGCTTCATGAGCTGCAGCAGCTGCGCGTCGCGATTCTGCTCGACGACGTAGATGCGTTCGTGCGCATCGATGAACGCCACCAGCTCCCCGGTGAACGGATACGCGCGGAGCCGGAAGTACGATGTCTTGACGTCGGTCTCATCGCGCAGCTGGTCGCGGCTCTCGCCGATCGCCCAGTGCGACGTGCCGTAGCCGATGAGCCCGATCCTGGCGCCCGGCACGATCTCGACCACGGGCTTCGGGACAAACTGGCGCGCCGTCTCGAACTTGCGCGCCAGCCGGTCCATGTTCTCCACGTAATCGTCCGGCCGCTCGCTGTACTGCCCTTTCGAGTTGTGGCCGGATCCGCGCGTGAAGTACGCCGGCATGCCGTCCCCCGGAATGGTCCGGTAGGTGATGCCGTCGCCGTCGACGTCCTTGTAGCGTCCCCACTCACCGATGGCCTTCAGCGTTTCGTCGGTGAGCAGCTTGCCGCGGTTGAGCGGCTTGTCGGGATACTTGAAGCCGTCCGCCATCCAGTTGTTCATGCCCAGATCGAGGTCCATCATCACGAAGATCGGGGTCTGAAACTGCTCGGCGAGGTCGAACGCCTCCTGTGCCAACAGGTAGCACTCCTCGACGGAGGCGGGCATGATCATGATGTGCTTGGTATCGCCGTGAGAGAGAAACGCAACCTGCAGCAGGTCCCCCTGGGCCGTCCGCGTGGGCAGGCCGGTCGACGGCCCGACGCGCTGGACATCGAAGATCACCGCGGGCGTCTCGGCGTAATACGCCAGGCCCGAGAACTCGCCCATCAGCGAGATCCCGGGGCCGGCCGTCGCCGTCATCGACCGCGCACCCGCCCAGCTCGCACCGATCACCATGCCGAGCGACGCGATCTCGTCCTCGGCCTGAACGATCGCGAACGTCGCCTTGCCGGTCGCCTTGTCGATCCGGTACTTCTTCATGTAGGTGATGAGCGACTCGCACAGCGAAGACGAGGGCGTAATCGGATACCAGGCGACGACCGTGACGCCGGCCATCATGCAGCCGATCGCCGCGGCCGCATTGCCCTCGATGAGGATCTTGCCGGCCGTCTCGTTCATCGGCTCGATGATGAACGGGTCCTGCTTGGTGAAGTTCGCTTCCGCGTAGGCGAAGCCCGCTTTGAGCGCGTCGGTATTCAGCGCCACGGCCTTCGCCTTCTTGCCAAGCTGCTTGGCGAGCGCCGCTTCCATGTGCGCGAGATCGATCCCGAGCAGCTTCGCGAGGATGCCGTCGTAAATCATATTGCGCACGAGGCGGCGCAGCTTCGCGTCGGGGCACACCGGCTTGACGAGCACGTCGAACGGGACGGGATAGAAGGTGAGATCGTTGCGCAGCAGGTTGAGCTTCAACGGCGAATCGTAGACGACGGCAGCGCCAGGGTCGAGCGTCAGGACATCTTCTCTGGCAGTCTCCGGGTTCATCGCGACCAGGAAGTCGACTTCCTTCTTGCGCCCGACGTAATGCCGCTTGCTGACCCGAATCGTGTACCACGTTGGCAGCCCCGCGATGTTCGACGGGAACATGTTCTTGCCGGAAACGGGCACCCCCATGAGGAGGATCGACCG
>QHWJ01000187.1 GCA_003222535.1 Acidobacteriota bacterium | reverse complement strand
TCGCTCGTTGATTCCCGGCTCGCTGGGCCGGGTGGAGGCAGGCAGCTAAGATCTCCCACCTGACCTACTCGACCCAGCCGACCTACCCGACCGCGCAACGTCCCTGACGCACCCGACCCACCTGACCTACCAACCCACCTGACCTACCTGACCTACCCGACCTACCCGACCTACGCGACCTACCTGACCCACGCGACCTACCTGACCCATCCGCCCTACGCGCCCTTCGCGACGTCCCTCATCGCCTCGCGAGCCACGCGGATCGTTTTCTCCACATCCCGCACCGTATGCGCCGCGGAAAGGAACCAGGCCTCGAATTGTGACGGTGGCGGATACACTCCGCGAGTCAGCATCCCGCGGAAGAATCTGGCGTACTGATCCGTGTTGGCCGCCGTTGCCGACAGGAAGTCGCTCACCGGCCGATCCGTGAAGAACGGCGTGAGCACGGAGCCGAACGCGTTGACCTGCAGCGCGACACCGGCCGCGCGCGCGGCGTCCACGAGCCCGGCGGCGAGTTGCGCGCCGAGCGCGGCGAGCGATGTGTACAGCTTTCGGGACAGGTGATTCAGGCACCATAACCCCGCCGTCATCGCCAACGGGTTCCCCGACAGCGTTCCCGCCTGATACACCGGTCCTGCGGGCGACACGAGCTCCATCAGTTCGACACGGCCGCCGTAGGCGCCGACCGGCAGCCCGCCGCCGATGATTTTTCCCAGACACGTCAAATCCGGCCGCACGCCGGCGATCGCCTGCGCCCCACCCGCCGCAGCGCGAAATCCCGAGATCACCTCGTCGAAGATCAGGAGCGCGCCCTCGGCACGGCAGGCGTCGGCGAGCGCGCGAAGAAACCCGTCGGCGGGCGGGACGACGCCCATGTTCCCGGCAATCGGTTCGACGATGACCGCGGCGACGAGACCGCGATTGGCGTCGAAGACGCGGCGGACCGAGTCGAGGTCGTTGTAGGCCGCGACCAAGGTGTCGGCCGACGCGGCGCGCGTCACGCCGGGGCTGGTCGGCGTCCCGAGCGTCAGCGCGCCGGAGCCGGCTTTGACGAGGAACGCGTCCGCATGGCCGTGATAGCAGCCCTCGAACTTGAGAAGACGGTCGCGCCCGGTGGCGGCCCGCGCGACGCGGACGGCGCTCATCGTGGCTTCGGTGCCGGAGCTGACGAACCGTACGCGCTCGAGCGACGGCATGAGCGTGCGCACGCGCTCTGCGAGGGCGACCTCGAGCGGGCTGGGCGCGCCGAAGCTCGTGCCGTGGCGCGCGGCCGCGGCGACCGCTTTCACGAGACCAGGCGGAGCGTGGCCGTGAATGAGCGGCCCCCACGACATCACGTAGTCGATGAACCTGTTGCCGTCGACGTCTTCGATGCGCGCACCCGACGCGCGACGGATGAACAGGGGCGACGCGCCGACAGCCTTGAACGCGCGGACAGGGCTGTTGACGCCGCCCGGGAGAATGCTCTGGGCTCGAGAGAAGAGACGTGACGAGCGGGTTGTTTTCATGGCTAATGGCTGAGGATGGCTGAGGATGGCTGATGGCTGATGGCTCATGGTTCATGGCCGAAGGTTGATGGCCACGGATGCGTAGGTTCCCATCCGCCATAGCCATCAGCCATGACGCGCTCGTACCAGGTCAGCCATCAGCCATGACGAGCATCAGCGTACGCCGCGTCCGCGGATGACCACACCGGGACGCTCGCCCGTGTGGCGTCCGTTGTCGAGCACTACGCGTCCGTTGACGATGACCGTCGGAATGCCGACCGGATACTGGAACGGATCCGTGAAGGTGGCGCGATCGGCGACCGTCGCGGGATCGAAGATGACGAGGTCGGCGGCCATGCCGTCCTTGATCAGGCCGCGATCCTTGATGTGCAACTGCGACGCGGTGAGGCCGCTCATCTTGTGGACGGCCTGCTCGAGCGGGATGACGTGCTCTTCGCGCACGTATTTGCCGAGCACCCGCGGGAAGGTGCCGAAGTTGCGCGGGTGCGGCACGCCGGTGCGCAGCGGACCGCTCGTCGCGAGCGCCGATCCGTCGGAGCCGACCGACACCCACGGCTGCTTCATCGCGAGCTTCAGATCGCTTTCGTCGATGATGAACCACACGCAGCTCACGCTGCCGCCGTTCGCGATGAGCATCTCGAACACGAAGTCGTACGGATCCCTGCCCATCTCCTTCGCCGCATCGTCGACGCGCCAGCCTTCGAAGCGCTTGTAGCCCGTCTCCATGCCGGTCCGCGCCGGCAGCGACGCGATCTGCACGTTGTGCCAGGTGCCGGCGGAGATCAGCCGGTTCTCCCAGGTGGGATTCGGGTCGTCCATCTCTTTACGGATGCGCGCACGGGTGGCGGGATCCTTCAGCCGCGCGACCAGCTTCGCGTTGCCGCCTTCATGCGCCCACGGCGGAATCGTCTGGATGAGTCCCGTGCTGCTCGCGACGTACGGGTACTGATCGGCCGCGATCTCCACGCCGCGCTTCTGCGCCGCTTCCACGATGGCGATCACTTCCTTCATCCGGCCGACGTTCTTCGCGCCGGTGACCTTCAGATGGAAGACGTGGACCGGAATGCGGGCGCCCTCGCCGATCGCGATCGCTTCCTCGAGGCCGTCGCGCAGCTTGTCGCCGTCGTACCGCAGGTGCGACGCATACAGTCCGCCGGCCGCCGCCGCCGGCTTCGACAACGCGATCAGCTCATCGAGCCTGGCGTAGGCGTTGGGTGAATAGATCAACCCGGTGGCGACGCCGTACGCGCCGTGCTTCATCTCTTCCGAGACGAGGGCGGTCATCTTCGAGAGCTCGTCGGCGGTCGGGGCGCGGTCGTCGCTGCCCATCACGTACTCGCGCACCTGACCGAGCCCGATGTACGAGAGCAGATTGACCGAGACCTTCGACTTCTCTATGGCGGCGAAGTAGCCGGCGAAGTCGCTCCAGTTGCGAGCCGCGCTCGGCTTCTGCGGCGCCACCGATCCGCTCTCGCCGATGACCTCGGTCGTGACACCCTGGCGGATCTTGCTCTCGGCGTTGCCGTCGGTCAGCAAGGCGTAGTCGGAGTGCGAGTGCGCGTCGATGAATCCGGGCGCCAGCACCAACCCGTGCGCGTCGATGGTCCGCGCCGCCGTGCCGGTCACGCGTCCGACGCCGGCGATGCGGCCGTCCCGGACGGCCACCGAGCCGGCCACCGGGGGTCCGCCGGTGCCGTCGATGATGCGGGCGTTGGTGACGAGCAGATCGAAAGGCCGCGCGGGCTGCTGGGCATGAACGAACGCCAACGCCCCGAGACCCAGCGCGAAACCGAACGGAGCCCGTTTCACAGCAACCTCCAGGTCAACACGAACTCAACGCCATGGGCGATCAAGCACGCGATGAACTCGTCGAAGTCGGGCGCCAGGTCCATGGAATTGTCTCCGGAGGAACTCCACGGCGGCGAGGCGTTCCACGGGCGGGCGCGAGAGCCAATAGTCGAGCGCGGACCGCAGGCGAGGCTCTTCGTCGAACGATGTCACACGAACCTCTCGCTGCAGCCTGAACTCCATTTTAAGACTGGGCGATCGCCCGGGCGGCTTCCCGCGCGTAATACGTGATGATGATGTCGGCGCCGGCGCGGCGGATGGAGGTGAGCGTCTCGAGCATCGCGCGCGGCTCGTCGATCCAGCCGTTGCGCGCGGCGGCCTTCAGCATCGCGTACTCGCCGCTGACGTGATACGCGGCCGTCGGAAACTGAAACCTCTCCTTCACGCGCGCGATGACGTCGAGATAGGTGACCGCCGGCTTCACCATCACGATGTCGGCGCCTTCCGCGATGTCCTGCTCGACCTCGCGCATCGCCTCGGCGGAGTTGGCCGGATCCATCTGGTGCGACCGCCGATCGCCGAACCGCGGCACGGACGCCGCGGCGTCTCGGAACGGCCCGTAGAAGGCCGAGCAGTACTTCGCCGCATACGCCATGATCGCCGTCTGCTCGAAGCCGCGTTCGTCGAGCGCGTGGCGGATGGCGCCGACGCGGCCGTCCATCATGTCCGAGGGCGCGACGATATCCGCGCCGGCCGCCGCGTGCGAGACGGCCGCGCGCACGATCTGTTCGACCGACGGATCGTTGGCGATCTCATTGTCGATCACGATGCCGCAGTGGCCGTGGTCGGTGTATTCGCACAGGCAGACGTCGGTCGCGATGAGCACGTCCGGCGCCGCGCGCTTGATCGCCCGGATCGCGGACTGCACCGGGGCTCCCGGATCGTAGGCGAGCGATCCGATGTCATCCTTGCGATCCGGGAGGCCGAACAGGATGACGCTCTTGACGCCGTCGGCCTTCGCGGTCTCGACCTCTTTCACGGCTTCGTCGACCGACAGGTTGAACACGCCGGGCATCGAGGCGACCTCGCGCCGGACGCCTTCGCCTTCACAGACGAACAGCGGCAGGACGAAGAGGTCGGGCGTGAGCCGCGTCTCGCGCACGAGCGCGCGCATGGTCTCGGTCCGGCGCAGCCGCCGCAGCCGTCGCGTGAGCTTCAGGGCCGTATGAGTCAGGCTGTGGTTCATGGCTGTTCCCTTCTAGCGGAGCTCACCGAGAAAGCAGAGGACACGGAGAGATGACAGCCACAGAGACACGGAGACACAGAGATCTTTTTTCAAGAAGACTCCCTGTCCCGGTGTCTCCGTGGCTATCTCGTCTCGGTGTGCTCACGCGTCTCTGCGCCCTTTTCTGAAAAGTACTCCACGATGGCCTCCACGAGCGCGGGAATCGTGTAGCTCGACGGCATGATCGTCGTCTGAATGCTGCACTGCGTGGCGGCCTCGGCGGTGACCGGACCGATCGACGCGACCGTGGCGGTCCGCAGCAGATCGGCGGCCGGCTCGGCCCCGAGCACCCGCACGAAATGACGCACGGCCGACGCGCTCGTAAACGTGACGACGTCGATCCGGCGCTCGAGCAGCATCCGGTAGATGTCCGGTTCGCCCTCGCGCTCCGGCTCGACCACGGCGGTGCGGTACGCGATGACCTCGGTGACGACGGCGCCCCGCTTGCGCAGCTCGTCGCCGATGACCTCGCGGCCGATGTCCGCGCGCGGCAGCAGCACGCTCAGACCCGTGATGTCGGTCGTCTCCGCCATCGCGCGGACCACGCCTTCGGCGCGGAACTCCGACGGCGTGAGATCAACTTTCAGGCCGCGGCGCGCCAGCCGCTCCGCGGTTGCCGGTCCGACGACGCACAGCTTGACGCCCTGGAGCGCGCGCAGGTCCTGGGGTCCGGCCAGCAGCCGGTCCAGGAACGCATCGACCGCGGTCGGGCTCGAGAAGATGATCCAATCGAAGTCGGCGGCTCGCGCGCAGGCCTCGTCGAGCGGGGTGTAGTCCTCTGGCGGGATGATGCGGATCATCGGTGCTTCAATCGCCTGCGCGCCCATCGCTTCGAGGCGTTCGACGAGATCCATCGCCTGCTCCTTCGGACGCGTCACGAGCACGCGCTTGCCGAAGAGCGGCCGCGCGTCGAACCATCGCAGGTGCTCGCGCAGCTTGACGACGCGGCCGACGACCAGGATCGCCGCCCGCCGGTCGCCCGATCGCGCAACCGACCCGGCGATCTCGTCGATCGACCCGACAATGGTTTCCTGCGTCGGCAGCGTGCCGTCGTAGATGATCGCGGCGGAATCCCCGGACGGCCGACCGTGCGACACGAGCGAGCTCAGAATGTGCGGCAGCTGCTGCGGGCCGGCGTAGCAGACGATGGCGCCGTCGAGGCGCGCGAGGCTGGCCCAGTCGATCGACGCGCGCGTCTTGCCGTCGTCCTCGTGCCCGCGGATGAACGTCAACGTGTCTCCGCCGCCGGGATACGTGATCGGGATGCCCGCGTAACTCGGCACCGCGACGCCGGCAGGAATGCCCGGCACGACCTCGAAGCGGAGGCCCTGCTCGTGGAGGAACAACGCCTCCGAGCCGCCGTGATCGAACACGAACGGGTCGCCCCACTTCAGCCGTGCGACGGTCCTGCCTTCGCGCGCCTTCTCGGCGAGGAGGTAGCAGATCGCCTCCTGCTCCTGCGGCTGCGGCGCGGCGACGCCGACGTCGATCTTCTCGGCATCCGGCCGCGCCGATCGAAGCAGGCGCTCGGGGACGAGATGGTCGTACAGCACCACGTCCGCCGACTCGAGGCACTGCTGGCCGCGAACGGTGAGGAGGCCGGGATCGCCGGGGCCCGCGCCGATCAGATAAACGATAGACATCGTGGTCGTTGGTCGTTAGTCGTTGGTCGTTAGTCGTTGGTCGTTGGTCGTTGGTCGATGACTTACGACCCATGACTAACGACTACGGTTGTATCCCCTCCACAGCGCCCAGCCCGTGGCGTGCCTCCGCGAGGATCTCACCCGCGCCGCCGCTCAGAAGCTGCCTGGCCACGTGCGCTCCGAGCGCTCTCGCTTCCGATCGCGATCCGCGCGCCCGCTCGCGCACGGCACGGCTTCCGTCGAGGGCCACGACCGCGGCCACGAGCTCGATCATGTCTCCGTCGACGGGTGTCGCCAGCGCGCCAATCGGCGTCTGGCACCCGCCGCCGAGGGTTTCGACCAGCGCGCGCTCCGCGGCGAGCGCGGCGGAAGCCGCCGGATCGTCGATGCGTGACACGGCGTCCTGCACGCCCGTGTCGCCTGATCGAATCTCGACGGCGACGATCCCCTGGCCGGGCGCCGGCACGCACGCCGCGACCGGGAGCGGCAGCGAAATGCGGGACGAGAAACCGAGACGCCGCAGGCCGGCGGCGGCAAGCACCAGCGCGTCGTTCCCGCCGGGCCCGCCCTCATCCAGCCTGCGCAAGCGGGTGTCGAGATTACCGCGAATCGGCGCGAAGCGTGCGCCGGGAAACAGACGGGTCAACTGCGCGATGCGGCGGACGCTACCGGTGCCGATCGACGGTGATTGGCCGAGAACGGCGACGAGATCGTCGAGCGTCAAGGGCTGAGGGCTGAGGGCTGAGGGCTGCGCTGTTTTCTGAGCCCTGAGCCCTGAGCCCTGAGCCCTCGGCTCTGAGCCCTGAGCCCTGACAGGGAGCACCAACGCGTCCAGCGGGTCCTCGCGCGGAAGCACGGCGGCGATCACCAGTCCCTCCGGCAGCACGGCGGGCATGTCCTTGCTGCTGTGCACGGCGAGATCGATCTCGCGCCGGAAGAGCGCATCCTCGATTTCCTTGACGAAGAGACGCTTGCCGCCGACGTCCGAAATCGGCGCCTCCTGCAGGCGATCGCCGGATGTCTTGATGATGACGATGCGGCAGGGCGGTCCGCCGGCGGCGGCGATCCGCGCCGCCACGGTGTTCGCCTGCCACATGGCGAGCTGGCTGCCGCGGGTACCGAGTCGGAGCTCCACGTTCGCCTCAGGCACGTCGCCGGGGCGGGCGATTGCGGGCGAACGATTCGACGTTCGGCCGCTCTTCGGGTTCAGCGAGGCCGAACAGCCGTGTCAGCGCCTCGGCATAGGCGCCCACCGTGTCGGCGTCGCTCAGCGACTTGAGCTGCTCGGTCGGTGTCAACAGCAGCTTCTCGATGAGGAGGTGGGTGATTTCATCGACGCGGGCGCGCGCCTCCGGCTGGAGCGACGACAGCTTGAAGTCCAGCCGCTCGAGCTCGGCCCGTCTGATGGCTTCGAACCGCTCCCGCAGCGCGACGATCGTCGGGATCGCGGCGCGCGACCGGAACCACGCGCCGAACTTCCCGACCTCCTCGTTGACGATCGTCTCGGCGCCGGCGACCTCGCTCGCGCGTCGCGCCAGGTTTTCGCGGACCGTCGCCTGCAGGTCGTCGATGTTGTAGAGAAACACCTGCTCGATTTCGCCGGCGGCCGCTTCCACATCGCGCGGCATCGCGATGTCGATGATGAAGAGCGGGCGATTGCGCCGCGGCCGCATCACGGCCTCGATGTGCGCTCTGGTGAGGATCGGCGCCGCCGCGCCGGTCGCCGTGATGACGATGTCGGTCGCGCCGAGCACCGCGTCCAGCTCTTCCCACGGCGCCGCGCTGGCGCCGCCGATCGCCTCCGCCGTCCGCGCGGCGTGCGCCATCGTCCGGCTGACGATCGTGACGTGCCGCACGGCCTGCGACTTCATGTGCACCGCGGTCAGCGTCCCCATCTCCCCGGCGCCGATGACGACGACGTTCCGGCCGCTCAAATCGCCGAAGATTTTCCGCGCGAGCGCCACGGCGGCGTAGCTCACCGACACCGCGCCCGATCCGAGACCGGTCTCGGTCCGCACCCGTTTGCCGACCGCGAACGACGTGTGGAACAGCCGGTTGAGCACGGGGCCCGCCGTACGCGCCTCGGTCGCGCTCGTGTGGGCCTCCTTCACCTGACCGAGAATCTGCGGCTCGCCCATCACGAGCGAATCGAGGCCGGCGGCCACGCGGAACAGATGTCGCGCGACGTCGAGGTCGATCACGTCGTACACGTGTGGGGCGATCTCGTCCGGCGCGACGCCGTTGAAGTCGCTGACGAAATGCACGAGGTCCTGGCGCGTCGCGGCCGCCTCGTCGCAGGCGACGTAGAGCTCGGCGCGGTTGCACGTCGAGACCACGACGGCTTCACGCGCCGATCCGCGCAAGGCCAACGCGCGGAGCGCATCGGCCACGCCGCGCGCCTGAAAATCGAGCCGCTCGCGCAGCTCGACCGGCGCGGTCCGGTAACTGATTCCGACGAGGAGGAGCTGCACGTTAGAAATTGTGGCTCTTCGAGAAGAAATAACTGATCGGGACGAAGTTGAACAGCACGATCACGAAGCCGATCGCCGACAGGTACGCCGCCCGCCGTCCACCCCAGCCGATGCGCCGCGCGGCGAACAGCTCGAACGAATACACGATCCAGCACAAGAGCGCGACGAAAATCTTCGGATCCTGCAGCGACATGGCCTGCACGCGCGGATCGCCGGCCGCGTAGCCGCGCGCCTGCGCCGCCCAGATGGCGCCGACGATCATGCCGATGGTCAGAAAGATCCAGCCGATGACGATGGCACGCTGATTCATGCGATCGAGCATCTGCAGCGACGGCAGCCGTGCATAGAAGAAGCCGAGGTGCTTCGCCTTGATTTCCTTGAACAGCAGCACGTAGGTGATGCCGATGACGCACGCCAGCGCGAAGCTCGCGTACGCGAAGAGCAGCGACGAGACGTGCACGCCGAACAGCGGACCCTGCAGAACCGCGGCGCGGTCCTCGATGCTCGTACGAAACGCCGGAATCGCCTGCAGCGCGACGAGCAACGGCTGGATGAAGACGCCCATCGCCCGCTCCTCGGTCGTCATCTCGATGTAGAGATACGAGAGAGCCAGCAGCCAGACGAACGTCGAGATGGCCGACGTCTTGCCCTGCACCGGCACATGCCCGACCTCCATCGTCTGCATGCCGATGACGAAGGTGTGCGACAGCGCGGCCGCCACCAGGAGCGTCGTGGCCGAACGGCCGACAACCGGGTTGCGCTGCGCGAAGTGCCAGGCATACGCAACGAAGGCGGCCGCGTAAAGAACGAGAGGAAGAATGTTCATGGTCTGGGCCTGACCCGCCCAGTCTAATGCGACGTCGTCGCGAAGTATCCCAGCTTGGTCCGCGACGTCAGGTTCGGACGGTTCACGCGGACAATCACGCGACGCCAGGAGCCGTCGCGGCGCGGGTTGCGAGAGGTGTAGCCGACTGTGTACTGGCTGGACAGCTCGTCGGAAATCTGTCCGTAGACGTTCGCCAGGTCCGATAGCTGGTTCGGGAAGAAGGAGCGGCCGCCTGTCTCCTGCGCAAACTGCCGCAAGACGAACTCGGCCTCCTTGAAGCCTTTCGTCGCCGCGCCCGGGCCGTCGGGCGAGCGCAGCCCGATCGCATAGATGGCGGTTTCCGATCGCTTCGCCAGGTCGAGGACTTCTTCGAACGGCAGCAGGCTCGACGTGTCTTCGCCGTCGGACAGCACGACGAGCGCCTGCCGGCGGATTTCCTCGGTGTTCTTCGCGACGACCTTTTTCAAGTCCTTGAGGGCGATGTAGACCGCGTTGTAGAGCGACGTCGAGCCGCCCGCCGACGTCTTGCGGATCGCCTGCTCGAGATCCGAGACGCCGTTCGTGAAGCTCGCCAGCACGACGACGCGGCTGTCGAAGTCGATGACCTCGGCGAGATCCTGCGCGCGAAGGCGTTTGGCGAAGCCGACGGCCGCTTCCTGCGCGGTCGGCAGCTTCGACTCCATGCTGGCGCTGGTGTCGATCAGCAGCGCCAGCGCGATCGGCAGATTCGTCCGATTGAAGAACGTGACGTCCTGCTTGACGCCGTCCTCGAACACGTTGAACTCGTCCTGCGTGAGGTCGGTGATGTAGCGCGCGCTGCTGTCGGTCACCGTCACGTTGAGCGAGACGAGATCGACGCCGGTGCGGAACGGGACCTGGGGCGGCTGCGGTGCCTGCGCCGCGGCGATCCGGAGCGCCGCGGCGGCTGCGGCCAGGACGGGCAGCGGGAATGGGAAGCGGCGAAAGGGTGAACCGGTCACGGGCGTCCCTGCTGGTCTTTGATGAGCGTCCCGCGCGCGGTCAGCCCCGGCTTCGCCGCGGCGACGGTGACGCGCTCGGGCGGAATCAGCGTCTGCGGCCGGGCGTAGGTGACGCGATACTGATGCGTCAGCTCATCCGCAAGGTGCGTGAGGGTGGCCGTCAGCGCCATGCCCGTGAGGAGATCCTCGCGGCGGCCACCGGTCGTGCGCGGTCCTTCGTCGAGTACGATGCTGCGATTGCGCGCCTCGTCGCTGAGGCTGCCCGACGGACGCCCGATCGCGATGACATGGAACGCCGCGCCGCTGGCGCGGAGCGGATCGAGCACCTGGTCGTATTGGCGGTTGCTCAACTCCGGACCCTCGGCTGAGATCGCGACGATCACCGGGCGGCGGGCTTCACGCTTCTTGAAGCCCTGGCACACCTCGATGATCCCGTCGAGGAGATACGCGCCGCTGCCCTGCAGCGGCCAGAGCCGATCGACGCCTTTCTGCAGGCTCGTCCGGCTGGTGGTGGATGGCGCGAAGATCGTCGGCCGCTCGCCAATCGCGATGATCGCGACCTCGTTCTTCACGTCGCCCGCGGCGGATCCCGTGAGCGCCGCGATGAACGCCGGAAGCGCCTGGCGGATGTGCGGGATCTCGTCGCGCGCCGCCTGACTGTTGTCGATGATGACGGCCACGTGCATCGGCTCGTTTGCCGAGTCGACTTTCAATACTTCCCGGGCCGCATTGTCTTCGCGGACCACGAAATCGGCAGGACCGAGGTTGGGCACGGGGGCGCCCGCCTGGTCGAGCACGCTCACGTAGAGCGCCCGCTGAATCGCCTGAGCGGCGAGTGGCCCGGGCCAGGCCAGCGTGCAGGCGGCGAGCGACAGCACGGCGGCCAGAACGCGCCGGTTGGGCATTCGTTGAGTATAGGTCCCGCTCTTGAAGAGCGTCAAGCGATTGAGGAACCCAAAATGGTTTGAAATCTGCAAGTTGCGGCGAAATGTTCGAGCGACGCGCGGCGTCGCCGTTTCTTGACACCCCTCAGGTCGCGTGTTATAAACCAACGGCTTTTTTCAGCGGCCGCGCCTCTTCTCGCGGCACGGCACCCAATGCTTTCACCCTACATCCCGATCGCCATCTTCGTCGTCGTCGCGACGGGCTTTGCCTTGTTCACGCTGGTTTTTTCCGGCCTGCTTCACCCGGAAAAATACAACAAGGTGAAGCTGGAGCCGTACGAATGCGGCATCGAGCCGCTCACCGACGCGCGCGATCGCTACAGCATCCGCTACTACCTGGTCGCAATGCTGTTCGTCATCTTCGACGTCGAGACCGTGTTCATGTTTCCGTGGGCGGTCATCTTCGATAAGCTGCTGCTGTTCGGCCTGATCGAGATGCTCGTTTTCATCTTCATCCTGGTCGTCGGTTACTACTACGCGTGGCAGAAGGGCGCGCTCGAATGGGTTTAAATGGCTGAGGCTCCGAAGCCGCCTTCAGATGCCACGCCGCCCGAAGCCGCACCCGGCTCCGCCGCTTCCGCGGCTGCGGCGGGCAAGCCGGCAGCTGCGAAGGCCCCGGGCGCCGAAGCCGCTGCTGCGAAGCCCCCGCCAGCGAAGGCGGCGGCGCATCCTCCGCCTGCTGCCGCGGCGCCGACCGGGCCGACCGAACCGGCGCCGCCGGCGGGCCTGGCGCTGCCGGCGTTCATCACGACCCTGCAGCGCGTCGTGCCGGGCAGCGTGTCGCACGTCAGCTATCACCTCGGCGACTGGACGATTGTCGTCCCGGTGGCGCACCTCGTCGAGACGGCGCGTCATCTCCGCGACGCCGCGGATGCCGTCTTCGATTTCTGCTCCGACGTGACGGCCACCGACTGGCCACCGCGTGCCGAGGGGCGCTTCGACGTGGTCTACTGCTTGTATTCCACGCGCCATCGCCATCGTGTGCGAATCAAGGTGAAGGTCGGCGAGCTGCAACCGGTGCCGTCGGTCACCGGCATCTGGCCGTCCGCGAACTGGCTCGAGCGCGAGGTGTACGACATGTTCGGCGTGAACTTCACGGGCCACCCCGATCGCCGGCGCATTCTGATGCCCGACGACTGGCAGGGGTTCCCGCAGCGGAAGGACTATCCGCTCGAGGGACCCGGCGAGCTGCTGATGGAGAATCCGCTCGACTGGCTCAAGCTGCGCCAGGCCAGGGAACAGGCGGATATAGAGTAGGCGTCGTCCCTGGTACTTGGTCCCTGGTCCGTCCCGGGTCCTGCGTCCTTGGTCCGCGGATCATGGCGCGCCGCCGACCGAGGACCGAGGACCGAGGACGGACCAGGAACAAAGGCCCAAGAACCAAGGACTGACATCGAGCGATGGACACACCAGTAGTGCATCACGGCGCGATGTTCGACACGAACGAGCTCGTGATCAATATGGGGCCGCAGCATCCGAGCACGCATGGCGTGCTGCGGGTGGTGCTGCGGCTCGACGGCGAGAAGGTGGTCGACGCGGACGTCGTGATCGGTTATCTGCATCGAGGCATCGAAAAGCTGAGCGAGAACCGCAACTGGACGCAGATCATCCTCTTGACCGATCGCATGGATTACGTCGCGGCCGCCACCAACAACGTCGGCTACTGTGAGACGGTCGAGAAGCTGATGTCGCTCGAGGTGCCGAGGCGGGCGCGCTACGTCCGGACCATTCTCTGCGAGCTGCAGCGGATCGCCAGCCACTGCCTCTGGATCGGGACGCACGCGATGGACATCGGCGCGATGACGGTGTTCCTCTACGCGTTCCGCGAGCGCGAGCTGATTCTCGATCTCTTCGAGGAGTTCTGCGGCGCGCGGCTCACGTACAACTCGATGCGCATCGGCGGCCTGCCACTGGACCTGCCCCCCGGCTGGGACAGGAAGGTCCTCGAGTTCTGCTCGGTCATGGACTCGAAGGTCGACGAGTACGAAGAGCTGCTGACGCACAACCGGATCTGGCTCGAGCGCACGAAAGGGATCGGCGTCATCTCCGGCAAAGATGCGGTCGCCCTGGGCCTGAGCGGACCGCCGCTTCGCGGTTCCGGCGTGCCAAAGGACGTCCGCAAGGACGAGCCCTACGCGGCGTACGACGAGATGCAGTTCGACGTGCCGATCGGGACGGCGGGCGACACCTACGATCGGTATCTCGTGCGGCTCGAGGAGTTCCGCCAGTCGCTGCGGATCATTCGTCAGGCCACCGAGGGCATTCCGGAAGGGCCGATTGTCGGCAAGGTGCCGCGGCTGATCAAACCGGCGGCGGGCGAGACGTATCACGCGATCGAGTCGCCGAAAGGGGAGCTCGGCTACTTCATCGTCAGCGACGGGAAATCGACGAACCCGTACCGGTTCCGCGTCCGGCCGCCGTCCTTCTGCAACCTTCAGGGACTGCGCCCGTTGATTCGCGGCCATCTCATCGCCGACGTCGTCGCGCTGATTGGCTCGCTCGACGTCGTCCTCGGCGAAGTGGATCGATGACGCCAGTCCTCGGTCCTTCGTTCTTGGTTCTTGGTCCGTCCCTAGTCCTTGGTCCTTGGTGCGACGTCGCGCTGTCGCGCCGGACGGCGGACCGCAGAAACGGGACCCGGGACTCGAGGCGGACCCAGGACCTGGGACGGACCGAGGACCCGGGACGGACCCAGGACCTGGGACGAACCCAGGACCTGGGACGGACCCAGGACCTGGGACGGACCCAGGACCTGGGACGGACCAGGGACCTGGGACGGACCGAGGACCCGGAACGGACCAAGGACCTGGGACGGACCAGGGACCTGGGACGGACCAAGCACCAAGCACCAGGGACCAAGGACTAATCCGTGGTCGACACCCTCGTCATCCCGATCCTCAAGATCCTGATCGTCCTGAACGCGACGCTCGTCGCGGTCACCTACATGGTCCTGCTCGAGCGCAAGGTGATCGCGTGGGCGCAGTCGCGGCTCGGCCCGATGCGCGTCGGCCCGTACGGCATCCTGCAGCCGGTGGCGGATGCCGTGAAGCTGATGATCAAGGAAGACATCACGCCGACCCGCGCCGACAAATGGGTCTTCACCGCGGCGCCCATCATCTCCATGGTGCCGGCGCTGATCGTCTACGCGGTGATTCCGTTCGGCCCCGAGGTCAACTTGTTCGGGCGCCGGGTCACTCTGTTCATCACGGACGTCAACGTCGGGCTCCTCTACATCGTGTCGGTGGCTTCGGTCGGCGTCTACGGCATCATCCTCGCGGGCTACGCCTCCAACAGCAAGTTCCCGCTGCTCGCGAGCCTGCGCGCGTCGGCCCAGTTGATCAGCTACGAGGTCGCGGTGACGTTGACCCTGGTGAGCGTGATCCTCATGGCCGGCTCGCTCAGCATGGTCAGCATCGTCCGGGCGCAGGAAAGCTCGCATCTGTGGTACGCGTTCGTACAGCCGCTCGCGTTCGGGATCTTCGTCATCGGGAGCCTGGCGGAGACCAACCGCGCGCCATTCGACATGCCCGAGGCCGAGCAGGAGCTGACGGGCGGCTTTCACACGGAATACAGCGGCATGCGCTTCGCGCTGTTCTTCCTCGCCGAATACGCCAACATGATCGTTGTCTCGTCGGTCGCGACCACGCTGTTCCTGGGGGGCTGGCTGCGTCCGTTTCCGAGCGTCGCGATGCTGAGCGTTCTCGACGTCGTCCCGAGCTGGACCTGGTTCCTGATCAAGTCGTTCCTCTTCCTCTATTTCTTCATCTGGATCCGCGCGACGCTCCCGATCGCGAATCTGGTGGTGACCGGGATCGTGAAGGTGGTGCTCTTGTAGGGCTTAGGGCTTAGGGCTTAGGGCTGTGTGCCCTGAGCTCTTCGCCCTGAGCCCTGCGCAAGGCGTATGGGCGAAGCAATCGCGTTCTACTTCATCGCGGCATGCATCCTCGGGTTCGCCGTGCTGGTCATCAGCACGAAGGACACCGTGCACAGCGTGCTGTTTCTGGTGCTCGATTTTCTGTTCGTCGCCGCGCTGTACGTGCTGCTCGGCGCGGCGTTCCTCGCCGCCATCCAGATCCTCGTCTACGCAGGCGGCATCGTCGTCTTGTATCTGTTCGTCGTGATGCTCGTGAACCTGAAGCGTCCGCCGGAGGCGCACTCGGATCCGCATCGGCAGACCAGGCTGGGATTCGGCATGGCGGCGGCGGTGATCGTCGAGCTCGGCGCGGTTGCGTTGTATTCGACGGGGAAACCGGTGGTCCCTCTCGCCTCGGCGGCGACGGCCGCGATTCCGGTATCGGGCAACACGGAGCAGGTGGGCTGGCTGCTCTATACCAGCTATCTGATTCCGTTCGAAATCGCGTCGATGCTGCTGCTGGTCGCGATGATCGGGGCCATCGTGCTGGCGAAAAGAGAACTATGAGAATTGGTGACTTGGTGACTTGGTGACTTGGTAAGTTGGTGAGTTGAACTCACACATTCACCAATTCACCAATTTACCAATTCACCAAATATAGAGAATCATGATCACTTCTACTCACTACATGTTCCTGTCCGCCGCGCTGTTCATGATCGGCGTGATCGGCGTGATGGTGCGCCGCAACATCATCATCATCTTCATGTCGATCGAGCTGATCCTGAACGCGGTGAACATCAACCTGGTCGCATTCTCCGCCCAGCTGCAGAACGGCATCGGTCAGGTCTTCGCGATCTTTGTCATCGCGGTGGCGGCGGCGGAGGCGGCGGTGGGGCTCGGCATCATCCTCGCCTTCTACCGGAACAAAGAGACGGTCAACATCGACGAGATGAACCTCATGCGCTGGTAGGACGACAACGGGCGCAAGTAGGTCGCGTGGGTCGCGTGGGTCAGGCAAGTAGGTCGCGTGGGTCAGGCAAGTAGGTCGCGTAGGTCGCGTAGGTCGCGTGGGTCGGGTGGGTCAGGCAAATAGGTCGCGTAGGTCGCTGGGTCGGGTGGGTCAGGCAAGCAGGTCGCGTAGGTCAGGTAGGTTGGGTGGGTAGGGCGACCCACCCCACGCTTTGAACGGTCTCACGATGCGCTATATCTGGTTGATTCCGCTGTTACCGGGCTTCGGGGCCGCCATCAACGGTCTCCTCGGGGTCCGTGCGTTTTCGCGGCAGACCGCGGGTGTCGTGGCCTGCACGACGATGACCGCGGCGCTCGGGCTGTCGCTGTTCGCCTTCTGGGAGCTCCTCGGCCTGCCGGCGGACGCCCGCGCCTTCGACGTCACGGTTGCTCAGTGGATTCCGTCGATCCCCTTGCAGACCAACACAAGCGTCGGCCTGCTCCAGGTGACCTGGGGTTTCCGGCTCGATCCGCTGGCCGGCATGATGGCTCTCGTCGTCACGGGCATCGGGACGCTGATTCACGTCTACTCGACCGCCTACATGGCCGACGAGCCGCGCGGTGGCGTCGCGCGGTTCTTCTGCTACCTGAACCTGTTCTGCTTCTTCATGCTCATGCTCGTCCTGGGAAACAACTTCCTGGTGATGTTCGTGGGCTGGGAAGGCGTCGGTCTCTGCTCGTACCTGCTCATCGGCTACTGGTACGAGAAGAAGAGCGCGGCGGACGCGGGCAGGAAGGCGTTCATCACCAACCGGATCGGCGACTGGGGATTCGTCCTCGGCGTTTTCCTGATCTACTACACGTTCGGCACGTTCGATTTCCGCGCCGTACAGAACGCCGCGGCCGCGATGCCGGTCGAGACGGCGCACTTCGGAGTCCTGTCCTTCATCTGTCTCTTCCTGTTTGTCGGCGCCGCCGGCAAGAGCGCGCAGATTCCGCTGTATGTCTGGCTGCCGGACGCCATGGAGGGGCCGACGCCGGTCTCCGCGCTGATCCATGCGGCGACGATGGTCACGGCGGGCGTCTACATGGTCGGCCGGAACGCCGTGCTGTTTTCGCATGCGCCGATGGTGATGCAGATTGTCGCCATCGTCGGCGTGCTGACGGCGCTGATGGCCGCCTCGATCGGCCTCGTGCAGTACGACATCAAGCGCGTGCTCGCGTACTCGACCGTCTCTCAGCTCGGATACATGTTCACGGCGATGGGTGTCGGCGCCTTCTCGGCCGGCGCGTTCCACCTGATGACGCACGCGTTCTTCAAGGCGCTGCTCTTCCTCGGCAGCGGATCGGTGATCCATGCGATGGCGGGCGAGCAGGACATGCGGCGCATGGGCGGGCTGAGGAAGTACCTGCCGGTGACCTCTGCGGCGATGTTCATCGGCATGCTGTCCATCGCCGGTATCCCGCCGTTCGCCGGGTTCTTCAGCAAGGACGAGATCCTCTTCCGCGCGTTCCTGGCGAACAAGGCGATCTGGGTCCTGGCGGTCGCCACGGCGCTGATGACGGCGTTCTACATGTTCCGCCTGATGGCAATGACCTTCCTCGGCGACTACCGCGGGCCTGCGTGGGAGACCAGCGGTCGCGCCGCCGGCGCTGTCACGCACCCTGCGCCGCGTCCGGCCGATGCACATCCGCACGGCCAGGCGCATCGACAGGATCACGGGGTCAGCCACGGGCCGGCCGGACCTCACGATCACTCGCCAGGCAAGGACAGCGCGCACGACGATCACGGAAGCGGTCACGGCCACGGACCGTGGCACGGGCCGCACGAATCGCCCACGCCGATGTTGTTCCCGCTGATGGCGCTCGCCGTCGGCGCGCTGGTCGCCGGCGTCGTCGGCATTCCCGCAGCGCTCGGCCCGAATGCGATCGAGGGTTTCCTCGAACCCAGCTTCACTGCAACGACGGACAGCGCCATTGCGGATCGCGGAATGCGGATTGCGGTGGGAGCACGCGATCCGCAAGTGGCTCTCCGCACTCCGCAATCCGAAATCCGCAATGACGACGTGCAGCCGCACGTCTCGAGCGGCGTCGAGCTCGGCCTGATGGGCTTCTCGGTGCTGATCGCCGTCGCCGGCATCCTGATCGCCCAGAAGATCTACGTCAAGAATCCCGAAATTGCCGGCCAGCTGGCGGCTCGCTGGGCCGGCGCGCATCGCACGCTGCTGAACAAGTACTACGTCGACGAGCTGTACGACGCCACGGTGATCTCCGGCACCTTCAGCGCAGGCCGCGGCCTGTGGACCTTCGATCGCAATGTGGTCGACGGCGCGGTGAACGGCACGAGCTGGGTCACCGTCATCAGCTCGTGGTTGTCGGGCCTGACCGATCGCGCCGTCGTCGACGGGATGGTGAATCTGGTCGGCTGGATCGTCCAGGAGGCGAGCCTCTCGTTCCGGCGGTTCCAGACCGGTCTCGTGCAGAATTACGCGCTGCTGATGCTGTTCGGCATCTTCGCGTTCGTCGGTATTTATCTGTTTGCGCGATGAATCTTGAACGCAAAGCCCGCGAAGGCCGCAAAGGAAATTCATTCTTTGCGCGCTTCGCGTTCCAATGTTGTTTATGAGCCATTACCTCTCGATCATCCTGTTCACGCCGCTGGCCGGCGCGCTCCTCCTGCTGCTGATCGACAAGCAGAACGAGAGCGCCATCCGGTGGGTCGCGAACATCGTCGCCTTCATCGGCTTCCTCGTCTCGGTGCCGCTGTGGTTCTGGTTCACGCCGCAGGGCCCCGACTTCCAGTTCGTCGAGCGCGCACCCTGGATCCCGTCGGTCGGGGCCGAGTGGGATGCGATCACCGAGCGGGTGAAGGAGTACTACATCTTCCTGCTCGTGCTGCAGACCGGCATGCTCGGCGCGTTCATGTCGCTCGATTTCCTGCTCTTCTTCCTGTTCTGGGAAGTGATGCTCGTGCCGATGTACTTCCTGATCGGGATCTGGGGCAGCGCGAACCGGCTCTACTCGGCGATCAAGTTCTTCCTGTACACCCTCGTCGGCAGCGTCATCATGCTGCTCGGCATCCTCGCGCTGTACTTCGCCTATCACAACGATCCGGCCAACCTCGGGGCCTACAGCTTCGACATCACGCGCTACCAGAAGTACGCGTTCGCGGCGAACCTTCAGTGGTGGGTGTTTCTCGCGTTCTTTCTCGGCTTCGCCATCAAGGTGCCGATGTTCCCGTTCCACACCTGGCTGCCCGACGCGCACACCGACGCGCCGACCGCAGGCTCGGTGATTCTGGCGGCCGTGCTCCTGAAGATGGGGACGTACGGGTTCCTGCGCTTCAGCCTGCCGATCCTGCCCGAGGCGTCGCGCCAGTTCGTGCCGATGATGGTGCTGCTGTCGATCATCGGCATCGTCTACGGCGCGCTCGTCGCGCTGGCGCAGAAGGACTGGAAGCGGCTCGTCGCCTACTCGTCGGTCAGCCACATGGCGATGGTGATGCTGGGGATGTTCGCGCTCAATCCCGTCGGGATCACGGGCAGCATCATCCAGCAGCTCAATCATGGCATCTCGACCGGCGCGCTCTTCCTGCTCGTCGGCATCGTCTACGAGCGGCGGCACACGCGTGACATCTCGGAGTACGGCGGGCTGTCGAAGGTGATGCCGGTCTACGCCGCGGTCTTTCTGATCATGACGATGTCGTCGATCGGGCTGCCGACGCTGAACGGGTTCATCGGTGAGTTCCTGATCCTGCAGGGCGTCTTCGTCGCGAGCAAGGTCTGGGCGGCCTTCGCGGCGAGCGGCGTCGTGCTCGGGGCGGCCTACATGCTCTACCTCTATCAGCGGACGATGTTCGGCAAGGTCGAGAACCCGAAGAACGAGCGGCTGCTCGACCTCAGCCATCGCGAGTTCGCCACGTTCGCGCCGCTGCTGATTCTGGCGGTCTGGATGGGCATCTACCCCGCGCCGTTCCTCCACCGCCTCGAAACATCGGTGCAGCACATCATCCTGCGGGTGAGCCCGCAGTATGCGGCGAAGTACGCCGAGTGCAACCCCCTCCCGACGCCTGAAGTGGTCGCGGCGTCGAGCAATCCGGCCGCGAAGTTCCTGTCGGCGATGCCGTGCGATGCGAACGGCAATCCGCTGCCGGCGGCCGCCGGGAGACCCTGATGCCTCCCGGAATCTCGGCGAGCGATTTCTACAACATCCTGCCGGAGCTGGTGCTGACCTCCGGCGCGCTCGTGGTGTTGATCGTCGACGTGCTGTTGCCGAAGGAGCGCCGCGGCGCGCTGGCGTGGGTCACGCTCCTGGCGATTGGCGCGACGCTGGCGTCCCTCGTGCCCTTTCGATCGACGCATGTCGAGGTGGCACAGGGGCTCCTCGCCGTCGATCAATTCGCGCTGTTCTTCAAAGTGGTCTTCCTCGTCGCCGCCGCGATCACCGTGCTGATGTCGGTGCGCTATCTCGAGATCGAGGGGGCGTCTCCGGGCGAGTACTACTTCCTGATCCTCTGCGCCACGCTCGGGATGATGATCATGGCGGGCGGCATCGATCTCATCACCATCTTCATCGGGCTCGAGACGATGGCGGTGTCCTTCTACATCCTCGCGGGCTTCATCAAGCCGAGCCACCGGTCGAACGAAGCCGCGGTCAAATACTTCCTGCTCGGCGCGTTCTCGCTCGGCATCCTGCTCTATGGCATGTCGCTGATGTATGGGCTCTCGGGCACCACGAACCTCCGCGTGATGGCGGCGGCGTTCGCGGGGCAGGAGACGGATGCGCGCCTGGTGCTGGCGGTCATCCTCGTGGTCGCGGGCGTCGGCTTCAAGATTGCCGCCGTGCCGTTCCACATGTGGGCGCCCGACGTCTATGAGGGCGCGCCGACGCCGATCACCGCGTTCCTGTCGGTCGGCTCGAAGGCGGCGTCCTTCGCGATGCTGATCCGGATCTTCCTCGAGGGGCTGCCGTCGATGGGCCACGACTGGCGCCTGCTGTTCGAGGCGCTGGCGATCATCACGATGACGGTGGGCAACATCGCGGCGCTGACGCAGTCGAACGTGAAGCGCATGCTCGCGTATTCGTCGATCGCGCACGCGGGCTACGTGCTCATCGGCATCGTCGCCGGCACGTCGCGCGGCATCACGGCGACGCTCGTCTACCTTTTCATCTACGCGTTCATGCAGCTCGGCGCCTTCGCGGTCATCGTGGGGCTGCGCCGCGCCGACGTCGCCGGCGAGGAGCTGAAGGACTTCGGCGGGCTGCACGCCCGCAACCCGTTCGCCGCGTTCGCGATGCTGTTGTTCATGCTGTCGCTCGGAGGCATCCCGCCCACCGCCGGCTTCATGGGCAAGTTCTGGCTGTTCAGCGCGGCCATCGACGCGCACTACAACTGGCTGGCCGTGATCGGCGTCCTCAACAGCGCCGTCTCGCTGTACTACTACGTCCGGATCGTCGTCTTCATGTATGTGAAGAAAGAGGCGCTCGGCTCCGAGCCGGCGACGAGCCCGACGCTGGCGGTGGTCCTGGGCGTCGCGGTCGCCGCGACGCTCGTGCTGGGCGTCTATCCGCGGCTGCTCTTCGAGCTGGCCGACGCGTCCGCGCGCACCCTCGGCGCCGCAGGCGTGACAACGTCGCTCCGCTGATCACGAACAGCCACGAAAACTTCAACGCACGAAACGGATCCGTTATTGTTCTCGGGTTCTCGTGTTCTCGTGTTTTCGGTTCCCGGTTCTCGTGTTTTCGTGTTTTCACGTCTTTCGTGTCTTTCGTGTCTTTGGTGTCTTTCGTGGTTTTCGTGTCTTTCGTGGTTTTCGCGGCTTTCGTTGTATTTCGTGTCTTTCGTGGTTGAATTTCGAAGCTGGTGAACTTTTTCACAAGGTACGGTATACTGCCGCGCCGACGCCGGGGGGCCGGAGCGGGCGATTGGGAGATAATGGCCCGTTTGTGATGGCCGAGAAAGACGAATCGAACCTCGCGCGCTCAGCAAAAGCGCTGCAGCACAACGCTGAGCAGGCGGGGCCGGCGGCGGGTGCCAGCTACACGCTGATCGGCGCGATTATCCTGCTCGGCGCCATCGGCTACGCGGTGGACCGCTG
>QHWJ01000186.1 GCA_003222535.1 Acidobacteriota bacterium | reverse complement strand
TCGCGCTCCAGGGCCTGCTCGGGATACGCGGGGTTCTTCCCCTGAAGAAATCCGACCCATCCGCCCTCTCCGCCGACGCGCTCCAGGTCCTGCCGCTTTTGAGACCAGTACCAGACTTCCAGCGCGCCAACGTTCCATGGAGCATTGCGCCAGCCGTACCAGCCGCCGGCGCCGTACATCGTGGGATACTGCCTGCCTCCGTCTACCACGCGCGCGTGTGAATTCACCACATCCATCATGTTGCGCCAGGCATCGACGTATTTCTGATCGCCCGTGACGAGCAGCGCATTGTTGAAGCCCACAAGGGCCCGCGGAATCCGATTGCGGTCTTCGCGGCGGCCGGTCACCGGATTGACCGGGCTGAATCCCCAGCCGTACGCGTTGTTCCACCATTTGCCCTCGGGGCCTCCGATCCTGCCGTCCAGATCGACGAAGCTGGGGATGATGCCGTTGTTGTGCTTCATCCGATCGAGCCAGGCGTCCATGTACTCGACCAGCCATTTCTTGTACTTGGGCTCGCCGGCCAGAAGATATGCATTCATCGCCAGCGTGGTCGCCGGCAGATTGAGAAAGTGGTCGCCGACGACATCGCTGTATTCCTCGTAGTGGGCCAGGAATTGCTCGAACGTCGACTCGCCGTGCAACGCGTCGAATCCTTTGACGTCGAACGGGTCGCCGACCCAATCGAGAGCCGTGGCTTTTCGGAGCATCGGCCCGCGGCTGCCGTTCTCCATGCTGCGGATGATTTTGTGTACCGGGTCGTAGTTCGGGGCTTCGGGATCCTCGGCCATGTAGAACCCGGCGAATCGCCGGGCGCGTTCCTGGTATTTCGCATCCGTCGGAATCGAGAGACCCATGCGATTGAAAAGCTGCAACCCTTCGCCATGGTGCATCCAGTCGGATTGGACGATGAATTCCTTGTAGTACATGCCCTGCCGGGCGATCGGGACGTCGGTTGTCCTGGCCTCGGTGTACTGCTTGAGCAGCCCCTCGTGACCCTTGAGGAACATCTGGAGCACTTCATCGCCGGCCCCCAGCGCGTGCAGTTCGGGCCAGTGGTTGAAGTTTTCAAACGCGTCGTCCGGGCCGTCATTGGCGCCCCAGCGCACGAAGCACTGAAGGTAGCCGCGGTCGTCGAAGTATTTTTTGAAGAACTCCCGGCACGCCGGCACGTTGTCGGCCAGGAGCTGCCGCTCGAGAGTGGCCCACCGCGGCGGGTCCATGCGCGCGTCGATGCGCACCACCGTTTCGGGAACCTTTGCCCTCTGGCCCGACACGTCACCCGACCAAGCCCGGGACAGACAAGACATGCAGGCGAGCACGCCAAGAACACGGATCAGCGATCCAATCGTCGGCTTCATGGACGGGCTCCAGATGACTCTACCGCTTAACAGCCCGTGGTGAACGTCTGGCTGCATTCGACGAGCGATGCATCCCCGCCAGCGGCGTTGCTCCTCCTTCAAATACTCCCGGTATTCTCAGTCGTCGCGCCTTGCCGGCGGGGCGCCTCGCTCGTCTCGGTGCGACGCCAGACGTTCACCACGGGCTGTTTAGGGCCTTTACTTTACCGGTTGAGCGTGATATCTCAGCCGCACCGAACTCGTGGCGCGGCCCCCGGTTTCGAATCACGAGAACCAGAGAGGGCACGATGAGACAGGTCCTGTTCGCCATTTCGCCGGCGGTCGTCACGCTTCGACGAACACTCGCCACACTGTTTCTTGTACTGCTCGTCGCAAGCCCCGCGCTCGCGCAAACGGGCCAAATCAACGGCGTGATCACCGACAACACGGGTGGCGTCGTTCCCGGCGCCACCGTGAAGGCCGTTGAAGTGGCGACCGGATTGTCGAGAGACACCGTGACCGGCGCCGATGGTCGCTATACCTTCACATCGCTGCGGCCGACCACCTACGATATCACCGCAGAGCTTACCGGGTTCCGGGCGTCTCAGCGAAAGGGCGTGCTGCTGCAGGCGAACCAGAACCTCACCGTGAATTTCGCGGTCGAGCTCGGCGCCCTTTCTGAAACGGTCACGGTGGCCGGCCAATCGTCCACGGTCGACGTCACATCGGCGACCCTCAGTGAAGTCGTCGATTCGAAACGCATCGTCGAGCTGCCGCTGAACGGTCGCGATGCCGCAAAGTTGAGCACGCTGGTGGCGGGGATGGTGCTCACTCAGGTCGATCAGGAATCGGGGAAAACGATCCCCGGCGCGCTGCGGATGTCGACCAACGGGACCGAATCGCGGCAGGTGTCGTTCCGGTTGGACGGGACGAGCCACTCCGATCCGTACTTCCAGCAGAACCAGCCGTTCCCATTTCCGGATGCGCTGCAGGAATTCAGCATTCAGACCAGCAACTACAGCGCCGCCCAGGGGAACAGCGCCGGCGCGGTCGTCAACGCGGTGACCCGGTCCGGCACGAACAACCTCCATGGCGGCACGTTCGGCTACTTGCGCGATCGCACGTTCAACGCGAGGAATTTCTTTGCGGCCGACAAAGACTTCCTCAAGCGCAAGCAGTATGGCGGCTATGCCGGCGGGCCGATTCAGCACAACAAGACGTTCTTTTTCGCCGGCTGGCAGGGCACGAACATCGCCAATCGCGGGACGAACCTGGTACAGTTTGCCCCGACGACCGACGAGCGCAACGGCAACTTCGCCACCTGCGGCTCGGCGTGCAACAAGGCTCTCACCGATCCGTTGACGGGGCAGCCGTTCCCCGGCAATCAGATACCCGTGGCGCGGTTCGATCCTGCCGCGGTCAACGTATTGAAATACATCCCGGCGGTCGGCGGCGACGGCCTCATGCAGGTCCCTCGGCTGATCGGTCAGGACGACAATCAGGTGGTCGTGAAAGTCGATCAGCAGCTCCGGCAATCCGATCAGATCGGTGTGCGCTATTTCATCGATCATTTCACGAACGATCCGACCTTCACCGAGGGCAATCTGCTGAGCTATCGCAATCCGACTCTGCAGTCACGCGTGCGAGCGCAGAACGTCGTGGGGTCGTGGACACGGACGATGACGAACACGTCGCTGAACGAGCTCCGCGTCGGATTCAACCGCATGCATTCGCGACGCTTCCCGCCGACAAATAACGTGCCCAGCATGCAGGATTTGGGTGTGCGGCTGCCGATCTATCCCGACAAGCCGTCGATTTCGCAGATCGAGGCCAACGGGTTCTTCAACATCGGCGACAACCTCGAGGCATCGTTCGTCCGGAACGGCCTCGAGCTGAACGACCGGTTCACCTGGGTGAAGGGGAAGCACAGCATCCAGGTCGGCGGCGAAGCGCAGAACTACACGGTGACGATTCGAAACCAGTTCCGGCGAGCGGGACACTTCACTTTCGACGGCAGCCGAACCGGCCACCCGATTGCCGACTTCCTGCTCGGCTATGTCCAGACCTTCGATCAGGGCACGGGCGAGTACAAGGACTACAACGTGTGGTACGGGTCCTCGTTTGTTCAGGACGATTTCAAAGTGTCGCAGAAGCTGACAGTGAATCTGGGTCTGCGGTACGAGTCGTCGCCGCCATGGCACGAGAAGGTCGGCCGCATCGAACAGTTCACGCTCCAGGACTTCAACAACAACGTGAGGTCAACAGTGTTCCCGCAGGCGCCGAGGGGGGAACTCTTCCGCGGCGACCCTGGCGTCGCCGAGGACGGCACCGACCCGGCGTCGAACAACCTGGGCGCTCGCACCGGTTTTGCGTGGGCACTGGGCGACGACGGCAAGACCAGCCTTCGTGGTGGTGGCGGCATGTTCTACGACCAGCACCGCGACGGTGAATCCGGCAACGGCGCGGTGAATGCGCCACCGTGGAGCCTTCGGCTGGCCGTCATCAGACCGGCGGGCCCCTTCTCGGATCCCTATCGGGGTCGCACCGATTTCAGCCTCATCACCGACGCGACGATCGGGACTCAACAGGCCCCGTTCCCGTTGCCGGTGCTGATTGAAACGCTCGACACTACGTATAAGACACCGCTCACGTACAACTACAATCTCACGCTCGAGCGCGAGCTGATGCAGGGGCTGATGGCGCGCGCCGCGTACGTGGGCTCGCACTCCGTGAACGGACGTCGAACCGTTCAGTTGGACCCGTCCGTCTACACTCCCGGCGACACGCGCGGCACCGACATGCGGCGGCTGTTCGCGGCGGCCGGCATCGGCCAGGTGAACCAACAGCGCCAGGATCGCGAGTCGATCTACAACGGGATGCAGCTCACCATCAGTAAGCGGTACTCTCGCGGTTTCACCGTGACCAGTAACTACACGCTGTCGAAGGTCGAGGGCAACTTCGGTGACGATGTGATCCCCTACAACGAGTTCACGCTCGACAAACGGGATCCGCTCGTGTGGGGCCCGCTGTTTCAGGACCATCGTCATCGCTTCACGACGTCGTGGGTGCTGGATCTGCCCGGCGGCAGCATGGCCGGACCCGTGAAATGGGTGCTCGGCGGCTGGCAGTGGTCCGGCGTGATGGAGTATCAGACCGGGCAGCCGTTCAATATCATCAGCGGATCAGACCGATCGCAAAGAGGGCTTGCCAGCACAACCGACCGCGCCAAACTCACCGGTCAACCTCTCACGCCGCCGGCCGGTTCGGATCCTCTGCTTTGGTTCAACCCGGCGGCCTTCACGGTGGCCGACATCGGCACGTTCGGCGACGTCCCAAAGGGCTTTCTGTACGGGCCCTCACTCCACACCTGGAATATGGGGCTGTTCAAGAACTTTCGTCACAACAATGATGTCAACATTCAGTTCCGCGTTGAGCTCTTCAACATCTTCAACCAGGTGAACTTCGACATCCCTGGCACGACGCCAGTTGACAACCGGATAGCCGCCAACAGTGCCAACTTCGGGAGAATCACAAGAACGGTTCCAGTGACTGGTGATCCGCGCATCATTCAACTCGGGCTGAAGTTTGTGTTCTAATGGACGCCTTGAAGGAACTGGAGCGCCAACGATGGGCAACCGGCGCGTGGACTCGTCGATAGCGCGGGCCCGGGAGAGAACATGAGGTCGCCGTCGCCGGCCTTGAGAGTCATCACGGCGTACGCCGCAGCCTTGCTGGTTGGGGTCGGACTCAATCTGCACGACGGCCCCGCTAAAGCGGGGCCCTACTTGCCCGACGGTCTCGCTAAAGCGGACCATAGCCTTCAGCCCTCAGCCCCCAGCCCTCAGCCAGCGGGGCCCTATGTACCGACGGCCGCGCTAAAGGGTGGCCCTACTTCGCCGGCGTCGCCGGGTGAAGTCCTCGGCAAATATTGCGTCACCTGCCACAACAGCAGGCTGAAAACGGCCGGGTTGATGCTCGACACGTTGGATGTCGAGCACGTCGCGGGCCATGAAGAGGTGTGGGAAAAAGTCGTCACCAAGCTCCGGACGCATGAGATGCCGCCTCCTGGACGGCCGCGTCCCGACATCGCCACGCTCAGCGCGACGACCGCGGCGATCGAATCGAAACTCGATGCGGCGGCGGAGGCGAACCCCAACCCCGGCCGCGTCGCGGTGCATCGGCTGAACCGTGCCGAGTACACCGCGGCCGTCCGCGACCTGCTCGGGCTCGAGGTCGACGGCAAAACGTTGCTGCCGGCTGATGAAGCCGATCTGGAGGGCTTCGACAACGTCGCCAGCGTGCTGTCGGTGTCGCCTCTGCTGCTCGAAAACTATCTGTCGGCGGCTCGCACGATCAGCCGCCTTGCCGTCGGCGATCCCAGACTCAATCCGGTCGTCGATACCTTCAAAATCTCGAAGTCCCTGGTCCAGGACGAGCGGATGAGCGACAGCCTGCCGTTCGGATCGCAGGGCGGCGCTTCCGTCCGGTACCACTTCCCGCTCGACGCCGAGTACACCATCAAGGTTCTGCTCAGGCGCCAGGAGTACGACTACATCGTCGGCATGGGCGAGCCGCATCAGATTGATTTTCGGCTGGACGGCGTGCGGCTGAAGCGATTTGCGGTGGGCGGCGAAGCGAAGGGCATGACAGCGCCCGAAAACTTCGCCGGCAATACGCAGGGAGATCCGGAATTCGAAGAGTACATGCACACCGCTGATGCGGGTCTCGAAGTCCGCGTGCCCGTGAAAGCGGGCGATCACGAAGTCGGCGTGTCGTTCGTCGGGCGGCTCTGGGAGCCCGAAGGCGTGCTGCAACCGCCGCAAACGGGCTTTGGCCGCACGACGAATGAGTACTATCACGGCAATCCGGCGGTGGAGTTCGTGATGATTGGTGGCCCGTACGGCACACCTCGTCCCGGCGACTCGCCCACGCGCCGCAAAGTATTTGCCTGCACGCCGAAAGACAGCGCGGAGGAAGAGCCGTGCGCCAGGAGAATTCTCTCCACGCTCGCGACGCGAGCGTATCGTCGTCCCGTCACCGACGATGATGTCCGGACGCTGATGGGTTTCTACAAAGAGGGACGCGCCGAAGACCACTTCGAGGCGGGAATCCAGCGAGGATTGGAGCGGATTCTCGCCGCTCCAAGCTTCCTGTTCCGCGTGGAGCGCGAGCCGCGACGCGTGGCGGCCTCCGCGTATCGGCTCGACGACCTGGATCTCGCATCCCGTCTGTCGTTCTTCCTGTGGGGAAGCCTGCCGGACGAGGAGCTGCTGAACGCCGCGGTTCGCGGACAGCTGAAGGATCCGGCTTCACTCGACGAGCAGGTGCAGCGCCTGCTTCGCGATCCCCGCTCGAAGGCGCTGGTGACCAACTTCGCCAGCAGGTGGCTCGAGCTGGGCAGGATTTCGGGCGCGGTGCCCGACACCGAGTTGTACTCGGAGTTCGACGAGAACCTCCGCGACGCGATGGAGCAGGAGACCAGGCTGTTTGTCGCGAGCCAGATTCAGGAGAACCGGCCGGTCCCGGAGTTGTTGACCGCGAACTACTCGTTCCTGAACGAGCGGCTCGCGAAGCACTACGGGATCCCGAATGTGTACGGAAATCATTATCGCCGTTTCACATTCACCGACGGCGTGCGGGGCGGCCTGCTGGGGCAGGCGAGCATTCTGACGGTCACGTCTTATGGGAACCGCACCTCGGTCGTGATGCGTGGCCGATGGGTGCTCGCGAATCTGCTCGGCGCGCCGCCGCCGCCGCCGCCGCCCGACGTGCCCGCGCTGAAAGACGCGGGGATGGATGGCGCGCCCCGCTCGCTTCGGGAGCGGATGGAGGTGCACCGGAAGAATCCCGCGTGTGCGTCGTGTCATCAGCGGATGGATCCCATCGGGTTTGCGCTGGAGAATTTCGACGCCGACGGCAAGTGGCGCACGGCCAGCGACGGCGAGCAGATCGACGCGGCCGCATCGTTGCCCGACGGCACCCGATTCGAGGGCGTGAACGGGCTGCGCGCGCTTCTCGTGAGTCACCAGGAAGATTTCGTGCGGACGCTTTCCGCAAAACTGCTGGCTTATGCGGTTGGCCGCGGTCTCGCATATTACGACCAGCCCGCGGTGCGGAAAATTGCGCGCGACGCGGCGCGGCACGACTACCGCTGGTCGTCAATCATCGGCGGCATCGTCAACAGCACGCCGTTCAGCATGAGCACGGCCAGATAGGTCGGATAGGTCGGATAGGCCAGATAGGTCGGATAGGTCGGGTAGGTCGGGCTTGCCCGCCATAGCTCGCGTCGGACAACACGCGCGAGCGAAGGCGGGTGGGTCGGGCAGGTGGGGTAGGGTAGGTCGGGTAGGCGGGGTAGGTCGGGTAAGTCGGGCTTGCCCGCCATAGCTCGCGTCAGACAACACGCGCGAGCGAAGGCTGCGTGGGTCGGGTAGGTCGGGCTTGCCCGCCATAGCTCGCGTCGGACAACACGCGCGAGCGAAGGCGGGTGCGTCAGGCAGGTCAAGAGTTAAGGAGTGACGGATGTTCATCGCCAAAAAAGCCATTCCGCGCCGCACGGTTCTGCGCGGCATCGGCGCCACGCTTGCGCTGCCGCTCCTCGACAGCATGGTGCCGGCGCTTTCGGCCCTCGCCAGGACTTCCGCCAGACCGGTGAACCGCTTCGGCGTGGTGTACGTGCCGAACGGCATGATCATGAAGAACTATCTGCCCGTCCTGGAAGGCGCGGCGTACGAGCTCACGCCCACGCTGAGCGCGCTCGCCCCGTTCCGCGAGCAGATGCTCGTGGTGAGCGGCCTCGAGTGCATTCCGACGCCCGGACGGCCGGGCGGCGCCCACGCGAAGGCGAGCACGCGATTCCTGACCGACGTCTCGCCGCCGACGAGCGAAACGTGGCTCGACGCCGGCGTTTCGATGGATCAGATCGTGGCGCAGGAGACCGGCAAGCGGACCCAGCTTGCGTCGCTCGAGCTGGCAATCGAATCGGGTGAAACCGCCGGCGCGTGTGATACCGGGTTTGCGTGCCCCTATACCAACACGATTTCCTGGAAGAGCCAGAACACGCCGCTGCCGACCCAGAACAACCCGCGCATCATCTTCGAACGGCTGTTCGGCGACAGCGGCAGCACCGATCCGAAAGTGCGCCTCGCCCGCATTCGCCAGCAGCGGAGCGTCCTCGACTCGGTCAGGCAGGAGATCGCCCGGATGCAGGGCGCGCTTCCACGGACGGACCGCGTGAAGCTCACGGAGTATTTCGACGCGATTCGCGATGTGGAGCAGCGAATCCAGATCGCCGAGGAGCAGAGCGACGAACAGCTGCCGCTCGTCGACCATCCCGCCGGCATTCCCGCCAGCTGGGAAGATCACGTGATGCTGATGTTCGATTTGCAGGTGCTGGCGTACCGGTGCGATCTGACGCGGGTGATCACGCTCATGCTGGGCCACGAACACAGCGGCATGACGTATCCGCAGATCGGCGTGCCCGACGCGCACCACCCGATCACGCACCACCAGCAGGAGCCGGAGAAAGTGGCGAAAGTCGCCAGGATCAACGCGTATCACGTGAAGATGTTCGCCGCCTATCTCGAGAAGCTGCGGGCGGCGGCCGACGGCGACGGCACCCTGCTGGATCACATCACCTTGATGTACGGCGCGGGGATGGCGGACAGCAACAGCCATTCCCCGATTGACATTCCGATGATCCTCGCCGGTGGAGGCGCCGGCAATCTCAAGGGCGGGCGCCATATCCGGTTCAAGAGCACGCCGCTCGCGAATCTTCATCTGACCCTGATGGATCAGCTGGGCGTCCACTGGGATCGAATCGGCGACAGCACCGGAAGAATCGACGGCAGGATTCTCTCGCTGTGAAGAAACCCACGCTGACCGCCGGGTCCGCCGAGACCGCATCCTTCGACAGGCTCAGGATGAGCGCTCATGGTGAGCCTGTCGAACCATGCGTGCTCTGCGGTAGAACGTTGCGGTTCTTCGCAGGCTCCAAGAGTGTCGCCCTCCAACTCGTGGCGGCAGCTTCCACGCTCGGCGTCGCCGCCTCATCCGATCTGCAGCTTGCCTCGCCGAAGCTCGCCCCCCACGTTCGTCCGAGCGAGGGCGGGCTCATTGAGGCTGTGCGAAACAGGGACGTCGAGTCCGTGCGGGCGTTGCTCGACGAGCGCGCCGACGTGAATGCGCCACAGGGGGATGGTGCCACCGCGTTGCACTGGGCCGCCCATGTGGACGATCTCGTCATCGCGGATCTGCTGCTTCGCGCGGGCGCCCGTCCAGGCGCGGCCAACGACGATGGCGCCACTCCGCTGCACCTGGCGTGCACGAACCGCAGCGCGCCGATGGTCGAGCGTCTCCTGGCGGCGGGCGCCAATGCCAGCGCGAAGCTGCTGAACGGCGAAACCGCTCTCATGACCTGCGCGCGCACGGGTGATGCGGGGGCCGTCAAAGCGCTCCTCGTGCACGGCGCCGACGTGAACGCAAAGGAGAGCGCGCACGATCAGACCGCGCTGATGTGGGCTGCGGCAGAGAGCCATCCGGATGTTGTGCAGTTGCTGATCGAAACCGGCGCTGACATTCGCGCCCGCTCCCGCACGTATCCTCAGACCGTCGTCGGGGTGCAGACGCAGAGAGCAGGCCGCGAGGAGCTGAATTACACCGTCCTGCGGGGCGGCAGCACCCCGCTGCTGTTCGCCGCGCGTGTCGGAGACAAGGCGTCCGCCAGGGTACTGCTCGCTGCCGGCGCAGATGCGAACGAGGCTCTGCCGGACGGCACCAGTGCGCTGGTGCTCGCCGCGCACAGCGGGCATGGCGACGTCGCGGCGCTTCTCCTCGACAAAGGCGCCGATCCCAATGCCTGCGCCACGGGCTACACGGCGCTGCATGCGGCGGTGTTGAGAAGCGACGTGGCGCTGGTGAACGCCCTGCTGGCTCACGGAGCCGATCCGGACATGCGCATGGCCAGAGGCACGCCGTTGCGGCGCGACACCACCGACTTCAACCTGCCCGCCACGCTGATCGGATCGACGCCTTACCTGCTGGCGGCGAGATTCCTCGAGCCCGAGATCGCGCGCGCCCTCGCGGCGGCCGGCGCGGACCAGGCGCTCACGCTGCAGAACGGCGCGACGCCGCTGATGATTGCCGCGGGCATGGGTGTCAGTCGCAACGAGAGCCGCCGGGGCATTGCGGTGATCGATTTTGGAAAGGTCGAACCGGAAAGCCGCGTGCTCGAAACCGTGCGCGCGGTGGTCGGCCTCGGCGCCGATGTGAATGCCGCGAACCAGGCTGGGGACACGGCGATGCACACGGCGGCCGCTCAGGGATACGACACGGTCGTCCAGTTTCTCGCCGATCACGGTGCGCAGCTGAACGCGAGGAACACGCGCGGCCTGACGCCGTTGGGGACGTTGCTCAGCCGGGGCGGACGTGGGCGGGGGCGTGGCGGGGCTGTCGACGCGAACGGTGCGGATCTGACCGGCGTCGACGCGCCTGTCGAAGGCCCCTATCAGAGCACGGCGGCGTTGCTCCGGAAACTGGGCGCGATCGAATAAACGAAGTTCACCTTCTCGCTCCGATCCCACCAATTAGTTCGCAAGCACCAACATAATTGGGCCCTGGGACGTTTACCCACATATGAGCGGGCTGCCAATCGCCGATATCCTGCCAGTCGCGCTCCCCGACGCGTCGGCCGACCGGCTGTCCACGCTCTTCGACGCCCACTACGAGCGGTTGTACCGCCTGGCGCGGCGCCTTGTTCCAACCACCGATGCTGCGGGGGATCTCGTCCAGGACACATTCCTCAAGGCCGCGCGCGCGGTCGCGTCCATTCCAATCGGCTCGACAGACGAGGAAGCGTGGCTGGTCCGCGTGCTCATCAACCTTCGGCGCGACGAGTGGCGAAAAACGGCCGTTCGAAGACAGCACGAGGAAGAGACGAGGCGTTCCACCCGTGTGCCGAGCGATCAGGAAGCCGTCTTCGTTGCCCGGGCGACGGTCTGGCGTGCGCTCGACAGGCTGACGCCACGCCGCCGCGCCGTCCTCGTCATGCACGAACTCGAAGGCTTGACCATCCCGGCGATCGCGGCGCTTCTTGGTGTCAGCGCCATCACAGTCCGGTGGCATCTGTCCAAGGGACGCGGCGACCTCGCGCGCGTTCTTCGATCTCATGGAGGAGAGAGCCATGGAAAGCGTTAGAGATATGTTGCGCGACGCGGATCCGCTTCGTCATGAACCGCCCCGACTCGAGGAAGAGCGGGACGGAATCCGTCGAGCCGTCCTCGCGGCCGCTTCCGAGGCGCCATCCCGTTCGTCCATGCGGTGGCGGATAAATCGGACACCGGCCGCTCTACTCGCCGCCGGTGCTGTCAGCGTCCTCTCGGTCGCGGTGCTGGGTTCGAAGATCTGGTCAGGAGGAAGCGCGACGCTGCATGCCGCTGCGGTTCGATTCGAAATGCGGCTCGCGGACACGGCCTTCTCCCCGGGTCTCCGTGAAGCACGGATCGCGTTAACGGGCGGCGTCGTGTACCTGCATCAGGAGATCATCGTGACGAATGACGATATTTCGGACAGCCAGGTGATCGACGGTGAGAGGCCGTCACGGTTCGGCGTCGCAGTGACGCTCAACGCGGCCGGCGCGGAAAAGATGCGCCGGGCAACCGCGCGCCATGTTGGTGAGCTCATCGCGATGCTCATCGACGGAGAGGTTATTACCGCTCCGCGACTCCGATCACCCATCGGCGCGTCGGCGGTGCTCAGCTGCGACTGCACAAAAGCGGAAGCCGAACGGATTGCGAACGGCATGCGGATCCGGTGAAGAACGATCCCCTTGACCGCGACCGGGGCCCGGCGTAGAACACCCCTATGGCAAACCATAATCACACGCCCGAACAGATCGCGGGCGACTTCACCGCCTTCGAACGGAAGGTTCACGCGGCGCTGCCCGCGACCGAGATCATCTACATCTCGATGCGCAAACACACCGTTCTCGTTGTCACGATGGCGACCGCGGCGATATCCATGTTCATCCTGTCGTCTCATCTCATGGGCGCCGAGCGTTTCGGCAAGAGCGCTCTCACCGGACAGGTGCGTTCGATCGAGGAAGGCCCGATGGAAGGCGTCCTGGTGAGCGCCAGGCAGGAAGGATCCACCGTCACGATCACGGTCGTCAGTGACGAGCAGGGTCGTTACAGCTTCCCGTCGACGAACGTGGCGCCGGGACGGTATGCCATCAGGATTCGGGCGGTCGGGTACGATCTCGACGGCCCGAAGGCGGTTGAGATCGGTGCGGACAAGACGGCCACGGCCGATCTCGAGCTCCGCAAGGCCGCGAACATCGCCGGCCAGCTGACCGACGCCGAGTGGCTTGCGAGCATTCCCGGAACAGCGAATCAGAAACAACAACTCCTCGGCTGCACGAACTGCCATACCCTGGAACGGACGCTGAGGTCCACGCACGACGCGGAAGCTTTCATGGGCGTCCTCGAGCGCATGGCGAGCTATGCCAACCAGAGCTTTCCGCCGCACCCGCAGAAGCGCGTGAGCGCGCCGAACCTGACGCGGCGATTCGGCGCGGGCACCGAGGATCTCGCGAAGTATCTCGCCAGCGTCAATCTGAGCTCGGGTCCGGTGTGGTCGTATTCGCTCAAGACGCTTCCGCGCCCGACGGGCGCGTCGACGCGCGTCATCATCACGGAGTACGACCTTCCGCGGAAAACCATCGAGCCACACGACGTCGTCGTCGATCCGGCCGGGGCGGTGTGGTTCTCGAATTTCGGTGAACAGTTCCTGGGCAGGCTGGATCCCAAAACCGGCAGGGTCACGGAATATCCGGTGCCGCTGATTCGCCCGGGCTTCCCGACCGGCATGCTCGATCTGGAAACCGATCAGGAGGGCAACCTCTGGCTGTCGATGATGTATCAGGGCGGGATCGCGAGATTCGACAAGAAGACCGGGACGTTCAAGACCTGGACGGTTCCGCCGGAGTTCACCAACAACGAGACGCAGCAGTCGATGGTCGGACCGCAGCATTGGGAAGTGGACGGCAAGGTGTGGTTGAACGACGCCGGCGGTGCCACGGCCGTTTACCGGATGGACATGGCGACTGGCGCGTTCGAGAAGTGGACGCCCTACAAAGATCTGCCGCCCGGGCCGCACTCGGTGTACGGCATCTATGCCGACTCGAAGAACAACCTCTTCTTCCTCGACTTCGGTGGTGAGAGCGTCGGAAAGATCGATGCGAAGACCGGCAAGCTCACGCTCTTTCCGACCCCGACCCCGCGATCGCGGCCGCGCCGCGGCCGTATGGACGCTCAGGATCGCCTCTGGTTCGGCGAGTTCTACGGCGGCAAGATCGGGATGTTCGACACGAAGACCGAGAAGTTCCAGGAGTGGGCCGTCCCCACGCCGCACACGGCGCCCTACGACGTCGTGCTGGACAAGAACGGTGAAGTGTGGGGCGCCGGCATGGAAGCCGACCGGATCATGCGGATGGATCCGAGGACGGGCCACGTCACCGAGTACCTTCTGCCCCGGCAGACGAACATTCGCAGGATCTTCGTCGACAATTCGACGACGCCGGTGACGTTCTGGGTGGGGAACAATGAGAGCGCGTCGATCATCAAGCTGGAGCCGTTCCGCTAGCCGATGAGACGACAATGCCCGCGGGGTGTCTAACGACGGTATGACATCGCGTGAGGCGTTAGTCGGGCTGTCGGCGGTGGCGATCATCGCCGGCTCTTCTGCAGCGCCATCCGTACTCTTCGTCGCACGGTGGGGCGGGACAACCAAGGACATCGCTCGAGCCCTCTTCGTCGACTCGAAGCAGCACGTGTTCGTCACGGGGAGCACATACTCGGCGGACTTTCCGGCCACAACGCGTCGTGAACACCCGAATGGACATTGGTGCACGTTCGCCACGAGCCTTACGGCGAGCTCGGGAGCAGTGGTGTACTCCACTGTGGCCTGCGGCAAGGGTGAAACCTGGGGCACGGCGGCAGCCCCCGGATCAGACGGAGAACTGTGGGTGTCCGGATCCTCGGACGGCGCCGGCCTGCCGGTGACGATCGATGCCGTGCAACGGCAATTCGGAGGCTACGGGTCGCCGTCGGGCGCTGGAGACGCATTCGTCTTCAGATGGAGTGCGGACGGCCAGAGCCTCCGTTACGGAACATATTTGGGCGGTACCGGCGACGAGTCAGCCGACACGCTGCTGTCGGACCAGCAGGGCGGCGTCTGGATCGGTGGCACGACGACATCGCGCGACTTTCCCGTGACGTCGAATGCGCTTCAGCACGCCTCGGGCGGGGGCGTGGATGGCTTCTTGACGCACATGGACAGTCGCGGCGGTCTGTTGTTTTCGACATACATCGGCGGCTCTGGTAACGATCAAATCACCGCACTCGCCAGGCTGGACAGCGACCGCATCATCCTTGTGGGCAACACGAGCTCTGTCGAGAAAGGACTCGGCGGGCCGGGTCATGGAAATGACGATGGCTTCGTCGCCGTCTTCGACAGCCGCGAGAGTGCCATGACGTGGTTTCGCCGGCTGGGCGGAGGCGGTGACGATCACCTGAAGTCAGTAGCGGTCCTTCGCGGTGGCGGTATTGCTGCTGCTGGAGATTCACACTCTGCGAACTGCCCGAACGCTCACCCCGGGCGTGACGGGTGGACCATCGTGCTGTCCTCGAGCGGGACGCTCTTGGCTGACCACTGTTTCGGCGGCGGCAAGATTGGCGAGGTCCGAGGGCTCGTCGCCGCGACGGACGGCTCTGTCTGGATGACCGGCGTGACATCGAACGTGTACGAGCAGGCATTTGTCGTTCGTTTTCAACCTTTTCGAACGCACGCGGAACGTACACATTCGCCGCAGCACGCTGGCCTCGCCCGACGCGGCCCTGCTGATCGCGGCGCTAAATGCGGAACCGACGGCGACGTTTCCCGAACCATGTGCCACGCAGGCGCGGAACAGCGTTGGGGCAAGTTCTGCGACATGGCAAGATGGACGTGGCTGGTCCAGGCGGCGACCGGCGGAGCCAGCGCCGACTCTGCGGTGTTGATCCAGGCCGCGCAGGCAGTACGCGACAGCAGTGCGGACGCTGCTCGAGCGCGTGCTCTCCGATCCGGACGTCCGGCCGACTGACGCGCCATGGTCGTCTTATCATAAAGATGCCGTGACATCACCGCGGACTCATCACGCGAGCGGCAAGCTTGCGGAGGGCATATGAAGGCGATCGTCTTCGTGTGTGGATGCATTGCTTGGACGACCTGTGTTTTCGCGGGCGCGACGCAAAACCGCAGCGGCGGCGGGTTCAATAGCACCGCGGGCCGCGTCGCTGGTCGCGCACTCGTTCAAGGTAATTCTGCCCCGCCGAGGGTGATACACACTGATTCCGAGTGCGCGAGGATCGCCGCCGGAGACGTGTACGATGAAGCCGTCGTGGCCGACACCGCGGGTGGGCTTGGAAATGTGTTCGTCTACGTGAAAGAGGGACTCGACCCGGGTTCTGATCCCGAGACACCTGTAGACCCCGTAGTCATAACGCAATGGCGTTGCCGGTTCGAACCGCGCGTGCTCGGTGTGCAGGTAGGGCAACCGCTCGCGATCATGAACGAGGACCAGATGCTGCACAACGTCCACGCCAGGCCGATGCTGAACCCACCGTTCAACATCGGGCAGCCAATCGCGGGGATGCGCGCCACTCGCGTCTTCGCGCAACCTGAAGTGATGGTTCCGCTCACGTCCGACATTCGTCCGTGGATGGCGGCGTTTGTCGGCGTCGTCGCGCATCCTTTCTTTGCTGTCTCGCAATCGAACGGGACGTTCGTGATCAACGGCCTTCCGCCGGGACGATACACGATAGAAGCGTGGCACGAAACGCTGGGCACCGTGACGGAGCGCATCACGATCTCCAACGGGCAGACCACGACGATTTCGTTCACATTCGCAGCGAGATGAGGAATCAGAGAAGAGCGACGATCTCGGACGTGCGAACGCGATTCGTAACCAACCAAGTCGGCGATCACCCAGTGATCTTCACGTTGCGGGATCGATTCGACCGTCAGGGCGAGGAGCTCGGCGCACCGCAGGCCGCATCCGATCAGCATGGCGACCATTGCATGATCACGTCGTGTGCGTGGAGTCGCAATGTCCGCATGAGCGAGAAGCCGTCGACCCTGTTCAGGCGTCAACCAGTTGCCGAGGCGGACGCCAATGCGGCGGACCCCTTCACCCGGCGGATGCCTGCGGCCAGTTCAGGACTGAGGAGGCCACCATCGGCGGCCTCGTACGCGATCCGGCGGACGGCCGCGAGACGCAGGCTGATCGTGGAGGGTGCGTACTGGCGCTGCTCAAGGTGAATGCGGTAGCGCAGGACCACCGTGCGGTTGAACGCGAGGCGGGGCTCCGAGCAGTACCATCGGACGAACTCGCGGATGGCGTGGTCGTACGTACGCTGCCCGCTGGTGGACATGAGGCTGTTGAGCACCGCAGTCTTGGCGTGCTCGAGATCAAAAGAGTACGTGGTGCGAATGAAATGACGACGCGATTGCCGTCAGCGTCCAGACTTATGATGGTCGGCGTGAGAGGGCGGTGCGGATCGGCGTCGTGCTGAGCGCCGGCGGACTGCGCGGCGCGGCACATGTTGGCGTACTCCGCCGGCTGGTAGCGGAATGCATTCCGATCGATGTGCTCGTCGGTGTAAGCGCCGGTGCCGTGATCGCTGCGTATTACGCGGCCGCGGGGCTGAGCCTCGACGAGCTCTATTCGGACGCGGTCAATTTCCGCGGCCATCATCTGCTGCTGCACAGCGCTAACGTGCAGCTGCGCCGCCGGTTCGAGCGCGCGCTCGCGCCCCGCTGCGGTGTCATTCCGGATCGTTTGCGGCAGCTCGAGTCGGCCCGCTTCGATACGCTCCATCACGGCGTGTCGGGACTCGGCATCGGCTGTCATGATGTGCTCACCGACCTCCCGCGATACTTTACGACCGGAGCGGATCACGGAGTCGCCCTGCACGAGGTCGTGAAGGCCAGCGCGTCCATCCCGATGCTGTTCCCGTGTGTCCCGGTGGTCTGTGAAGGCGAACGGTGGCTACTGACCGACGGCGGCGTCAGCGACCCGGTGCCAATCGCGTTCGCTCGGCGGCCGCCCCTGGCCGCAGCGCGCATCATCGTGTCGGACTGCCGCTGGATCGGCACGCGACCACGTGTCGACGAACACACCGTGTGGATTCGACCACGGATGCCGGGCACCGGAACGATCTGGACGCGTCAGGGTCTGGCGAGCGCTGTGCGGCAAGGCGAAGCTGCGGTCACCTGCGAGATGCTGGCGCGCATCCGCGCGTGGCTGCCAAGAAGTCCGACGGCACAAGATCCATCCACAGACCCACCGAAGCCAGCATCGTCGCGCGATGATGGTGCGCCCCGGTGCCCGCCTGAATAGCGCGCATGGCTCTCTCGAAGCGACGACGCAACACGGACGAAGCCGGGCCGTCGCGGCCAGCAAGTAACGCGCGGTGACGGCCAATCGCTTGGCCCGGCATTCCTCGCCGCCTCGTCTTTGGTGAGAGCTTGCGCGTCGCCTCCTCGAGCGTCGGAATCTTTGAATTCCCGGCCGATCGCATGAAAGACTCCCACGTCAGGTTCCAGCCTGGAATCTCGGAGAGCGGCTTGATGTCGACTTCCAGGTCAAGATGGATGTCGCGAAATCCAGCCCGCTCCGCATAGGCGATCAAATCTCGTTCATCGGAGTTCATCAAGCTAGTCGCCCACGTCAGCTCCCTTCCTCCGGTTCGTCGCCACTTCCGGATTCACCCAGGCCCGCAGCGGCTCCCCCTTGAGTCCGGCGATCAGATTGTCGGCGGCGATCTCAGCCATCGCATTGCGGCTGCTGACCGTGGCGCTCGCAATATGCGGGGCCACGATGCAGTTGCGCAGCCCCACCAGCGGATTGCCGGCAAGCGGCGGTTCGGGATCGGTGACGTCGAGCCCGGCGGCGAAGATGGTGCCCTTGAGCAGGGCCGCGGCCAGATCAGCTTCGACCACGAGCGGCCCCCGGGCCGTGTTCACGAACACCGCCGTGGGTTTCATCCTGGCAAATGCGGCGGCGTTGAACATGCCCCGGGTGGTGTCGTTCAAGTCGGCGTGCGCGGAGATGAAGTCCGAGTCGGCCAGCAACCGATCGAACGCGACGCGCTCGGCGCCCAGTTCGCGCTCGGCCTGCTCGTGGGCCCGCTGATCGTGATACAGGACCCGCATGCCCCAGCCTCCGTGACACCGGCGGGCCATCGCATAGCCGATGCGGCCCATGCCGACGATGCCCAGCGTGCGGCCGACCATGTCCTGTCCGATGTGCCCCATCGGCTCCCAGGTCTTCCACTGCCCGGCCACGGCGTACTTCTCCGACTCGACGATGCGGCGCCCGGCCGAAATCAACAGGGCGAAGGCCATGTCGGCCGTCGCGTCGGTCAGCACACCCGGAGTATTCCCCACGGCAATACCGCGCTCGGTGGCCGCCGGAATATCAATATTGTTGAACCCCACGGCATAATTGCTGACCACCCGCAAACGGGGTGCGGCGTCCAGCAAGGCCCCGTCGATCCGCTCGGTCAACAGCGAGAGCAATCCCTCGCAATCGGACACCTTCCGACGCAGCACGTCGGCCGGCGGTGGCAGCGGTTCCGTCCAGATATCGGCATCGCAATACTCCCGCACCTGTTCCAGTCCAGCGGCGGGGATTAGACGTGTGACAAATACCTTGGGCTTGCGCATGCCACCTTCCTAACGAGGTTCGATCCCCTTGGCCTTGAGAACGGGCGCGGCCTTGGGTCCCGAGAGAAAGGCGATCAGCGCCTTGGCGGCCTCGGCATTCCCTGACGTAGCGCTGGTGGCCGCTCCAAAACGGATGTCCGACTGGTATTCCCCGGGAAGGGGTCCCAGAATCTCCACGCCGTGAGTCGGAACGATTTCGCTGAATAACGTAATGACCATCGCCGCCCGGCCCGCCGCGACGCTCTCGGTCGCCGGCCCGGAGCCCGGCGCCAGGATGATCCTGGGCTTCACATCGGCGGCGATGCCCATGCGCTCGAACATTTTCTCAATGGATCCCCTGCTCGCACCGTCCTGCGGATACGTAATGGATTTCGTTTCCTGGAGCGTCTTTTTGAGCGCCTCGGGCGTGCGGATGTCCGGCTTGGGTGCACCGGCGCGGATGCCGATGCCGAGCTCGGAGCGGCCCACGTCCCTGCGCGAAGCGCCTGCAAGCTTGCCCTGCTTGATCAGATCGCCAATCGCCTCGGTCGTGATGATGGTGACATCGAACGACTCGCCCGTTTCGATTCTCTTCTTCAACGATGCGGTGGAACCAAACTGGATCGCGAGCGGCCGCCCGGCGGCTTTCTCGCACTGCGGTTGGAGCTCCTCCATGGTGCCTTTCATGCCGTTGGAAACCAGCACGCGAAGGGCGCCGTTCTGTGGGGTGTTCTGTGCGGCGGGCTGCGTGGTGAGGCACAGGAATCCGCCTGCGGTTGCCACGATTGCAGCGATGGAGCGTATGGTCATGGCGCCATTATAGGGAAAGAGGCGATCGTTGCTCCTAAAGACTTGGTCCCAGCCGGCGTCCATCGGTGTAGCATCGGACCCGTTCGGCCGGGCAAAATGAAATCCCGGTAACAGGAGGATGATCAAATGGAGTACATCATCGGCCAGCTGCTTCAGGACTACGAACATGGAAAGATGACCCGCCGTCAGCTCATTCGGACCCTGGCCCTTACGGCGACGGCAGCGTCCACGGTGGGTACCGCGGAGGCGGCTGCCCCAGCCAACGCCACTTACATCAACCACGTTTCCATGCAGGTAGCCGATTACGCGAAGACGCGCGATTTCTATTCGGGTCTCTTCGGGATGAAGGTGACGAACGACGACGGCAAAACACAATGCCGCCTGACGTTTGGCGACAACATTCTCATTGCCCGCAACGCCGGCAGCCGGCCTGGCGGCAAGGTAGAGATCGATCACATCGCGTACACGCTGGCCAACTGGGACACGGACAAGACAGTCAAACCGGCGGTCGAAGCCGAGCTGAAGCGTCGCGGGTTGAAGATCCGGGCGACTGAAGGCAGCTTCCACGTCCAGGATCCGGACGGCTTTGAAGTGCAGATGGGCGGCAAAACGCAATAATCGGCGGATGGCCTCCGGAGGCTGACGTATCGACAGCAGAAAAATCCGATTGCAGCCGGCCGGCGTGGGTATAGCATCGTGCCGGTTTCGGACGGCGAAAATCATGCGCTGGAGGGTCGCGATGCGTGTA
>QHWJ01000185.1 GCA_003222535.1 Acidobacteriota bacterium | reverse complement strand
TGAAGCGCACGTGCGCCTCGCGTGTGAAGCCGTACACGCGCTGCCACGGAATCTCGATGCCTTTTTCGGAGTAATCGGTGACCCGCTTGATCAGCGGCTTATCGATCGCGATCTGGCTGTGGCAGATCATGCAGGTCTTGACACCGGGGATCCCCGCGATCGGGCCCTTCTCGACGCTCTCGTGGCAGTCGACGCACTCCGCCTTCTTCGCGATGTGCGTCTTGTGCGGGAATGGAATGGGTTGCTCGGCCTTCGGCCGGATGCCGAAGTAATCGCGCGCCGCCTCAGCCGTCGTTCGATGCGCCGGCGTGAATACAGACGAGGAGACTTGCGCCGGCTGCGTGCCGCACGCGATCGCACCGAGCGCGAGCGCTGCCGCGCAGGCCCAAGCGTGCGAGGAAACCCACATCAACCGCCGAGACCGCCGAGACCGCCGAGACCGCCGAGACCGCCGAGACCGCCGAGACCGCCGAGAAAAGCCTAGAGCACTCCCGGCGATCTCCGCGTGCCCTGCGGTAAAACGTTGCATTTCTTCACAAGCTCTTCAGGCGGGACCTCCGCGCCGGCCGCACTATTTGGCCTGCAGGCTCCGGAGATAATTGACGATGTTCCAGATTTCCTGCTCGGTCATCTTGCTCTTGTAGCCCTTCATGTCGAACTTCGGGCCGGCGCCGTCCCGGATCACCGCGTAGATCTCGCCGTCGCTCGATCCGCGATCCCACTTGTCGTCGGTGAGGTTCGCGGGATGCGTCCCTTCGGGCGCCATCGGGCCGTCGCCTTTCGCGTCGGCGCCGTGGCAGAAGCGGCAGTTCTTCTGGAACAGCTGCTGCCCGGCCTTGATCGACGCCGGAGACGCGGCAACCGGGTTCTTCATCTTCTGGGCTTCCGGGTTGCCACCCAGGTTCTGCGCCGCGGCATGCACGGTGAGCACGGTGACGCAGACAAGCACGAGCGCAGGAACGAGGACGGTCGATATGCGACGCATTACGGATTCGTCTCCTTGTTCGATTGGCCGTTGAACAGGCGAAGGGTGCTGGTGCAGGGCGAGATCCAGACCCCGAGACAGATTCTCACATAGCGGATGCCGGGACCGCAACCGCCGGCGTAGTGGCCCGTCACGACGGCGTTCCGTCAGATTCTCTCGAAACCAACACGTGAAGTGAACGGTCCTCCGACCACCAGCTTGCCGTCGACCAGCTTCAGCGGAAGCGCCGGCAACATCCTCGGCGCCGGCCCGTCCACGACCCTCGCATCGTCTTTTGGATCGAACAGTGAGTCGTGACACGGACACGAGAGGGTTTCCTGGTCCGCAATCCAGTCGCTGACTTCGCAGCCGCTGTGGGTGCAGATGGCCGTGTACGCCACGACGCCGTCCGCTGCGCGCGATTGGCTCCGGGCAGTCAACCGCGAGGGAGGGAATCGCAGCAAGAGCAAGGCATTGAGCCGCGATGCGCGCCGCACCGTTTTGTCGGCGGGATCCATCGCCCACGCCGATGTCGGCGCTGCATTAAGTGGGACGTCGTCCGGGGTCAGGGGCCGCAGGCTCGAGTCGTCGGCTTTGACGAGGAGATCGCCTTCCTTGGGCAGCATCGACGCCGCATCGGACTGGCCGATAACGAGGCTGGGGGCCAGGCAGAGTCCGAGTCCAAGGCCAATTCCGCCTTCCAAAACCGCGCGACGCCCGACGCCTGACCGCGCTCGCCTCATATCACCCGGACTCCCGCTCCCGCCAACGACACTCCTACTTGACGGCAAACACCCAGATCGCGCCACCCTCTGGCACCTCCGGGTAATTACCTGGAGACGCTCTGTTGAGACCGCTCACTCGTAGAACTTCGGTGCCTTCATGAGCTTCGCGTAAGCGATGATGTCGTGCTGGATCCACAGCTCCGCGCCAGCCGTCTTCATGAAGGCTTCGAGCGCCGACCTCGAGGCCCGAGTCTGGTCCTTGTTGAACTCGAAGGTCGGCACGCGATCGAGCGTTCGCTCCTCCGGAAAATGGAACAGATCGCCGCTGAGGACTACGGAGCCGTGCCTGGCCAGCTTGACGAACATCGCCTGGTGTCCCGGCGTGTGTCCGGGCGTCGATTTGATCACCACGGTCCCGTCGCCGAACACGTCGAGATCGCCTTCGAGCACCTTCGTCTTGCTGTCCTTGAGCGCCTTATAGGCATCGAAGGTACGCGGCGCCTTTTCGCCGAACATGAGATCCCGCTCCGCCTTCTGCACGAGCCACGTCGAACCGGCATAGTCGTTCGCGTTTCCGGTGTGGTCGCCGTGCGAGTGCGAGATGGCCAAATAAGTGATCCGGTCCGGCGTGTAGCCGATCTCGGCTAATTGGCTTCTCAGCGTCGTTTGAACCCGCCAACTCGGATTCGGCGGGGTTTCACGGCCACCGACAAAGCGATCGCCAAGCCCCGTGTCCCAGAGCAGCGTGCCCCGCGCGTGGACCACGAGGAACACGGGAACCGACATGTCGGTGGCGGCAACCTGCTCCCGGGTCAGCTCGTACGACGCGGGGTTTTGATCTTTGAGCAGTCCACCGTCCAGGACGTACAGCCTTGGACCGTTCGGTCGCGCTTGCGGCGCCTCCGCGACCATCCCGATGACGGCGGTGCTCGACAGCAGGAGAAGTGCGATGACCGCCCACCCGCCGGCCGGCGTCACGTGTCCGCCCCCCAGCGGTTCGGAGACCCACCGTGGCTCTTTGCGACTCATGTCCACCGCCTTCTTCTGAAGAAACGTTGTAGTAACCGCTAGAAATCGAACTGCGCACCGAACTTGAGCAGCCGGGCCTGTAGGATTCTCGTAGGCGTTTGCCAGGCCGGACCATATTGCGTGTTCAGCGCCAGGATCGCGTGCGAGTTGAACAGATTGCAAATGTCAAAAGCCGGCCTGATGCGCACTTTCCCGATCTGGGTCACCCTGCTCAGACGAAAGTCGAACTGGGTCATCCGCCTGGCGAACATCGTACCTGGTTCGATGAGCTCTACCGACGCGGTTCCCTGGGCGCCGGATGCGAGGTCGCGACCGAGCGATGGTTTTAGTACATCGACAACCTGCTGTTGAACTGGTGGCTGGCATTGTGCCCGGGCACCGCACTCTCTATGCTGGTGCTGGTCGTCGTGAAAGCGCGCCAGATTTGGTTCGTTGAGATCAGGGCCGGGCTCGAAGCCTCGACGGTAACGCCAGGCATCACCGCACCCGTCGTGTCTTGTACTGCTCCCGCTATGCTGCCCTGGGCAAACGTTGACGACGCGGTGAACATCAGCAGAGCAAGAACCTGGCAGCCCGTTCTTAAGATCAGTTTGGGTATCATTTTGAGGCCTCGCTTGCCGACCGGATGGTGCGACACGGATCACACGAGCTCGGGATCGAGGTTGGAGTGGTTGATCAGCGAATCACGACGATCGTGACGTCCTCGTCCGCTACGAGGGCGCCGTCGTCCGCGCGGCAGCGGAGCACGTAGGTGCCCGGCTCGCTGAACGTCACCTGAACCGGCTGCTTCCCGTCCGCCGGAAGCTTGGGCGCGGCCCAGAGGGGCGCCCACGGGGAATTCGCGCCCGCCCGTGTGTCTTCCCACGCCTTGACCTGCGGGGGATCGAAGGTCACTCTTCCGGCGCCGCGGTAGACGAACCACGACACGTGCAGCCCGCGACTCTTGCCGACAGTGATTCTGGTCGGCGGAGACATCGCCGGGTTTCTGGGCGATGTGGCCGTCGTCGTCGTCGACTGCTCCGCGGCGCGAGCCTGGGCCGCTGCCACACGCGACAGATCGCGCGGCTTCGGGATGCCGTCGTCTTTCACCTCGGAAACCAGCGTCACCGGCTCGCCGACCCTCACGCTTCGCGACGCGACCTCCTGGATCCTGACCGTCGGCGGTTTGTTCGCCCGCACTTCCGGACTGCTCGTGCCGGCGCCCAGCGCACCCGTTTCGGAAGCCTTGACGACGTCGTCGACCACGTAATCGTATCTGAGGGTCGCGTACGCCTTCTCCGTTTTCCCGTGGGACGTGAGCGTCCAGATTAACTCGTCCTTCTCGCCGAACCCGTTCGGCACATTCACGCGAAAGACAAACCGGTTGCGGCGCGGGAGGAAATGCGTGGGCTGCCCCTGATCGGCCCCACCGACGTTGAACGTGTTGTCCGGACCGATGGGGACGTCGATCTCCTCTTCCCAGTTCCGGTTCATGTACCCGAAGAGGAAATAGCGCGTGCCATCGGCACCTTGCTCCCACCCTTCGTAGGCCGGCGCGATATTCTGGCCCTTCGTGTACGTCAGCGACTGGGCGACGGAGACCACGGAGAAGGCGGAGAACACAGAGAGGAGCAGCCACGGAGACACAGAGACACGGAGATATTTTGAACAGGAGACGAAGAGCTCAGGGGTGGTGCTGTTCTTCAAGAGAGAACCACCTGGCCTTCTGAGCTTGTGAAGAAACACGGCACTGAACGCAGAACTCGCAGAGCACGCAGAAAAACCGTAAGCATTTTTCTCTGCGGGTTCAGCGGTTTCTGCGTTGTACGTGGTTTCACACCCTCTTCTGATCTCCTGTTAAAAGGATCCCTCTGTGTCTTCGCGTCTCTCTGTGGCTGTATTGCCCGGTGTTCTCGCATTACCCGGTGCTCTCGCGTTCGCCCGCCGTTCACTGCTGCTGTCCTCCCGACGCTTTTGCCGGCGCCGGGACAGGCGTGACGAGGCAGAGCGGACAGCCGATGACGACGTCGTTCTTCGTCAGGTGGAGCTTCTCACGCCGTTTCGCCATCTCCTCCTGGAACTGGTCGTCGGTGAGCGCGACGCGGATTCCCAGGTCGATGAACATGTTGGCCACGGACCGATTGCCCGATCCCTGCCAGTTTCTCGGATCGGGGATGTTCTTGTTCGACGGCGAGTTGTCCATGAATCCGACGATGTGGAGGATGGTGCCCTTCGGGAGCAGCGGCGCGGATTCGTCCGTGTAGTCGTACCCTCGAACCCAGTTGTGATCGTACCCGACGCAGTTCAGCGTCTGGATGGTGTAGCCCCAGATCGCTTCCAGGCACATACGCGCGCCGGGCGCGTGCAGGTGCGGCTCGAACGAGATGATCTTGGTGTGCTGCTGAAGCACGGTGTACGCGTGGAGCTGCTGGTTGGCTTCCATCGCCTTGATATCAATGTCGACGCCATTGCCGAGTCCGAAGATCGCGCGCTTGTACGTCGGCACGTAGCCTTTCGGCATCAGCTTGAATCCGATCTCGAGGTGAGCCCTGGTATCACGCCCGTTCGAGTGGAGATGGACCGAATCGGACACGACGCTCGAACCCGCCTTGAGGAGCCGCGCCGACTTCGGGTCGAAGAAGTCCGCGTTGCGGCCCACTTCGTGGACCGGCCAGTTCACGGCCTCTTCGTCATTGAAGATTGCGAGCGGATCCTGCTCCTGGTCGGACTTGCCGTCGAGAACCTGCGTCCTCCAGATCATGTGGTGAAACACGAACCGTCCGCCGACCGTGGCCCTGCCGCTTCCGGCGTGGGAATCGACGTCGTTGACTTCCTTGATCTCGAGCGCGGCCACATAGCGATCTTCGGTGAGCCCCGTCGGGACGCTCGGGACCTCGCCCCACCAGTCGGGCGCAGTGGCCTTCACCTCGATCTCTTGCATCTTGACGATGAGGTCCGGGGCGCCGATGGCCCATGCGGCGTTGTCGATGTATTGCTTCGGCGGCGGCATGTCGGCCGGGTTCCCGCGCGGCGCGCCGCTGTCAGCCCACTTCGCAATCGTGGCGATCTCGTCGTCGCTCAGCGACGGATCGTTGTGGAATTTCTGGATCCCGATGTTCTTCTCGACGTACCAGGGCGGCATGACCCCCGCCTTCGGGCCGATGCTCGTGCGCGTTTTCATCGCTCGGGCCCACGGCCGCGCGTCCTCGTAGGTCGCGAGCGACATCGGCGCCACGCCGCCCGGCCGATGGCAGTTCTCGCAGCTCCGCTGCACAATTGGCGCGATATCCCTGGTGAAAGTCACTTCGGCCGGCACTCCGGCCGGTGCGGCGCTGAGGCCGAACGGCATCACCAGGGCCACCAGCGCGGCGAGCAGCCACGCTGTCCCGATGCGGAATCCCAAGCCGACAGTCTTTCCAGCCTCCATCGCGCACACTCCTTCTGAGACACTCAAGGGAGCTCTTATTTTGCCCGAAACGTGCAACGAAGCCCAGAAAAATGAGGTGGCGATGACTGCCTAGGCGAACGGAGGGAGGAGCTCCTCCTCGATAATTCGGGAGCAAAATTGGTTGACTATATGTCGTGGACAGTCGCATGCTAACCGTTGAGTGTTCAGGCCGCGGTTCGAGTGTCCCACCGAGCCTGGGAGTTGGATCGCGTTTGCCATTCAAGGAACGGCCGATATGAAACTCCAGCCACGAATGTCTGCACTCGCCGCTGTACTCGGGGGCGTGCTGGTGATGGCACAGCCGGGGTACGCCGCCGACAAGAGAGTGACGTACTCCGAGCACGTCGCGCCGATTCTGCAGGCCAACTGCATATCCTGTCATAAGCCGGCGGGCAAGAACATCGGCAGCCTGGTGGCTCCGATGTCCTTGACGACGTACGAAGAGACGCGCCCGTGGGCTCGCGCGATCGCGAGGAAGGTGAAGGCCCGCGAGATGCCGCCATGGTTTGCCGATGCGCCGAAGGGGGTCTTCTCGAACGAGCGGGGCCTCACTGATAAGGAAATCGAGACGATCGTGGCATGGGTCGATGCGGGCGCCCCTGGCGGCGACCTGTCGAAGGCGCCCGTGGCGCCGCCGAATACAGAGGCGGAGAGCGGTGGCTACTCGCTCGGCACGCCGGACTTGATCGTCAAGATGCCGCAGCCGTATTTCGTGACGGATGACGCGCAAGACGTCCAGGGGACCTTCCATACGAAAATCACCGAAGAGCAGCTGCCGCAGGACGTCTTGGTACGGGCATGGGAATTCCGCGCGGGTACTTACGTCGCGGGGAAAGACACGGTTCACCACATGTGCGGAGGCCTTCGGCCGCCAGGGTTCGTGGAAAACCCGGCCGACGATGCCGAGGGCGAAGGAGCGGCTGGTCTGTCGATGGGTTGCATCGCCGGAGGCGCCGAGCCGGCCCTGTTGCCGGAAGGCTTCGGCATGGAACTGAAGAAGGGGTCGACGATCACCTTCAACATGCACTATTACAAACAGGCCGGTGCCGGGACGGGGTACTGGAACCAGGCCGAGGTCGGGTTCTACTTCGCCAAAGGACCGGTCACGTACAAGGTGCACAGCAAGTCGATCGGCACCACCGGGTTTGAAATCCCGCCGCACAAAGTGAACTACCGCATCGGAGCGGCGGAGACGCTGAAGAAGGACACCTTGTATCTGGCCTATTGGCCGCATGCGCACCTGCGCGCGACGGCAGCTCGATATACGGCGACGTATCCCGATGGCCGCAAGGAAGTGCTGCTCGACGTGCCGCGCTACGATCAGGGATGGCAGATCACTTACAAGTACAAACAGCCGAAGCTGCTGCCGAAGGGAACCCGTATCGACGTCGAGATGCTGTTCGATAACTCGGCCGATCGCGGGGCGAAGCGCGGGTTCAATCCGAACCTCACGATTCGTAACGGCCCGCGCACTCAGGACGAAATGATGCTTGGGTTCGTCAGCTATGCGGAGCTCGAGCCCGGCCAAGAGGTTCCGACCCCGTTGCAACAGCAGCAGGAGTAGGCGCGAACCGAGCGCGCCGGCCCTCCGAACGGCCGGCCCGCGCGCTCGCTCAGCGAATAGCGAGCAAGACGTCGAACCGCTCTATTTTCAAATCGCTCGCCTGAATCTCTCTATCGACAGGGATCCGGAGGTGTGATGTGCCCGCGCAACACCGCCTGCAGACTGTCGCGGTAAGCGTCTTTCTGTTGATCCTCATCGCCGGGGTCGCGACCGAACAGGCGCCGCTGGGACAACCTAAGGGTGACGGGCTGCTTCGATCCGAGCTATCACTGGGCGGACGGACGGCCACCTTGGCGTACGCGCCAGACCTCAAGGCGAGCGACGCGGTCCACAAGGGCCTGTTGTCGGCCACGACCGGCGCAGCCTCTGCCCGCGTGCGTGTGGGACAGCTCGACACGACTGGATCACTACGCGTCGCGTCGATCGATCTTGCCGGACCGCCGCAACAGCTGCAAACGCCCGCCGGACCGCAGAGCACCGTTGCCCCTGGACAAGGGCCAGCGGTGATTCAATACGACCTGTGGTTGGAGGGAGCGAACAACGGCTGGCAGCTGCAGGTCACCGATGCGGACAAGGGCCTCGTGGGTCAAATCCCGTTGTCCCGTCAAGCAGCAGCCCCCGCCTCGCCGAATCTCGTGGCGGCCCTGATTCCAGAGGACAGTATTGTCGGTCGCCTGGTTCTGCGGTGGGGCGATTACCAGGCGACCGCCGACGTACTGTTCACCAATCCGTCACGGCGGCGCACTGAAGAAAACCGCGGGGTCAACGTCACGACCAGCCGCAGGCACGACGACGACACCAGTGCCTTGTCCCGTGCCCGGCTCCTCGCGCAGAGGAATGAAACCGCATTGGTGCTGCCGAAGGGACCGCGCATGAGCGTCTCCTTTCAGCGGACCTTTGCGCGCTCCGACCGCACGGATGGAAATCCGAACACCAGCCGGGGCCTGGGTGTCGACGGCCCGGATTTCGCCCGCCTGATGCAGACGCCCGACGGCGCGATCGTAATGCTGACCGAGTCGTCCGTGCCGCGATTGAGAACCGAAGTGCCACTGCAGTTTGGGAAAGCCTTGATCGCGACCGGCAACCAGGTGGCTGGCTTCCCCGGGTCCTACGGTGTGTGGCTGAAGAGAGTCGGCTCCGGATGGCGGCTCGTGTTCAACAACGAACCCGACGCGTGGGGGTCGCAGCATGATCCGAAATTCGATGCGGCTGAAATTGAATTGTCCCACTCCGACGGGCATGCAGCCGCGCGACCGTTCGCGGTCGCGATCGTGCCAGATGGCGCCGCCCGCGGGCGCCTCGTCATTCTCTGGGGACCTCACGAGTGGACCGCCGACTTCGTCACCAGCTCTAGAACCATCCCGTAAGTGATCGCGGTTTGACGACCGCGCGCGCGTGAACGGCGCCGCTCGACCAGATGTAGTCCCCAGTCCCCACTGTTCACTGCCTCGGCACACTTCCCGCGGCAGTCGGTCCTTCGGCCGGTACCGGCTCAATCTTCAAGAGGGCTCCTGCCATTTCATCGGTGAGCAGATACAGCAGGCTGTCAGGTCCTTGCCTGACCTCGGCGATCCGTTGTTTGAGCTCGACCAGCAGCGTCTCGCGAAGGATGGGCAATCCCCTGGCGTTCAAGACGATGCGTTGAATTTGTGTGCCGCGCCGGCCGCCTACGAAGATGTTTCCTTTCCACGCCTTGAACTGGTCGCCTGTGTAAAACGCCATGCCGGAGATCGCGATGGATGGCACCCAAATCATGAACGGCTCTTCCATGCCCGGCGCGGAATGCTGATCTGTCGTTGGACCGGAACTATCGCCGGTGAGGTCGCCGCTGTACGCCCGCCCATACGAAACGACCGGCCATCCGTAGTTGCGACCCGGTTTGACGATGTTGATTTCGTCGCCGCCCATAGGGCCGTTCTCGTGTTCCCAAAGCTCGCCCGTCTGAGGATGAATGACCAGCCCGAGGATGTTCCGAATCCCCAGAGCGTAGACCTCGGGCCGGTAGTCGGGCCGGCCGGAGAACGGATTGTCCGGCGGCGCACTCCCATCTTCATTGAGGCGAAGCACTTTGCCGACATGGCTAGCCGGGTTTTGTGAATCCTCTGGTTGTGCGGTACCGGCCCGCCCTCGGATTGGAACGCCGACACTCATGAAAATCTTTCCGTCGGGGGCGAATGCGATCCGAGACGCAGAGGGCGTGGCGCACCAGGCCTCCGCAACAAAGATGTCCCGTACGTCCGCAAGAGCGTGGCCGCCGTCGAAACGGCCGCGGGCGAGGGCCGCCGTCGCGACGTCTTTCTCCCCTGGCTTGGGTTTGTAGTAAGTGAAATACACCAGCTGGTTTTCGGCAAAGCGCGGGTGTACTGCGACATCCTGAAGGCCTTTGAGCCGCAAATCAAGAACGGCGGGGATGCCTGTGATCGGCTGAGGGTCCAGCACACCACTGCGAACGATCCGAAGGCGGCCCGCGCGCTCAGTGATCAGCATGTCGCCATTGGGCAGAAACGCCAGGGCAAAAGGCCGAGACAGACCCTTCGTCGCCACAACGCGAAATTTCTGCGTCGCGCTACCAAAGATTTGCGGTTCGTTGGGCAGCGTGTCGCGGACGGGGTCACCCGGATTCGGCGTCTGCTGAGCCCGCCCAGCGGCTCCGGACAAAGTCAGGGTCAGCGCCACGATGGACGAGAAAGAACGCCTCACTTGGGTGCCATGCATGCACGCGACCTCCTGCGGGAACGCAGTATAGTCCCGTTCCGAGGCCCGGCGACCGCATGTTTGAGTCGGCTTGTCCACCTTCGCGCTACGGTGTACCGGGCGGGAACTGGGGCCGCGAACACATTGTCGTTGAAGGTGCCGTCGCCGTTGTTGTGAGAAAACATGCCCGCTAATCTTCTGCGTGCGTCTTCGTGATTCTCGTGCTTTCGTGGTGGCCCGCCGCAGGCGACGCGTCCGGTCGTTAATCGGCGGTTAAAAGGTGATCTGCGCGCCGAATTTCACATACCGGGCCTGCAGGATGTTCAACGGCTTGAGCCACGCGGACCCATAGGTCGTGTTGATGGCCGCCGGCGGCTCGCCCGCGTTGGACGTGGCGCCGACGGCCGCGTTGGAGTTGAAGGCGTTGAAGACGTCGGCCATCACCTGCAGCTTCTGCGACCCGCGCAAGCGGAAGTTCTTTCCGAACCGGAGATCGACCTGCGTCCGGCGCGGCGTGTACATCGTTCCCGGTTTGATGAGCGGCACCACGCGCGACGTGTTCGCGCCGCCGGACAGCGCGCGACCGAGCGTCCCGGCCGCCGCGTCGGCCTGCGTGACGTTCCACTGCGCGGTAATCTGCTGGCCAGGCAGATTCTGCAGGACGCCGCCGATCTGGATCTGCTGCCACGGCAGCGTGTAGGTGCCCGTGGCCTTGGCTTGCGAGAGCCAGCTGGTGTCGAAGTCACAGTACGAGAAGACCGACCCGGTGCCGGGAGCGGGCGCGGTCCCCGCCCCTGCCGCCGCTACGGACAGGCCGAAGCCGGTCCGCGGGTTGTCCACGAACGCATCGCACACGTTGAAGTGCGTGTTGCCGGTCGCAAACCCGCCGGTGACGAAGAGATCCGCCCGGAGCCGCGCGTTGATGGCGACATCGACCCCGTTGAACACCTCGGTCTGCTTTCCATAGTTATCCACGAAGGTCACCACGTTGTTGGTCGCGATGCCGAACTTCGCGGGGACGATGTCGTAGAGGCCGCAGATCTGATTGCCGCCGCCGTCCGGCAGGCGGGAATCTTTCGGCGCGGTGACGCAGTACTGCTGGAAGTCGCCCGGCGCGACGTCCAGGTTGTCGGTGGTCGTGAAGTGCCCCTGCGCGCGGCGGAAGTACGACACCTCGGCGGCGACGCGTGACAACAACTCGTGCGAGATCGTCGTCGAGACCTCCCAGTTGTTGCGACGCCGGTCGAAGCCGTGGATCGTCCCGGGGTCGTAGCGCGTCGCGACGTTCACCTGCCCGAAGGCGTTGTTGCTGAGCGCGCCAAGCTCTGAGAGCTGCGGGATCCCGTCGCCGTTCCCTCCCAGGGCAACGGCATCGTTCCACGCCCGCGTTGCGGTGTTGACGGACGTGTTGAGCGGGTTGAGCAATCGCGCGAAACCCACTGTTGACGTCTGCACGTACCGGCTGATCGTTCCTTTCACCGCCGTCTTGCCATTGCCGAACAAGTCGTAGGCTATTCCAATCCTCGGCGACAGATCCTTGAAATCCGGCACATCGTTCAGCGGCTCGAAGTGCCGCGGCCCAATCCACGTTCCGCCCGGAGCATCCTGCGCGAGGACCTTGTTGTTCAAGTAATCCCATCGAAGGCCCGCGTTCACCGTCAGCCGTTTGATGGTCCACGTGTCCTGTCCGTAGACGCCGAGGTCCGCGACCAGCCGTTCGTGCGTCGTGTAAGGCGTCGTCCGCACCGACACCTGGAAGGGCAGTCCGTTTCGCACGGTCAGGAAGGTGTCCTTGTTGGTATAGACGTCCGTATCGGCCGGGCCTTCCTGCAGCGTCATGCCGGCCTTGAAGGCGTGCGACCCGGTGACATAGGTGAGCGAGCTGCGATACGAGCGCAGCGCCGTGTAATTGCTCGAGAAAGTGTTGGGGTACGCGCGGAAGCTGATCCCGGTCGTCTGCTCCGTCACGGGATAGCCGTGCGAGGTCGCCGAATCCTCCACCGGCTCCCGGGTCCAGGTCTCCTCCATCCGGCCCATCGCCGCCTCGAACAGCGCTTTCGACGACAAGGTTGAACGGAACGTCACCGTGCCGAAGTTGTTCTTCGGCAGGTTCTGGAGATTCGAGGCGTCGGGCTGCAGCGTGCTGCCGAGCGTCCAATGCTCCGTCTTGCGCGGCCCGATGCTGAAGTATCCCGACAGCTTGTTCTTCGCGCTCATCTGCCACGTCAGGCGGATGTCATCGCTCACGTTGCGCTGAGTTTCGGTCCCGGGCCGCGTGAAATCGGGGGTGAAGACGAACATCGACTGGTCCTTTTCGTAAAACGTGTTCGTCCGGATCTGCTCGTAGCCCCAATAACGGTGGGCCGTAAAGAACCACAATTTGTCTTTCATCAGCGGACCGCCCAGCGCGCCGCTCGCATCGTAGATCTTCAGGATGCTGTCGGCGGTGAGCACGCTCTGTCCCCGCAGCGTGTCGTCGACATTGTTGCCCTGCAATTTGTCGTTCGCGAAATTGAGGAACGCTGATCCGCTGAACCGGTTGCCGCCGTCCTTGGGAATGATGTTGACGCGCACACCGCCACCAGCCACTTCAGCCGAGATGGCGCCGAACTCGTAGCTCAGTTCCTGGGTCGACGCGTCGTTCGTCGACAGGCCGGTGCACGCGTAGTTGCACGCCATATTGGCGTTCATGAGCCCGTCGAGCTGGACCAATCGATCGTTGAACGACCCGCCGTGCGCCTTCAACTGATTCTGGTGCTCCCCGGCCGATCCGCCGACGTCGTTCTGATTGCTGCTGACGCCGATGGTCATCACGCCGATCGTGGACCAGTTCTTCGACGTGGGCATCGCGTCGATGGTGTCCTTCGACACGACCTGACGTCTGATGACGTTCTGCGTGTCGACGACCGGGCTGGCGCCGGTGACGGTGACCGTTTCCTCGAGCGCGCCGACGCGCAGGTCGGCATTCACCGTGGCGGTGAAGGTGGCCGGGAGCTCGATCCCTTCGCGCTTGACCGTCGAAAAGCCAGGGAGGATGAAGGAGACCATGTAGGTGCCGGGCCGCAGGTCCAGGATCTTGTATTGCCCCTGCGAATCGGTCGTGACCGTTCGCACGCGTTCGATGAGCGCCGGGCTCGTTGCTTCGACCGTGACGCCGGGCATCACGGCGCCGCTCGTGTCTTTCACCACACCGGCGATCCCGCTCGTCTGCGCCAGGGCAGTCGCTGGGAGCGACACCACGATTGCAAATGCCAGCGCCGCCACTCCGCTCGCCATCCCACGCATAAGCCCTCCTGAATGACCGCACGCCGCGAACGGCACGACATACGGCGACCCTATAAGTGTCGCCCTACGTTTCGTCTATCGGCGACCCTAAAGCGTCGCCCTACGTTCGTCTATCGGCGACCCTGAAGGTCGCCCTATAGGCCTTGAAACCGGCTCGAAGCGAAAAGAGAAGGGCGGACCGGCTATGAGGTGGCCCGAAAATACGCTGCGGCGATCCGCACGTCAAGCGCCGCGGCGATATACTTGCGCCTTCCGCGGAACCGAATCCAAAATCATGAAGCGGCTGGTCTGCCTCGGCGCGATCCTGACGCTTTCCTCCTTGGCGGTCCTCCTCCTCGCGGAGCACCGGAGGCCAGCCGCTCTCGACGCGCCGCCCACCTTTGCCAGGGACATCGCGCCGGTGCTCTACCACCGCTGCGCCGGGTGCCATCGCGCGGACGGACCGGCGCCGTTCAGCCTCGTCACCTATGCCGAGGTCAAAAAGAGGGCGACGCAGATCGCGGCCGTCACCAGGAGCCGGTACATGCCGCCCTGGAAGCCCGAAGATGGGTTTGGCGCGTTCATCGGCGAGCGGCGGTTGAGCGAGGCCGAGATTGACCTGATCGATCGCTGGGTCGGAACAGGTACGGCGGAAGGGGATGCCGCCGACCTCCCGCCGCCGCCGAGGAGCGGCGGCTGGCAGCTCGGAACGCCGGATGTGATCCTGACGCTTCCCGCCTACACGCTGCCCGCCGGCGGCCCCGACGTGTTCCGCAATTTCGTCGTCACGGTCCCCGGCGCCGGAACGTCGTACGTGCGCGGGCTCGAATTCCAGCCGGGCCATGCCGCGGTTCACCACGCGAACATCCGCGTCGATGCCACGACGGCATCGAGACGGCTCGACGAAGGGGATCCCGCCCCAGGCTACGAGGGCGTGGTGCTGCATTCCGCGGACTATCCGGACGGTCACTTCCTGGGCTGGACGCCCGGACAGACGTCCTCCCTCGCGCCGGATGGGCTCGCCTGGCGTCTCGATGCCGGAAACGATCTGGTGGTTCAGCTCCACTTCCGGCCGACCGGCCGCACCGAGCGGATTCAACCGTCGATTGGCTTGTATCTCACCACGGTTCCGCCCACACGGCTTCCGGCGATTCTGCGACTTGGCCGTCAGGACCTCGATATCCCGCCGGGAGCGGGACGGTACCGCGTGTCAGATTCGTACGTGCTGCCGGTGGATGCCGAGGTCCAGGCGATCCAGCCGCACGCGCACTATCGCGCGCGCGAGGTCAATGCGTGGGCGACACAGCCGGGCGGGGCCCGCCGCCCGCTCATTCGGATTGAGCAGTGGGACTTCAACTGCCAACCCCCGCAATCCCGATCGTCCGCCGGCGCGGGTCTCGTGGGGCTGGCGATCGTCGGACGAGATGGCGGACGTGTGGATCCAGGTGATGACGCGGTCCGAACAGGATCGCGCCCAGCTGGTTCGCGACGTTCGCCGCAAGATGGCGCTCGAAGACGTGGTCGGCTGCGAGACGCTGATCCTGCGTCAGCCCGACTATGCCGATCTGCGAAATGACGCGGCCGCGCTGTATCTCGAGCTCGGACAGCCCGAGTCGGCGCTGCGGCACTTCGACGTCGTCCGTCGCCTGCAGCCGGGATCGGCCGTCGCGCACTACAACGTGGCCGTGGCGCTCGAAGGATCGCGCAGGGTGGACGACGCGGCGCGGGAGTACGAAGCCGCGGTGCGGATCGATCCGGCGTACTCGGTCGCGCACAACAATCTCGGCACGCTGCGCGTCGCGCAACGCCGGCTCGTCGAGGCGCGGCGCGAGTACGAGAGCGCCGTGCAGTCCGGTCCCGCGAATGCCGAAGCACACAACAATCTCGGCGCTGTCCTTCTGGCGTTCGACGAGGCCGTGCTGTCGATCCCGTACCTCCAGCAGGCGATCCGCCTGCGACCGGCATACCCGGAGGCGCATTTCAACCTGGCGCGGGCGTACGCGTCGACCCGGCGATTGGACGAGGCCATCCGCGCCGCGACGACTGCCGAGGAACAGTCGCTCGCCGCCGGCAAGAGCGCGCTGACGGCACAGATCCGTGAGCAGCTGCGTCTGTATCGCGAGGGAGTCAAGCCGTGAAATCGCTGATTCCGCGCTGTGATGCCCGGTCCGCTCTCATCGACCGCCGCGGCGGAGCACGACCCAGCCATCGCGCTCGAAGATGACGGCGTATCCGCGCCGCCGCCGCTCGTCGAGGAGCGCGCGGACGTCGGCGGCCGTCAGGTTGGGCCAGGGGCTGCGATCCGGCACGGCGATCACGTAGTCCGCGTCGCGCCCTTCCGGATCGAGCCTGAACAGATCGTGCCGATGTGCCATGTGGGGCGCCACGGCGGTCTGCGCAACAACCGATGCGTCTGGCGGCACGACACCGATCGCGTCGGGTCCCGTGCGATCGATCGCGTCAAACAGGTAGGGCCTCGAGGAGAACAACCGCCACAGCGGCTGATGTCCCGGCAGCAGGGACGCCAGCAGGACTGAGACGCCCGCCATGATCGCGATCGTCCGGCGCCGTGTCGTTTGATCGGAGATCCGGCGGCCGATCCGCGCGAGCCCGTCGGCCGCGCTCATCGCGACGATCGGCGCCAGCGGGGCCGAGTAGTGATAAATCGTGCCCCAGTGGTTGACGCTGGAGGAGAGAAAGCGCTCGGGCGCAAACGGCGCCAGCAGCAGGCTCAGCGGCGACGCGAGCGGCAGCAGCGCAAACGGCGCGACCCAGAGAAACGCCGTCAGCATCTTGACTGGCGGCGTCACCAGCTTCACGGGCACCAGCCACGGCTGCCGCCACACGTCGGCGTACGCGCTGCCGTACCCGTACTCGCCCGCGACGCTTGCCGCCGGTATCACGACCGCGACCTCCGCGACGAACGCCACCAGGCTGCCCGCCAGCAGGATCCCGCCCGTCCGGCGCTCGCCCCGGACGAACAGGTAGCCGCCCACGAAGACCAGGAACGGCGCGAGATCCTCTTTCACCGCGAGCACGACCGCCGCCGCGGCCCAGAACCACAGCCGGCGCCGCCGTTCCATCGCGAGGAGCAGCAGGCCCACCGCGAGCGGAGCGAACGCCGCTTCGTGCACGTCGAAGATCGCCGTCTGCTGCATCCCCCAGAACAAGCCGTACGCGAGACACATGGCGAGCGCGGGGCCGTACGGCAGGCGGTCGCGGGCGAACAGGAACACCGGCACGACCGACGCCGCGAGCAGGATCGCCTGCGCGACGATCAGGGTCTCGGGGAACGGCGCCACCCAGTAAAGCGGCGCAAACAGCGCGATGATCGGATGGAAATGATCGCCGAACACGTTGGGCAGACTGCGAATCGAGCTCGCCGGCCGCTCGAAGCGGCTCAGATGCCAGATCGCCTGATCGTAGATCGCCAGATCGTACGAGCTGTCGAAGTGCCAATGCTTCAGCAGCGCGTAGGCGCTGTACCCCGCGGCCAGGGCGCACACGACACACGCGAGCGCCGCGCGCTCGCCTCGCGACATCAGCCGCATCCGGGCCGCCATCAGCCCTTAGCCCTTTTAGTACTCGATTTCACAATTACGGTGAGGTATTTAGTGACGGCGATCGGTGTCCCATTTCAGAAATACGACGACATATCTGGCACAGAGACACAAAGACACAGAGCAGAACACGCTTCAAATTGCGCGCCCGACGCGGCGCCGCGCAGCGGCGGGCGAGGCGTGCAAACAGCAAACGAACGACCACTGGACAGTGGCTCCGTCGTTCGTTTGCGGTTTGCGCGCCTCACGACTCGGCCTGCTGTGCAGGCCGACCGCGTCGGGCGCCTCTGTGTCTCGGTGCTCTCCGTGGCTTGTCCAAATCAATACGTTGCTGTAATTCCAAATCGCTGTTTCCGAGCTTCCGCTTCCGCATGTCCACCAGCGTAGCGGCCGCCGGCGCGTGTGGGTAGTCTGTAAAATCGACAAGGGTTTGTGAGTACTATTCACAAATGGTGCGAGACGAGCTCAGCGTCCTGTCCGCCTTTCTCGCCGTCGCCGAAGAACGGAGCTTTACGCGGGCGGGCAAGCGACTGGGCGTCACCAGCTCTGCCCTGAGCCACGCGATCCGGGGGCTGGAAGAGCGGATTGGCGTGCGCCTGCTCGCGAGGACGACGCGCAGCGTCGCGCCGACCGAAGCTGGAGACCAGCTCCTCGCCCGGCTCCGCCCCGCTCTCGGCGACATTCGAGGCGCGCTGGATCAGGTGTCCGGCCTGCGCGACCAGCCGGCTGGACGCGTCCGCTTATGTGTGTCGCCGCTGGCGGCGACGATGGTGCTCGCGCCGAAGCTGGGACGGTTCGCGCGCGACTACCCCGACGTCGTGCTCGATGTCACCACCACCAACGAGGGGCGCTTCGACCTCGTGGCGGGACACTTCGACGCCGGCATTCACTTCGGCGAGTTCATCGAGCGCGACATGATCGCGGTCCCAGTGTCACCCGATCAGCGGGCCGCGATCGCCGGATCCCCGAGCTACTTCGCAGCGCATGCCAGGCCGAAGTCGCCGCGCGATCTGACCGGCCATACCTGCCTCAACTTTCGTCACGGATCCGCCGGTCTCTACCGATGGGAGTTCGAAAAAGACGTCAGTCGCTCGCCGTCGCCGTCAACGGACCGCTGATCGTGGACGACGGGGAGATCCTGATTCGCGCGGCGGTGGACGGCGTCGGGCTGGCGTTCATGCTGGAAGCGCAGGCGGCGCCGCACCTGGCGAGCGACGCGCTGATCCGGGTGCTCGAGGACTGGTGTCCGCCGTTCGCCGGCTATTTTCTCTACTACCCGAGTCGACGGCAGCAGCCGGCCGCGCTCTCGGCTCTCATCGACACCCTTCGTCTGCAGCCGTAGTCGCAGGAGGAAACGCGTGGCACTCGTGGTTCTTCTGAGAGGAGTCAACGTCGGCGGTCACCGGACCTTCCGGCCGGCCGCGCTCGCCAGACAACTGAAGCACCTCGATGCCGTCAACATCGGCGCGGCGGGCACCTTCGTGATCCGGCGGCCGGTCACCCGCGCGCAACTCCGTGCCGAACTGGCACGGAGGCTGCCCTTTGATACCGCGATCATGATCTGTCAGGGCCGCGACATCGTCAGGCTGATGTCCGCGAATCATTTCGCCGATCAGCCCGTTCGACCCGACCTGGTCCGGTTCGTGAGCGTCCTGTCCAGACGCCCGCGGTCGATGCCGCCGGCGCCGATGACCCTTCCGTCCAGCGGCAAGTGGCTGCTGAAGATCCTCGCGAGGGACAAACAGTTCGTCTTCGGCGTGTACCGGCGCCACATGAAGGTCATCGGCTACCTTGGCACGTTCGACCGGCTCTTCGGGGCCCCGGCCACCACCCGCAACTGGAATACCATCACCGCGATCGCCAAGGTGCTCCAGGCTCGCTGACTTCCACCACAACAGGAGCGGCCTCATGCCCGCATTGCCATCGTCCAGTCCTGCACAGTTCGTTCAAGGCGCGCCGGTCTTGCATGTTGCGGACGTCGAGGCGACAGCCGCGTTCTATCGTGATGTGCTTGGGTTCACGCCGGATTTCGGCGACGAGAGATACGCGGTGGTGTGGCGCGACAACTCCGCCATTCACTTCGTGAGAGACAGTGGACACCCAAGCGGCGTCCACTTGTTTCAGTGGGTCAAGGATGTCGACGCCTACCACAGAGAAATCGTCCGTCGCGGTGCGGTCGTCGCGATGGAGCCGACGGATCAGCCGTATGGCATTCGAGAATTCGTGATACGCGACGTCAACGGCGTGGCCATCGTGTTTGCCAGGACATCGATCACGGCGAAGACGGTGCGACGCGCGACTCACCGCCGAAGGGCTAGCAGCCCGTGGTGAAAGTCCGACTGCATTCGGCCGGCGCTGCATCCCTTCTCCACCCCAACGCGGCTGCCGGGTTGGGGACCCCGGTTCTGGCTGCGTTGCTCCTCCCTCAAATATTCCTGATATTCTCGGTCGTCGCGCCTTGCCAGGGGTCCCCAGCGTGGCAGCCACGCTGGGGGCCCCAGCCGGGCGCATCGCCTCCCTCGGTGCGACGCCGGACTTTCACCACGGGCTGCTAGACTTGGCGGATGGAGAGATCTGTTGAAGTCCTTGCCATGATTCTGTTCGGAGTCATCGGTCTCTCGCACATCTTGCAACACAAGGCCTGGGCGGAGTTCTTCATCCTCCTGCGCGGCAACGGTGAAGCCGGCGCCTTCGTGGACGGGTTGCTGAATCTGCCACTGGCAGGCCTCATCATCGGGTTTCATAACACCTGGTCCGGGATACCGGCCGCGCTGACGCTGGTGGGCTGGTGTCTCCTCATCAAGAGCCTGATTCGCTTCTGCGCACCGAAACAGGCGTTGAGGATGATGGCGAGGGTCTCCCTGGAGCGGTCGTGGGAATTCCAGGTGGCCGGCGCCGGCCTCGTGGTCCTTGCCGGCCTTGTTGGCTATGGCGTCTATGCTGGCTAGCATCACCGCGACGGCCCTCTTCGACCGCCGGCATGCCTTGCTCTTCTACATATAGTGCGGTATAGGTAGAAGACCGAGGTGTAGGGTGCCGGACAAGTCCGATCTCCCCCAGGGCACGCTCGACCTGCTGATCCTTCAAGTCGTCGCCGGCGGCGCCATTCACGGCTACGGCATCGCG
>QHWJ01000039.1 GCA_003222535.1 Acidobacteriota bacterium | reverse complement strand
ATCGGCCCGACGTGCTGCCGGCCGGCGATCTCGGGATCGTCAACGCCATTCAGCGGCTGTATCGCCTGCGGAAGCGGCCGGACGCCAGGCGGATTCTGAAGATCGGCGAGGCATGGCGGCCGTACCGGTCGGTGGCTTCCTGGTATCTCTGGCAAAGTCTGAAGTTGGAAGTCTCGAGTCTGAGGTGATCAGACTTCAGATGAGACTTCAAACTTCAGACTTCAGACTTCAGACTTCAGACTTGAGCTTTGAGCCATAGCAGCGCGTATCCGACTGCTATGGCGACCAGCGTCCCGCGTTCGCTGAACAGCGTCTCGGTGAGAGAGAAGCCTTCTTTCCCTCTGTGTCCTTTGTTGCCTTTGTGTCCTTGGTGTTGCCGGCGCTTAAGCGTCGGCAACCATCGCGGGACACGCGTGGCGTAGGCGCGGTAAGCGTCTCCAAGCCGCGATTCCAGCAGCCGCTCTTCCCAACGCACGATCGCGTGATACTGGAGGCCAAGCAGCAGCAGAATCAGGGGCGCCAGCCAGACAAGACGCGCGGCGAGCGCAAAACCCACCCACAGGGCGATGTTGCCGGCGTAGAGCGGGTTTCGCAGGATCGCGAAGGGGCCGCTGGCGACGAGCGGTCCGAGTCGCTCGCTGCGCGTGCGCGAGATGACGCCGATGTGATGCACGCCCCACAGACGGACCAGCTCGCCGAGCGCCGTGACGACAATGCCGGCCGCCACCAGACGGGCCGATGGCGGCGCTTCGCCGACACGCAGCACGAGGATCGCGACGGCGACGGGGAGCGGAAGAGCTGTCCGATGGCGAAACAGCCAGCCGCCGAGTTGGATCGTAGTGTCGGGTTCGATTTGCACGGATTCCGGCCAGTTTGACAGGGTTCGCGACGTTGGTAAAATCAGGACTACTTCGGTCGTATATCCACATGCCTTCATCCGACACCTCATCGATTCTGAATCGGGCCCCCGGTTCCTCCGTCCTCGACATGATCGGGCGCACGCCGCTCGTACGGCTGCACCAGTTCGAGCGGGAGACGCCGGGCGTCGAGCTGTACGCGAAAGCCGAATGGCAGAACCCGGGTGGGTCCGTGAAGGACCGCGCGGCGGCTCGAATGATTCTCGACGGTGAGGCCTCGGGTCAGCTCACGGCCGGCCGAACGATTCTCGACGCGACGTCCGGCAACACGGGCATCGCGTTCGCGATGGTCGGCGCGGCCCGCGGCTACCAGGTCAGATTATGCCTGCCTGACAACGCGAGCCCCGAACGAAAGCTGATTCTGCGGGCGCTCGGCGCCGATCTCGTCCTGACCGACCCGCTCGAGAGCACCGACGGCGCGATCCGCGAAGCGCGTCGCCTTTACGCGGCCGACCCGGATCTCTACTTCTACCCGGACCAGTACAACAACGAAGGAAACTGGCGTGCGCACTACGACACGACGGCGCCGGAGATCATCGAGCAGACGAGCGGACGTCTGACGCACTTCGTGGCGGGTCTGGGCACGAGCGGCACGTTCGTCGGCACGGGACGGCGGCTGCGGAAGTTCAGCGCCGGAATCAAGCTGATCTCGTTTCAGCCCGACGCCGCGTTCCACGGGCTCGAGGGATTGAAGCACATGGCGTCGGCGATCGTGCCGGGCATCTACGATCCGACGCTCGCGGACGAGGACCTCCGCATCTCCACCGAGCGATCGTATCGAATGGTGCGGCGCCTGGCGCGCGAGGAAGGATTGCTGGCCGGCATCTCGTCGGGCGCCGCCGTCGCGGCGATGCTCGACGTCGCCAGGCGTCTCGATCAGGGCGTCATCGTCACCGTGTTTCCGGACGGCGCGGAGAAATACTTGAACGCCACCTTCTGGACCGTCGATGAGTGAGCGCCGGCTGACCATCACCGCCGGCGTCGATCAGGCCATCCGCCGGCATGGACAGGAAACGTATCCGCACGAGTGCTGCGGAGCGCTGGTGGGCCGCGCCGGCCACGTGACCGAAATCGTGGCGCTGCCGAACACCACCGAGGAAGGTCCGCGCCGGCGGTTTCTGGTACGGCCCTCCGATTATCGCGAGGCGGAGCGCCGGGCGGGGGAGATCGGCGGCGTGCTGCTCGGGTTTTATCACTCGCATCCCGATCACCCGGCGCGGCCGTCGCAGTACGACCTCGATCACGCGTGGCCGACCTTCGCGTACGTGATCGTGGCCGTGGCGGCGGGCACGGCAGGCGACATGACCGTCTGGTATCTGAAAGACGATCGATCGAACTTCCAAGAGGGCAGTCTGCATCATGGCGAAAATTCTCATCCCGACGCCGCTCAGGCCGTACACGGATAAGCAGGACGCGGTTGACGCCACCGGCGCAACCGTGGGCGAGCTGCTGGCGGACTTGACGAAGAGGCACGCCGGTCTCAAGGCGCATCTCTACAACGAGCAGGGGAAGCTGCGCAGCTTCGTCAACGTGTACGTGAATGACGAGGACATTCGATATCTGCAGAAGGAGCAGACGCCCGTGGGGACGAGCGACACGGTCAGCATCATCCCGTCGGTGGCCGGCGGCGTCGGCGAGGAAAAGGGGTACGGCCCCTTTTCCACGGCGGCCGTCGCGGAAAAGGGGGCGTACACCCTTTCCTCGTTGCCGGAGCTGACCAATGACGAGATCAAACGCTACAGCCGCCATCTGATCATGCCGGAGGTGGGCGTCGAGGGTCAGCGCAAGCTGAAGGCCGCCAAGGTCTTGTGCATCGGCGCCGGCGGGCTCGGCTCGCCCGCGGCGATGTATCTCGCCGCCGCCGGCGTCGGCACGCTCGGCCTGGTGGACTTCGACGTCGTCGACTTCAGCAACCTGCAGCGCCAGATCCTGCACGGGACGCCGGACGTCGGCCGTTCGAAGCTGGCGTCGGCCAGAGACCGTCTGAACGCGCTCAATCCGAACGTCACGATTGAATCGCACGAGATCGCGCTGTCGTCTCAGAATGCCCTCGAGCTGTTCGAGCCGTACGACGTCATCCTCGACGGCACCGACAATTTTCCGACGCGTTATCTCGTGAACGACGCGTGCGTGCTGCTCGGCAAGCCGAACGCGTACGGCAGTATTTTCCGTTTCGAGGGGCAGGCGTCCGTATTCGCGACGAAAGGCGGCCCCTGCTACCGCTGCCTGTATCCGGAGCCGCCGCCGCCGGGGCTCGTGCCGAGCTGTGCCGAAGGCGGAGTACTCGGCGTTCTGCCGGGAATCATCGGCGTGATCCAGGCGACCGAGGCGCTCAAGTTGATCATGAACGTCGGCGAGCCGCTCATCGGGCGTTTCCTCATCTTCGACGCGTTGCGCATGAAGTTCCGCGAGCTGAAGCTGCGGAAGGAGCCGGACTGCCCGGTTTGCGGGACCCACGCCACGATCAAGCAGCTCATCGATTACGAGCAGTTCTGCGGCATCACGCCTGCCGCGCCGGAGCCTGTCGCCGTGAACAAGGCGACCGAAATCACCTCCGTCGAGCTCAAGCAGCGGCTCGACCGTGGCGACGCGTTGAGGATCGTCGACGTTCGCGAGCCGAACGAGTATCAAATCAACCGCATTCCGGGTTCCGTCCTGATCCCGCTGGGGGACGTCCCGAAGCGCCAGAACGAGCTGGACCCGAACGACGAGATCGTCGTCCACTGCAAAATGGGCACTCGCAGCGCGAAAGCCGCCGATTTCCTCCGATCCGTCGGGTTCAAGAGGGTGCTCAACCTGAAAGGGGGGATTCTCGATTGGGTTGAAAAGGTTGACCCCAGTCAGCCTAAGTATTAAACTCAGAACTCGGACCAACTCGGTCGGATTTCTATGCTGAGACTGTCCAAACGGGCCGATTACGCGCTGATCGCCATGAAACATCTGGCGCTGCACGGAGACAGCGGGTCGTCGAGCGCTCGCGAAATCGCGGGGTTATACGACATTCCCATCGAATTGATGGCCAAAGTGCTCCAGCGCCTCGTTCGAGGAGGGCTCCTGGCATCGCAGCAGGGGACGCGCGGCGGGTATCAGCTCGCCCGAATGCCTGTCCAGATTTCGGTCGCGGACGTCATTCAGGCAATCGACGGTCCGGTGACGGTGACCGCCTGCTCCACTGACGACGGCCAGTGCGAGCAGTTCTCGAAATGTAACGTGCGCGACCCGCTGTGGCGCGTGCGCGAACGGATTCTGACCGCGCTTGGAGAGTGCACGCTCGCGGAACTGGCGGCGGATGTCCCGCCCCCGGCGCCCGCGCGTCCCGCGGTTCTTCACACGCATAAACGATGGCGATAAAACTTCCGATCTACATGGACTATCACGCGACGACGCCGGTGGACCCCCGCGTGGTCGAGGCGATGCTGCCGTATTTCACGACGCGTTTCGGCAACGCCGCGAGCCGCAACCATCCGTTCGGGTGGGAGGCCGAAGAAGCCGTCGAGAAGGCGCGCAAGCAGGTCGCCGATCTCATCGGGGCGAACCCGAAGGAGATTGTCATCACGAGCGGCGCGACCGAGTCGGACAATCTGGCGATCAAGGGCGTCGCCGAGATGTACCGCGAGAAGGGCAACCACATCATCACGGCGGTCACCGAGCACAAGGCGATCATCGATACGTGCAAGCGGCTCGAGAAGGACGGCTACCGCGTCACGTATCTGGCGGTGCAGAAGGACGGACGGATCAGCCTCGACGAGCTGAAGGCCGCGATCAGCGACCAGACGATCCTCATCACGATCATGGCGGCGAACAACGAGATCGGCGTCATCCAGCCGATCGCCGAGATTGGCGCGATCGCGAAGGAGAAGGGCATCCTCTTCCACACCGACGCGGTGCAGATGGTGGGCAAGCTGCCGTTCAACGTGAACGACCTGAAGGTCGACATGGCATCGATCAGCGCGCACAAGATGTACGGGCCGAAGGGCGTCGGCGCGCTCTACGTGCGGCGCCGCAACCCGCGCGTGCTGCTCTCGCCGATCATCGACGGTGGCGGGCACGAGCGCGGCATGCGCTCGGGCACGCTCAACGTTCCGGGCATCGTCGGCTTCGGCAAGGCCGCCGAGATCTGCAGGCAGGATATGGCGACCGAGAGCGAACGCCTCCGCAAGCTGCGCGACTACCTGAACGAGAAGCTGCACAATCAGCTGGACGAGCTCTACATCAACGGGTCGATGGAGCACCGGCTGCCGCACAACCTGAACATCAGCTTCGCGTACGTCGAAGGCGAGTCGCTGCTGATGGGGATCAACGACGTGGCGGTTTCGTCGGGGTCCGCCTGCACGTCGGCGAGCCTCGAGCCGTCCTACGTGCTCAAGGCGCTCGGCGCGGGCGACGACCTCGCGCACTCATCGATCCGGTTCGGTCTCGGGCGGTGGTCGACGAAGGAGGAAGTGGATTACGTCGCCGACAAGCTGACGGCGGTCGTCACCAAGCTGCGCGATATGTCGCCGCTGTACGAGCTCGCCAGAGAGGGTGTCGATCTGTCCACGATGGTATGGCAGACCGAGGGACATTAACAGGCGGCCGAGGCCTGCATTACGGTAGCGCAGCCCTTCAAGGCTGCTGAAGAGGACAAATGGCTTACTCAACCAAGGTCATCGACCACTACGAGAATCCGCGCAATGTCGGCTCGATGCCGAAAGACGATCCGAACGTCGGCACCGGCCTTGTCGGCGCGCCGGAATGCGGCGACGTGATGAAGCTGCAGGTCAAGGTGAACCCCGAGACCGGCGTCATCGACGATGCGAAGTTCAAGACATTCGGGTGCGGCTCGGCGATTGCGAGCTCGAGCCTGGCGACCGAATGGCTCAAGGGCAGGACCGTCGACCAGGCGATGGCGATCAAGAACACCGACATCGTCGCCGAGCTGAGCCTGCCGCCGGTGAAGATTCATTGTTCGGTGCTCGCGGAGGACGCCATCAAGGCGGCCATCGCGGACTACAAGAAGAAGCAGAGCGCGACCAGCGCGTCGGCGGCAAAAGAAGTCCAGCCGACGGCATAACATGATCCAGATCAGCGAGGGCGCCGCGCGCAAGATCCGCACGTTGATGGCCAGGCAGGGCCTCGACGAGGGCGGACTGCGCGTCGGCGTGAAGGGCGGCGGATGTTCCGGGCTGAGCTATACGTTTGCCTGGGAGAAGCAGCCGCGGCTGGGCGACGAAGTGTTCGAGGGGCCGGAAGGCGCGACGATTTACGTCGACAAGAAGAGCCTTCTGTTTCTCAACGGCACCGTGCTCGATTACGACACGAACTTGATCAGCAAAGGCTTCGTGTTCAACAATCCGAACGCGAAATCGACCTGCGGCTGTGGAAGCTCCTTCGGAGCGTGAAAGTTCGAAGTCTGAAGTCTGAAGTCTGAAGTCTGCTCCTGACTTCTGTCTTCCAGCTTTTCCGCGTGCGCCTCTCATGTCACTCCCCAGCAGCGCCCCGACGATGCAAGCGTGTCAGAGTTGCGGCGCGGGCGCTCCGCTCGACGCGCACTTCTGTCCACAGTGCACGAAAATCCTCCCGCTCCCGCGTCAGGCCGACTATTTCGGCTTCCTCGGGGTGCCGCGGAAGTTGAACCTCGACGCCGCCGATCTGGAACGGCGCTTCCGATCGTTGAGCCGTCAGTTTCATCCCGACTACTTCTACAACGCGACGCCGGTCGAGCGGCGCGCGAGCCTGGAGCGGTCGTCGTGCCTCAACGATGCGTATCGGACGCTGCGACAGCCCGGCGCGCGCATTGAGTACCTCTTGAAGATCGAGGGGCTCGCGCCGAATGGTTCCGGGGAGGCCGCGAGGCAGGTGCCTCCTGCCCTGCTCGAGGAAGTGTTCGCGCTGAACGAGGAGCTCGCCGAGATCCGCGACCTGCGTGAGGGCGGCTCGGCCGCCGGCGAGTGGCAGGGACGGCTGGAGCGCGCTCGACAACCGATCGAGGCCAGGCGGGTGGAACACGAGGCGCAGTTGCAGGAGCTGGCAGCGCGCTGGGATGCGGCGGTCGACAGGGGCGCGACCGACGGCGAGCGCCGGGCGGTGCTGGATGCCCTGCGGGATCGCTTTCTCGAGCGCAACTACATCGCCAATCTCCTGGCGGGGATTGAACGAGAACTGAATTCATGAATGGCATGAGCAAAGTAGTTGGCATCGATCTAGGCACCACGAACTCGCTCGTCGCGTACGTGAAGGACGGCGTGCCCGCCGTCATCCGCGATCGCAACGGCGACGGCCTGGTGCCGTCGGTGGTGTCGGTCGCCGCGGACGACACGATCTATGTCGGACGCGAAGCGCAGCGCCGGTTGTTGACGGACGCGAAGCGGACCGTCTACTCCGTGAAGCGGTTCATGGGAAAGGGACGCGAGGACGTTCAGGCCGAGACGGGCCATTTCCCGTTCCGGGTCACGGGCGAAGCGGGCGGCGTGCTCCGCATCGGCGTCGGCGATCGCGAGTTCACCCCGCCGGAGGCGGTCATCACGGTGCCGGCCTACTTCAACGACGCGCAGCGCACCGCGACGCGTGACGCGGGACGGATCGCGGGCCTGGAGGTGCTGCGGATCATCAACGAGCCCACCGCCGCGTCGCTCGCTTATGGCCTCGACAAGCGGCACACCGGGATCATCGCGGTCTACGACCTGGGCGGCGGGACGTTCGATATCTCGATCCTGCGCGTCGAGGACGGCGTTTTCCAGGTGCTCTCGACCAACGGCGACACACACCTCGGCGGCGACGACATCGACGTGCTGCTGATGGACATCGTGCTCGCGGAGATGTCATCGCCCTCGTACGGAGGGCCGTACGTAGGGCCCCGCTTCAGCGGGGCCGCAGACGGGGCCGCAGGTCCGGCGCCGGAGGTCATTCAGGAGGTCCGTAAGGCGGTCATCCAGGCGAAATGGGATTTGTCCGAACGCGAAGAGACTGACATCGTGATCACCCGCAGCGGCACCGCTGAAGCGGTGCCCTACGGAGCTGGCACTGCTGAAGCAGAGCCCTACGGCGCCACCGCTGAAGCGGTGCCCTACGAGACTGAGCGCTACGAGCGGCACATCACCCGCGCGGAATTCGAAGCGCTGATTCAGCCGATCGTGGACCGCACGCTGGCGCCGTGCCGCCAGGCGCTCGCCGACGCCGGTCTCGAGCCGTCGCAGATCGACGAGGTCGTGCTGGTCGGCGGATCGACGCGGATTCCGCTCGTCGGCCGGGCCGTGGCGAGCCTGTTCGGCAGGACGCCGCACAGCGAGCAGAATCCCGACGAAGTCGTCGCGCTCGGCGCCGCGGTGCAGGCGGACATCCTCGTCACGGGGAACCGCGAGATGCTGCTGCTCGACGTCACACCGCTCTCCCTCGGGATCGAGACGATGGGCGGCGTGACGTCGAAGATCATCCTGCGCAACTCGACGATCCCCGCGACCGGCAGCGAGATGTTCACGACCGCCGTCGACAGTCAAACCGCGGTGGACATCCACGTCCTGCAGGGGGAGCGCGAGCTGGTTGCCGACAACCGGTCGCTGGCGCGCTTCAAGCTCCGGGGGATTCCGCCGATGCCCGCGGGCATGCCGCGCGTGCAGGTGCAGTTCCAGATCGATGCCAACGGGATCCTGAGCGTCACGGCGCGCGAGCAGCGCACGGATGTCGAGCAGACGATCGAAGTCAAACCCTCGTACGGCCTCACCGACGAGGAGGTCGAGCGCATGCTCGTCGAGTCGTTCGAGCATGCCGAGGCCGACTTCACGGCGCGCCTGCTGATCGAGGCGCGCAACGAGGCGGAGGCGGTCATTCAGGCCACCGAGAAGTCGCTGCGCGCACCCGACTTCGCCGAGATCGAGAAGAGCGAGCTCGCGGCCGGCGAGCGCCAGCGCATCGAATCGGTGGCTGCCGGCCTCAGGATGGTGTTGACCTCGTCGGATCGCGAGACCATCCAGAAGTGGACCCAGGCGCTCAACGACGCGACCCAGCACCTGGCCGAGGTCATGTTGAACCGCTCCGTGAACGCGGCGCTGGCGGGCAGGAACGTCGACAGCGTGTAGCGCGGCGACCACCGATAACATGTAGCCCGAAGGCTTCGATACCACGGCGCGCGAAGGCTTGGATACCACGGAGCGCGAAGGCTTCAGCCGAGCGATCACCATATGCCTACAGTCACCTTCATCATCGACGGCGAGCCGACCGTCGTCGAGTTCGAGCACGGCAAGCTCCCGTACTCGAACCACGGCAAGCCGGAGTCGTTTCTCGACCTGGCCAAGAACCTGCACATCCCGCTCGAGCACGCGTGCGGCGGAAGCTGCGCGTGCACCACGTGCCACGTCATCATCCGCGAGGGCGAGCAGAACCTGAGCGAGATGCAGGACGACGAAGCCGATCGTCTGGACACCGCCTGGGGGCTGACGTCGCGATCGCGGCTCGGCTGCCAGGCCGTCATCTCGGGCGACGTCGTCTGCGAGCTGCCGATGTACACGAGGAACTACGTGCAGGAGGGCGGCGGCATCCAGCTCGGGAAGTCGGACAAGAAGGAGCGCAAGACGCAGGAGGTCACGCCGTGAAGTGGACGGACTCGGAAGACATCGCCATCGCGCTGGCGGAGAAGTTCCCGGGCGTCGATCCGCTGACGCTTCGCTTCACCGATCTGCGCGAGAGAGTGCTTGCCCTCGACGGTTTCGACGACGACGCGAAGATTTCGAACGAGCCGAAGCTCGAAGCGATCCAGATGGCCTGGTACGAGGAATGGAAGGACGCACAAAGTTAGATGTCAGGTCCGATTCTTGGACCCGTAG
>QHWJ01000038.1 GCA_003222535.1 Acidobacteriota bacterium | reverse complement strand
CTCTCGCCGACCGGACGCGTAACCGGCACGTCGACCGGCCGCGGATGCATTTCCATCGGCGTCCCGTCGCTCGCGAAGATCTTGGTGCCCGGTATGCGTAGCACCGAGCCGTCGATGAGTGTTGCGCCGCCCGTGTAGATGATCCAGCCGGCCGTCGGCTCGCCGACCACCTTCCCGGGCTTCAGCGTCCGGTACCCTTCGGTGAAATCCTCCGCGTCCGACAGCGAATGCTGGTTGGTGACGAGGATCGTCGGCAGCTCGAGCGCGCGCTGGCCCAGCTGCGATCGCGACGACACGGACGGGAATCCGCGCGACAGCATGTTGAAGTAGCCGCGCCGGGCGAACACGTCGATCGCGTACACGTTGACGAAGCCGCCGTTGTTGTTCCGCACATCGATCACCACACCCTGGCGCGTGTGGTTTTCCGCGTCGAGGTCGACGTTCAACTGCGAGAGCGCCGCGGCCGACATGTCGAACATGTGGACGTAGCCCAGCCGTCCGCCGCTCGCTTTGGCCACGTACTCGCGCCTCTGCTCCACCCACTGCCGGTACCGAAGCGCCTTCTCGGTCGCCTGATCGATCGGTTTCAGCACAACCTCGCGCGGCGCGCCGGTTGCGGATGATGCGACCGACAGCGCGATCCGCTTGCCGATCGTGTGGTCGAGGAGCTCGTCGAGATTCTGTGCACCGGCACCGCTTGGACCCGCACCGCCAAAGCGGTGCCCTACGTCGTCAGCACCGCCTGGACTGGCACCGCTAAAGCGGTGCCCTACATCACCCCCCACGTCGCGGCCGCCGACCTGCAGGCCGCGAGGCGGCCTGAGAACGCCCAAACGCGCTGCGGACCTAAGGATGTGAGGATTTGAGTTGCGGGTTGCCCACGCGCTGGCCGTTGATCGTCTCGTAGCTGTACGTCATCTTGAACGTCGACCGGCCGGCGATCAGCACCTGTGCGACCGACTCAATCGCGACCGGCACGTGGACGCCATTGATGCGCGAATAATGGCGGACCACTTCGACGCGCCGTGTCCAGAACGACGGCGTCTTCGAGAGCCGCCCTTCAATCCTGACGATATCGCCATCGTCCGCATTGACGTAAATCGACCCGTCCACGAGGAGCACGTCCTTGCGGCGCGACTGCACGCCCAGCCACGCGAGGCCGTCGGGCGTCCGGCCGCGGTCGTCGAACGCGTAGTTTTCGTGCGTGAACGATGCCCGCTCCGGATCGCCGTCGGCCCACATCTTTTTCTCGCTGGCGAGCCACGGCCTCAACACTCTCGCGCGCACGAAGCCGGATCCGCCCTCGCCGATGATCTGATACCGGAAGCCGCCGGCCGGATCGACCTCGGTCCACGCTTCGATCCACGCGGAGCCGCCGAGCTTGTCGCTCTGCGCTTCGAGACGGCGCAGCGCCCGGTACTGACGAGGTGGCGGATCGTTGCGCGCGACGACGAGCTGAATGATCGGGGTTGCCGCACGTGTGTGTTGTGCGGCCGCCGGCATCGCGAGCAGCGCACAAGCGACCGGCGCAGTGAGGACCAGGCGACCGTGATCTGGGAACGTTTGAAGATGTTACCTGATGTCACCTGACGAATTGTCACAATTGCCCCCGGGCTACATCGCTGAATCCTTCCTGACACCGACAGCACAACATTACAGAATCGGTAGTGGCCGGCTTCCGCCTTCGCGTGAAGCTTCCGCCTGCGCTGAAGCTGCGGCGGACCGCCGGAGCCTTCGGCGAAGGTGGTCGGCGGACCGCCATAGCCTTGGCGACGGCGGTCAGCGGGCCTGCAGCTCCGCCTGAAAGCGGACGGTACCGATGATCTCGCAATGCGACGCGCGGTACAGACGAGCTGATCACTCTGTTGACATTCAGCGGAGGCGCAGGTACTTTTCGACTGACCTCGATTTCCGCCTTGTCGTGGAAAGCGGGGAAACCGAAAACCCACTTTGACTAGATCGTCCGAGCACGCGGATGTCTGAAGACTCCGCGTTTTCGCTGAAACGTCTGCTCGTCGGCAAGCCAATCCCGTCGCACCTGGCGCATCACGAGCGCCTCTCTCGCGTCACCGGCCTCGCGGTACTCTCGTCGGATGCGCTGTCGTCGGTCGCCTACGCGACCGACTTCATTCTCGCCACGCTCCTCGTCGCCGGGGTCGGCGCATTCTCGTATGCAATACCCATCAGCCTCGTCATTGCGGCCCTGCTGGCGATCGTCGCCTTCTCGTACCGTCAGACGATCTACGCCTATCCCACCGGAGGGGGCGCCTACATCGTTGCGAAGGAGAATATCGGATCGACGGCGGGCCTGGTCGCCGCCGCCTCGCTGCTGGTTGATTACACGCTCACGGTTGCCGTCAGCATCTCGGCGGGCGTGCTCGCCATCACCTCGGCTTTTCCACGGCTCGACCTCTACCGGGTTGAGATGTGCCTCGGGTTTCTCGCCATCCTGGCCATTGGGAACCTGCGCGGTATTCGCGAGTCCGGCCGCATCTTCGCGGTGCCGACGTATGTGTTCGTGGTCAGCGTCGCGGTGTTGATTGCCGGCGGCATGTACGAGTACTTGACTGGCGGCATCACCCCCGTCGACGTGCCACCGCCGGCCGCGGGCGGACACCAGACGCTGACGACGTTCCTGCTGCTCACCGCGTTCGCGAATGGCTGCACGGCGATGACCGGCGTCGAGGCGGTGTCGAATGGCGTCCCGGCCTTTCGGCCGCCCGAGGCGAAGAACGCTGCGGCGACCCTCATCGCGATGGCGGTGATGGCGGTTGGGATGTTCGTCGGCATCACGGTGCTCGCGCACGCGTACCGGGTGATCCCCAGCGCCGCCGAGTCGGGTGTCTCGCAGTTGGGCCGCGCCATCTTCGGCGGGCACACGTTTTTCTACTATTTGCTGCAGGCGGCCACCACCCTGATTCTGGTGCTCGCCGCGAACACCGCCTACGCCGATTTCCCGCGCCTCGCGTCCATCGTCTCGCGCGACGGTTACCTGCCGCGGCAATTCATGAACCAGGGCGATCGGCTCGCCTTCTCGAACGGCATCATCGTCCTGTCAACTTTCGCCGCGATCCTCATCCTCGTCTTCCGCGGCGACACGCAGTCGTTGCTGCCGCTCTACATGATCGGCGTGTTCGTGTCGTTCACGTTGTCGCAGGCCGGCATGGTGATTCACTGGCGGAAGACCCGGGAGCCCGGATGGAAGGCCAGCGCGGCGATCAACGGCTTCGGCGCGCTGGTCACCGGCGTGGTGCTGATCATCGTGGCCGTCACCAAGACGCTGGAAGGCGCGTGGATTGTCCTGCTGCTGATCCCGCTGATCGTCGCCGTCTTCAGGACCACACGCCTCCACTATTACCACGTCGCGTCGGAGCTGACGCTGCGCGGGTACGCGCCGCAGCCGCGCGCGCACAACACGGTCCTGATTCCGATAGGCGGTGTCCAGCGCGCCGTCGTCGAGGCGCTGCGCTACGCGGAAACCTTGTCGGACGATGTGCGGGCGATCTACGTGGATGCCGATCCAGTCGGCACCGAGCACGTGCGGAAGGATTGGGACACGTGGGGCGGGAGGGTCAGGCTCATCGTGCTCCCTTCGCCGTACCGTTCGCTGATGGAGCCGCTCCTCGAGTACATCCAGCAGGTTGGCCGGGAGCAACCGAACGACTATGTGACGGTGATCCTGCCCGAGTTCGTTCCGCGCAGGTGGTGGCAGCATCTCCTGCACAATCAGCGTGCGCTGCTCATCAAGGGCGCACTGCTCTTCCGTCCGAACACCGTCGTGACGAGCGTCCCGTTCCATCTATCGAAGTAAGCGAACCGACGCTCGCGTGAAAGGCTCGCGCTCCACCAATGCAGCATCGTCGCGTGACGGTCACGCGAGGACTTGCCTTGTAGGCGAGCTGGCCGCCCGAGCTTGGGACGCTGTTCGCGCTGGCAAGGTGCCAATAGCCATTGACGACAAAGAAGGCGCCGGTGGCCTTGTCGGTGAACGGATAGCTCGCATTCACGCCCATCATCACATACGGCGTGGAGTCGGCTCCCCACGGTCTTGTGTAGTTGAAGTTGTCCCTGGCGTAGAGTGAGTCGTATCCGATAAAGCTGCCGATTATTCCGCCTTGCAAGGTCAGCCCCCGGCCGGCGCGTGCGACGTAAGACACGCTTGCCAGGCCGACGTGGAGCATCCAATCGGCACCTGAAAGGTTGGGCGCCGTCGCGGAAAAGCCGAACACCTCTGAGTCCTTGCCTCCCTGGACCGTCAGGTCAGTGCCCCATCGAGACTGCTCGGACGCCTTCTTCCTGACATACGCCGCCGCCATGTTCACATCCCACTCGTCGACATGAAACGCCGTGCCGCGGCTTCGGAACAGACGGTTCGACGGATGGTTGAAATCGCGCAGGTAGCCGACGTCCACAAAGCCGCCGTACTGCCACTCGAGCGGGCGCGGAGCGGGCGACGGTCCGCTCTGAACCGCATGAGGATCTGATGCCGGTGAATGCGGCGTCGGACCGTCAGGCGTCTGGGCGCCG
>QHWJ01000184.1 GCA_003222535.1 Acidobacteriota bacterium | reverse complement strand
GGACGCTCGAGCCGTGGCGCGGTTCCACTTTCTCCCGGAGGTCCAGGCCATTGACATGGATCGGCTTGTCTCCAAGCCTGTCGCTGATTTCTTCTCCCTTGATGAGCAGGAACTGTTCGTCCGCGCCGTGGAGCGCGTTGAGACCGTCGACGCTGGTGAGGAAATTGTGATCGGACAGGACGAGAAAGCGGTAGCCATGCTCACGGTACCACCTGGCCACCTCGTCCGGTGTGCTGTCGCCATCGCTGTTCAGGGTATGCGTGTGGGTGTTGCCCTTGTACCACCGGCCGCGTGCAACCTCCTGGGACGCGAGGGCGCGTGGGAGGCGGAAGGCGGGCAGCAAGACCCCCAGCGAAAAGAGAAGTGCTACGGCACGCCGCGCATCGAGTGACGTGTCAGCCCCGCTCTTTCCGAGCGATCTTCGCCCACGCGTCGCGCAACGACACCGTGCGGTTGAAGACGAGTCGCCCCGGACGGGAATCGGTGTCCACACAGAAGTAGCCGAGGCGCTCGAACTGGACGCGCGCGCCCACGGCGGCCGACGCGAGGCTCGGCTCCGCCTGGCAGTCGCGGATCACGTCGAGCGAGTGGGGATTGAGGTGATCGAGGAACGTTTTGCCTTCCGCCACCCTCTCGGGGTCCCCTTCCGGCCATCGGGCGAATCGCCGCCGCGTGTCGACGGATCGTAGGTGCAGCGCAGCTCGAGGATTTCGCCGCGGCCATCCTTGACGACCTCAGTACACGTGATGAAGTACGCGCATCGCAGCCGGACTTCCTTCCCCGGCGAGAGGCGGAAGAACTTCTTCGGGGGATCCTCCAGGAAGTCGTCGCGTTCGATGTACAGCACGCGTGAGAACGGCACCTTGCGCGTGCCGGCCGACGCGTCCTCCGGGTTGTTGATGACGTCGACCTCTTCCACCTGTCCTTCCGGATAGTTCGTCAGCACGACCTTCAGCGGCCGAAGCACCGTCATCACGCGCGGCGCGCGGCGATTCAGGTCCTCGCGGATGCTGTGCTCGAGCTGCGCGACGTCGATGACGTTTTCTTTCTTGGCCACGCCGATGCGCGCGCAGAAGTCACGAATCGACTCCGGGGTGTAGCCCCGTCGACGCAGTCCGCTGATGGTCGGCAGACGCGGATCGTTCCAGCCGGACACGACGCCCTGCTGCACGAGCTGCAGGAGCTTCCGCTTGCTCATCACCGTGTAATTCAGGTTGAGCCGCGCGAACTCGATCTGCCGCGGGCGGTCCTCGTCGATGAGCGCACCGACCAGCCAGTCGTAGAGCGGGCGGTGGTCCTCGAACTCCAGGGTGCAGATCGAATGCGTGATCCGCTCGAGGGCGTCCGACAACGGGTGCGCGAAGTCGTACATCGGGTAGATGCACCAGGCGTCGCCGGTCCGGTGATGCGCGGCGTGGCGGATCCGGTACAGCGTCGGATCGCGCAGGTTGAAATTCGGCGATGCCATGTCGATCTTCGCGCGCAGCACGTGCGCGCCGTCGGCGAACTCGCCGCCCCTCATCCGCGCGAACAGATCCAGGTTTTCCGAGACCGGCCGATCCCGGTAGGGGCTGTTCTTCCCCGCTTCGGTCAACGTGCCGCGGTACGCGCGAATCTGATCCCCGTTCAGGCTGTCGACGTAGGCCTTGCCCTGCGTGATCAGCTCCACCGCGAACCGGTAGAGCCGCTCGAAATAGTCCGACGCGTACAGCTCGGCGCTCCACATGAACCCGAGCCACGCGACGTCGTCCTTGATGGCGTCGACGTACTCGACGTCCTCTTTCGCCGGATTCGTATCGTCGAATCGCAGGTTGCACGAGCCGCCGCGCTCCTGGGCGATGCCGAAGTTCAGGCAGATCGATTTCGCGTGGCCGATGTGCAGGTAGCCGTTCGGCTCGGGCGGAAAGCGCGTCGAAACGCGGCCGTGATGTTTGCCGGTCGCAAGATCCTCGTCGACGATCGCGCGAATGAAGTCGACCGGCGCCGCAGTGGCGGCGGTCGAGTGCTGATCAGCCATGGTCTCTCTTATTTTATCCATAGCCCAGCCGTCTCGACCCGCTCGGCTAAAGAGCGTGTGAAAAAATCGAGTCTCGGGTAGTGTCCGGCTTCAGCCGGACCCGACCAAGTCCGCCTAAAGACGGACATTACCGAGATTGCTTCACAGGCTCTAAAGCCTTCGCGCTACGATCAGCTGTCCTCTCCGGGACAATTGTCGTGTCGGGTTTTTCTTTGCGTGCTTCGCGGCCTTTGCGTTGATCGTCGTGTCAGAGAAGCCGCGCCAGCCGCGCCAATGTGAGCTCACCGGCATGGGCGACCCTGAGGTCGGCGCCGCTCAGGTCGTGGCGCTCGGTCAGGGCGTGCGGGATCGCCACGGTCTTCATTCCGGCCGCGCGCGCCGCCGCGATGCCGGGGCCGGAATCCTCGATCGCGATCGATCGCGCCGGATCGACGCCGAGCCGCCGGGCGGCCTCGAGATAGACGTCAGGCGCCGGCTTGCGCCGGGCGACCTGGTCGCCCGACACGATGACGCCAAACAGCGATCGCACACCGATGCGCTCCGCCTCGGGCACCACCCACGACGAGGGGGACGTGGACGCGATCGCGCTCGGGACACGGGCCGCCGCAAGCTCCGTCAGCAGCTCGCGGATGCCGCGCATGGGCGCGCCCGGCACGACCTCGTCGAAGATTCGCCGCTTTTCCGCGTGGTACTCGGCGCGATCGGGCGCGCGCGCGGATCGCTCACGCAACTGCAGGAACCACCGCTCGTCATGCCCTTCCGCCCAGAGCCCAATCTGATCGCACCACTCGTCCGCAGTCAGCGCAACGCCGCACCGCTCGTAGATGCGCCGATGGGATTCGAACTCAGAGGTTTCGCTGTCGAGGACGATGCCGTCGAAATCGAAGACGACGGCGGCAAGGGGTGGCATCCAATCATAATACCTGTCCGTCCTTAGGCCTTAGTTCTTGGTTCTTGGTCCGTCCCTGGTCCCAAGTCCGTCCCTGGTCCTAAGTCCGTCCGTGGTCCATAGTCCCTGGTCCGCTGCCAGCCGCCGCGTCGGCGCGGAAAACTGAGGACCAAGGACCAAGGACGGACAAAGGACGAAGGACCAAGGACGGACCAAGAACCAGGCACCAAGGACCAAGGACCACTATTCAGCGCGAAGCGCGATCATCGGATCGACGCCCGTGGCGCGTCGCGCTGGGATGTAGCTTGCCAGGAGCGCGACGAGCGCCAGGAACCCTGCCGTCACGGTGAAGCTGAGCGGATCGGTCGCGCTCACGTTGTAGAGCAGGCTCGTCACCACGCGCGTGACGGCGGCGGCGCCGATCACGCCGCACAGAATGCCGAGGCCCGCGAGCCGGGCACCATAGCCGACGATGAGCGCGAAGACGCTCTGGCGGGTGGCGCCGAGCGCCATGCGCACGCCGATCTCCTGCGTGCGCTGCGACACCGCGTACGACAGCACGCCGTAGACACCGATGGACGCCAGCGCCAGTGCCACAACGCCGAAGATCCCGAACATCCAGCCAAAGAGCCGGTACTGCCAGAAGGTGTCGAGCCTCGCTTCCTCGCCGGTCCGAATCCTGAACAGGGGCAGTGTCGGATCCGCCTTCCGGATTTCCTGGCGCACGGCGTTCGTGATCGACGCGGGCGCTCCGCCGGCCACCCGGATCGTCAGCCCGGTGTTCGGCGCGGGATCGTACGGGTACGACACGAACGCATACGGCGACGGCTTCCCGTCACGAACCGAGAACAATCGGAAATCAGGGACGAGCCCGACGATCGTGATCCATTGATTCTGCTTGTCTTCGAGCAGGCGGAAGCGTTGCCCGATGACGTCGTTGCGATTGGGCCACAGCCGCTTCGCGAACACGCCGTTGACGATCGCCACGCCGGATCGTCCCTGCCCTTCGGCGTCGGTGAAGTCGCGGCCGGCGACAAGCGGCACGTTGAGCGTTTTGAGCAGATGCGCCGTGACGCCGAAATAGGAGATGCGCGGCTCCTGGCCCGGCGTCACAGCAGGACCCTCGGGCAGAACCGCTCCCTCCGATCCACCACTGCTCAGCGGCACCATGTTCGACGCCATCGCGGACACGACTCCCGGCAGCGCTTCGACACGGCGCACGATGTCGTCCACCCGGCGAGCCATCGCGTCGGGTGATGCGTACTGATCGCCCGGCATGTAGAACCGCATCGTCATCAGCGGCGCGGTGTCGAGTCCGGCGCGCGACTGCTGCAGATTGAGGAAGCTGCGGACGAAGAGCGACGCGCCGACCAGCAGCACGAGCGACAGCGCGATCTCGGACACGACCAGCGTGCTGCGCAGGCGATTGCGGACGCCGCCGGCGCTTCCGCGGCCGCCGTCCTTGAGCCCGTCCTGCACGTTCGCCTTCGCCGCTTGAAGCGCCGGCGCCAGCCCGAAGATGAGCCCCGTCAGCAGGGCGATGGCGCTCGTGTAGACAATCACGCGCGGGTTCATGCTCCAGTCGATGTAGTACGGCGCCTGGTTGTTCGGCGGGATCGACGCCGTCAGCCACTCCAGCCCGATGTACGCGATCGCGACGCCCAGCGGCGCCGCCGCCAGGGCGATCAGCACGCTCTCGGTCAGCAACTGCCGGACGATGCGCCCGCGGCCGGCGCCGAGCGCGGTCCGGACGGCGATCTCGCGCTGGCGGACGGTCGCGCGCGACAGCAGCAGGTTCGCGACGTTCGCGCACGCGATGAGCAGCACCAGGCTCACCGCGCCCATCATCGTGAATACGACCAGGCGGATGTCGGAGGGCACCATGTCGTCGCGCAGCGACGCGGCGGAGGCGCCCCAGCCTTCATCGTCCCGCTCGTCGATCGAGAGACGGTCGGCGACGCCGGCGATGTCCTTGCGCGCGTCCTCGAGCGACGCGCCGGGCTTCAGGCGCGCCATCACCTGGAGGTTGCGGTTGGTCCGCGGGCTCGCGTACTCGAGCGGCGTCTGCGGGATCCACAGCTGCGCCTGTTCCGGAAACTGAAACTTCGGCGGCATGACGCCGATGATCGTGTGAGGGTTGCCGTTGACCGTGATCGTGCGGCCGACGACCGAAGGATCGGCGGCGTAGCGGCGTTGCCAGACGCCGTCACCGAGGAGCACCACGCGAGGTCCGCCAGGCGTGTCCTCTTCCTGCCGGATCTGACGTCCGAGGATCGGCTGGACGCCGATCATCGGAAACATGTTCCACGTCACCGTCGCGCCGTTGAATCGCTCGGGCTCCTCGCGGTCCGACAGCGTCAGGCTGCGCCCGGTGACCGTGGCGATATCCGACAGCACAGCCGCCCGGGGTCGCGGAAGGGCAGCGGCCGAATCGCAACCGTGTCCACCACGCTGAAAATGGTGCTGTTGACGCCGATGCCCAGCGCGAGACAGACGATGGTGAGCGCGGCAAACCCGGGGTTCTTAATCAGGGTGCGGGCGGCGTAGCGCAGGTCCTGGAGGAACGTATCCATTCCTCGATTAGACGCCGAAACCTGAGACAAGTTCGTAAGGGCCAGCAGAAGAATAAGGTGGACATTGGGCCGCCGCCCACAATATCCACCTTATTCTTCCGCGGGCCCTTAGAATCGGCGCCGGAGGATGTCATGCCTCGAACGCACATCGTCGGTTTGCTCAGAGCCGCCGCGATTTTCGTCGCGGCCACGCTGATGCCGTCCGGGACCGAGGCGCGGCCGCTCGCCCTCGAGGACTACTACCGTCTCGTGACCGTTCAGGCGCCGGCGATGTCGCCCGACGGACGCAGGGTGGCGTTCATCAGGACGGCGATCGTCGAGGTCGAGAATCGGCGGCAGTCCGAGTTGTGGATCGTGGCCGCCGACGGGAGCGTACCCGCGCGCCGGATCTCGGACCCATCGCTCAATGCATCCGGTCCACGCTGGAGCCCCGATGGACAAGTCCTGGCGTTCACGGGCCGCCGCCGCGGGGCGGCCGCATCGGACGACGAGGGCGGATCGATCTGGTTCCTGCGCGCCGATCGGCTCGACGAGCCCGCGACGCATATTCGCGGCGTCGAGGGCGTGCCTATCTTCAGCCCGGACAACAGGTGGATCGCCTTCACGAAACGCGTCGCGAAGCCGAAGCCGCCTCAGTACGCGACCGACGCGGAGCGCGTGATCAACGAGCGCTTCAAGGGACGCGCGTACGAGTGGCTCGGCTACCGGTTCGATCAGCGCGGATACCTGCCCGATCCGCGAGATCCCAACGCGACGCCGGCCGAAGAGCTGTTCATCGTGCCGCGCGACGGCGGCGACGCCCGGCAGCTCACGCGCCTGACGTGAACGTGAACGGCGCGGCCTGGCGTCCCGACAGCGGCGCGCTCGCGTTCGTGGCCAACGAATTCCAGCGCGACGACTACAACTGGGTGATCGGGCACACGACGCGGTTCGCGGCGGCCATCTCGGGGGCGGGGATCTCGAACTGGATCAGCGAGGAGAAGAGGCAACCCGGAAGGATCCGGGGCCCGATGGCCTGCTCAACACAACCGACGATGGGCTGCCCTACACGATCTACGACTACAACCCGGCATACCGTGGCAACGCCTTTGTGCAAAGCATGAACTTGAATCGGCCGACAGACCGCAACGACTCGTTCAAGAACGTCGAGATGATGCTGACCAAGCGGCCGACCGGCAAGTGGTTCGCCAACACGGCAATCCTGGCCACGAAGAATCGTCGGTACGTGACCGGGGTCGTCCAGAGCCCCAACGATTTGATCAATGACCTCGATACGACCTGGGATGTGAGCTATCGGCTGGCGGGCGGCTATACGCTGCCGTACGGGGTCGACTTCTCCACTCTGTATCAGGCCTACAACGGGATCGCAAGACAGCGGACGAACGTCTTCCGTGCCACGGACCCGGCGGGCGGCCCCGCGTTCCCGAGCTCGAGCACCATCACCCTTCGTGTGGAGCCGTTCGGTGCCCACCGGGCGCCGGCCCGCCACATCGTCAACCTGCGTGGCGAGAAGAAATTCGGGATCGGGGGCAGCAAGAAACTATCGCTCGCACTCGACGCGTTCAACGCATTCAACTCCAACGTGGCGTGGGGCGGCGGCAGCAATGGGTCGGGCATTACCGACGCGTCCGGGCCGACCTACGGCTACGTTGTTGGCATTGTGACGCCCCGGGTGCTGCGCTTCGGCATCACGTACGAGTTCTGAGATTCGACAGGGGTGTGGGCGTCTGGCTCGTGCGCGGCGCCACGCGCGTCGGCGACGCGGTCGGGTTCGAGGTCCCCGGGCGGGCGGCTTGTCGGCTGGCGCGTGATGCGCGACCTTGCAGAAGATTGTCGGTTCACGAGGCACGTGCCGGCGAGACTGCTCGCGTGATCCACATCGTCAACTGGAAATAGAGCCGATTCAGCTCGGACGACAGATAGCGCAGCAGGTCGCGTGCCTCCGGCGGTCCGAGCCGCTGCAGGGCGGCGGAGAACGCCGCGTTGGGCGAACCGGCCAGGAGGCGGTCGATCGTGTAGAAATTCTCGGTCGCGACCACGGACGTGCAGACGGTCCCCGCCAGCCAGGCGCCCATCAGCACCAGCGCCACTCGTTGCTTCGCGCTCGTCGCGGGAGGCGGCGGGGAGAGCATCGTCACGGCTGAAATGCCTGATTCGAGTACGGATTCGCGCTCGGCCGCGTCACGACATTGAATCCGAAATTCGACGCCCGGTGACACGCATTGCACGCCTCGGTCAAGGCGTCAAATGCCTGTGTGAAGCCATTTCCATCGCGAGCGCCGATCGCTTTTTCAACCCGTTGAACGGGATCCGTCATGATCTTCTCGATCAATGCCGGAATCGGAAGCGTCGCATCCTTGTGGGTCGGGTGGAACGTGGCGACGTCCTGCAGGCCTTCCCGCAGCTCGTCGAGCTCGTATGCCGCCAGCGGCCAGTTCGCCGTCTGTCCCGCGAACCACAGCTTCGCGTGGCGCATCTGCGTCAGCGTCATGATTTCTCCGAACCCCGGTGTGTAGACCGGTGTTGCCGGCTCACGCCGACATGCGGACAAGAACCCGAGAAGGACGACCGAGCCCCAGGCGGGTGACCAGCGACGCGTCATGTTCGTTCCCGTTCCCGTAAAGGCTGCAACAGTTACGGTCTTCATCTTTGATCGAGCCGATCGGCGCACGACGGCGGTTTGATGCTTCATTGGGCTAGATTTGAGGCCCGGCGCTCCAGAATCGCTCAACGACCGTCTCGACATCGCGCTAGAGCCCGCGTTCGCTCGGACGGTCTGTGTTGGCACCTTGATCTACTGTGGCAACCCGGCGAGCCCGAAGCTGGTCTGGTCCCTAATGTAACGTCCGCGGGCGTGGAGCACGCGGACGTCACCTCTTTTGTGGTTACTGAGATTTGCTCATCGCGGCGCCGCCGATCTCTATCAGGCCAACCTTGTTGACGCCGCTTTCCGCGATCACGAGCTTGCCGTCCGGAGTGCTCTTCATGTTGCGGATAACGCCGCCGCCGCCCGGAACAATCCAGGTCTGGAATTTTTCGGTCTTGAGGTCGAATCGCACGAGCGTGTTCGGTCTGACCGCCGACTCGCTGTACCAGATGGCGCCGTTCAGGTAAGTGATGCCGTAGGGTTGGGACTTCGGGCCGCTCGGCGACGCCCAGTCAGTCACTTTGCCGGTCTTCGGATCGAGCCGGCCCAGATAGCCGCGCGAGTAGTCCGCGTACCAGATGATATCGTCGGGGGCAATCGCGATGCGACGAGGCCGGCTCTCGGCGCTCGGCAGCTCGTATTCCTTGATGTCGAGCGTGTTCGGATCGATCCGGATGATCTTGTTCGTGCCGAAGTCGCAGACGAACGGAACGCCCTTGGTGTCAAATACCATCCCGTAGGGGTTCGCGCGATCGGTCGGCGTCTTGACGACCTTGATGTCTCCGGTCTTCGGGTCGAGACGGCCGACATAATTCGCGTTCTGCGCCGTGAAGAAGAGTATGCCGTTCGGTGCGAAGAGCGGCGTGTGCGGATCGCGAACGCCTTCCGGCATCTTGTATTCCGTGATGTCGCCCGTCTTCGGATCGAGCTTGCCGATGTAGCTCTTCGAGTTCGCCGTGAACCACAGATTGCCGGCCTTGTCGAACGCGAGACCGTGCGGGCCGGAGGCAGGCGTCTTCGCGGGATATTCCTTCATCTGGCCCGTCTTCGGATCGAGTCGCCCCAACACGTTGGCGAACATTCCCGTCCACCAAATCGTCCCGCCGGGGCCCGGTTCGGGATCATGGGGCCGCGACCCGAGGCTGGGGGCCGCCCACTCCTTGAAGGACACAGTCACCGGTCCGGGAATCACCACGGCGGCCGGTCTCGGCTGCTCGGGGAAGTTCTTCGCGAGATAGTCCGCCATCACGATGCTCTCTTCCTTCGGCACAGCAACCATCGTGTTGAAGAGGTCCTCCCATCCTTGCCGCGTGTATCCCCCTGAGTTGACGATCAAGTTGGTTGCGTGGCACTTCGTGCAATTGGTCTGGACCATCTCTTTGCCAGGCCCGTCCGGCAGTGCCGCCGCTTGACCGCGGCCTTGACCGCGGCCTTGACTGTGCGCTGGATCGACACAGAAGACGAAGATGGAGCAGAGAAACGCGGCCACCATCAACGGCAAGAGTGACTGTCTCGACATGATTCCTCCAAAATCTCCACCCAGATTGACACAGAACCCGGAGCTCCAAAAGGGCACCAACGCGAGAACGACAACGAGCTTCGACAGGTCGTCAGAGTAACATCAATGACAGTCCCGGTTGCAAGGGTTTACCCTCCCCTGTTTTCTTGGATCGTGCGGACAGAACAGCAGGATTCCCGCGTCAGAACCGGACAATTCTTTTGACGGGCTTGCCATGATTCTGTAGAGTCGACCTCTCTCGACAGATCTGCGCGGCGGACGGTCATTTACTGGAGGAGTCCATGCGATTGGAACTGACCAGACGGCTGCTCATCGTCGGTGCGCTTTTGCTATTACCTGCGACCGGCCGCGCGCAGGACGCGACTCTCAATGGCACGGTCACGGATTCCACAGGCGGCGTGGTGCCCGGGGTCACCGTCACCGCGGTTCACGAAGCCACGGGAAACACCTTTGAGGCGGTGACCGACGAGCGTGGCAAGTATCAGATCCCCCTCCGCGCGGGGGTCTACCGCATCACGGCGCAGCTGCAGGGGTTTGCGACCATTACTCGACGTGGACTGGAGCTGCTGGTAGGGCAGCAAGCCGTGGTGAATCTCGAGATTACCCCATCGAGCGTGCAGGAAGCGGTCACCGTAAGCGCGGCATCCCCCCTCGTCGATACGACTCAATCGAGCCAAGCGACCAACATCGATCCACGGCAGCTCTCGGAACTCCCGATTAACGGCCGGAACTGGTTGGATCTGACGATGCTGGCGTCGGGGAGCCGGGTCAACACGGTGGCGAGTGATGATCTGACACCTAAAGCGACAGTCGGCAACGCTCAGCTCAATATTGACGGCCATCAGGTGACGTCCACGATTTCGGCAACGGGTTTCGGTCAACCTCACTACTCCCGGGACGCCATCGGGGAATTCGAGTTCGTGTCAAACCGGTTTGACGCGAGCCAAGGCCGTTCAGCAGGCGTGCAGGTCAATGCCATCTCGAAAGGGGGAACGAACGTCTTCTCGGGCACAACCTCGGGCTACTTTCGAAGCGACCGCTTCAACGCGGCCGACTTGATCGTGGATCGCGTGCTGCCCTACTCGAATCAACAGAGCAGCACAACCTTCGGTGGCCCGATCGTGAAGGACAAGATCCACTTCTTTGCCAACTACGAATACGAGCGCGAGCCGTCCACCCAAACCTATTCGACCAGCTTTCCTAGCTTCAACAAGGACCTCACTGGCATCCGCACGGACCCGAAAGGTGGTGCCCGCGTGGATTTCCAGTTCTCCTCAAACACGCGCCTTATGGTGCGCGGCAACATGTCGCGGTACTACATACAGTTCGATCCGCGTTACACGGGCGGCTCCATCCAAACGCCATCGTCGTCTGAGGCCGTGGCAAGGCCGAGTGACGAGCTCTTCGCTTCGTTGACACGGGTTCTGGGCAGCAGTGCCGTCAATGAAGTCAAGGTGGGCTACGACGACTTCGTATTCCAGGCGCTTCCGAGTGCGGACTGGGCGAACCACATCGGCAACGGCTTTTTTCCGTCATGGGCCGTGGGGCAAGGAGCGCCAGTCATCACCTTCTCCGGCTTGAGGATCGGGCAAGCGCACACCAACGCGCCGCAGCGCAATGGCCAGACACAGTACTCGTTCCGGGACGACTATACGCGTTGGTTCAACGCAGGTGGACGCCACAACCTGAAGCTCGGCGGTGAATGGCTTCACCAGTGGGGCCCGTACTTTCAGTGCACCAATTGCATGGGCACTTATGATGCCGGAACCAATAGACCTCCGGCTAATATCGAAGCGCTGCTCCCGAACATCATGGATGTTTCGACCTGGAATCTGGCGCCAATGTCCTCTCTCTTCAGGACGTACACCCAGGGCATTTCGGCGGTCGGGTTCAAACAATATACCCCCAAGGAAATAGGCGCAGCCTGGGTGCAGGACGATTGGGCGATAACACCTCATGTGACACTCAATGTGGGAATGCGCTACGACATCAGCAAAGGGCAGTTTGCCGAGAGACGGAGCCTTCTTCCCTGGCTGCCCGCTGACCGTAAAACCGCGAAGAACAGGTTCGGTCCGCGCGTCGGTTTCGCCTATACCCTGAACGATCGAACCGTGATTCGGGGTGGGGCTGGGAAGTACTTCGCCGACGTCTCCGACCAGGTCTCCTCGTGGACGGAACGCTATGGTGGAGGGGAAGTCAACGCGCAGATTAACAATGATGGGCGCGCTGACTTTGGAGGGAACCCCTGGAATGGTAAGGGCACGCCGACTTACGAGCAGGCGTTACTCATACCCGGTCTCCGAAAGAGCGTTTCGCAACTTGCGAGTCCGGGCCTGGAGGTGCCCTACAGCTATCAGTCGTCGATCGGCGTGCAGCGGCAGTTCGGCAACAGCACAGGGATCACGGCGGATTATGTTCAGAACAACAGCCGAGGCGAGCTCAACGCACGGAACCTCAATCTGACTTTCAACCCCGCCACCGGCGCGGCCTATTCCACCACGGATGCCGCCCATGCGGTTCTTCCCGACTGGGGTAGTGTCAGCTCGTACGTCGGCGACGGATATTCCAACTACTATGCCTTGCAAACGGCGATGACAAAGCGCTTCAGTCAGCGGTGGCAGGCGTCGGGCACGTACACGCTTTCGTGGTTCAAAGATGGGACCCCGTCGCCTTGCAGTATTCCGCTCATGCCGGCCGGCAGTACCGTCTCGTCCGTTTGCCCTGCGGGGATTCAACTGGCCGAGGATGCAGGAGCGCAATATGGACTGGCAACCACCGACCAGAGGCACCGCGCTGTTTTCAACGGAATCTGGGAGGCCGGGTACGGTTTCCAGGTGAGCGGGCTGTATTTTTACGGCTCGGGCCAACGCTTCGCAACCACCTATGGCGGCGGGGATCGTCCCCGCTTGCGCACCGCTGCCGACGCCCAGGGCCCGGCGGGCAGCATCGTGCCGCGTAACGACTTCGTCGGATCGCCGCTGCATAGGATGGATATCCGGCTCCAGCGTCGCTTCGGGCTGGGCGGCCGCAGGTCGGTGGACGGCATGGTGGAGGTGTTCAACCTCTTCAACCATGAGAACTACGGCTCTTACACAACCGTAGAAACCAACGCGAGTTATGGAAAGCCGGCTCAGAACACGGGTCTCGCGTATCAGCCGCGCATGATGCAGTTGGGATTCCGGATCGCGTTCTGATCTTCGGCCGATCATCTCTCCAGGCCCGCCCTACGGTCAGTGAGGGCGGGCCTTTTGTTTGTCCGGCACACACAGCATGAAAGCCCTGACGATCTGTCTGTCCCCGGCAGGGATCATTTCAATCGTCCCGCTCGTCCAGCGCCCCAACTGAGGAAACCGACACCCGGGCCCGCGGTCGGTACCAGGACCAACATTCCGTACGTCGATGTGAAGACACCATCGACGCACTTCAGGACGACCTTCTGCCGACGGAGTTGAAGGCCAAAACATCCGCTGAGCGCGAGCGGATGTGGCCCGGTTGGGTGACGAACCGCGATCGGACAGTCTGTGCGCGCGCTGCCCAGGGCGACGAAGACTCGATCTTCAACTTGCTGCTATTCGGCGCAGCCTTCACAAAGGAGCCGCGCGTGCCAGAATGTGCTCGACTCCGTGCGCAATGCACGCACTGCAGAAGTTGTTCGGCAACGTCTCGACGACATGGTGGCCGGTCTCGTATCTCCACGCGGCAATGAGCGCCTGCAACTCGTCCGTGAAGTCGTTGAGCGAAACGCATCAAGCCAGCGACGGCAGCAGGCAGACGCCAGGCGAGACTCTACCTACACCGACTCGCGCGATGGAGACAAGATGATCTGGTACCAGCGATCGATCAATAGGCGATGAGCAGCCGGGCCGCGCGCTCGATCTGCGCTTCGCTCGGCAGATAGAACTCCTCGAGCGACGGCGAGTACGGCACCGGCGTGTCCAGCGCGCCGACGATGCGGATGGGCGCGTCGAGCGCTTCGAAGGCTTCCTCCTGAATGATGGCGGCGAGGCTTTCGCCGATGCCGCCGGTGCGCGAGTCCTCGTGAATGACGAGGACCTTGTGGCAGTGGCGCGCGACGTGCAGCAGCGCATCGCGGTCGAGCGGCGCGAGGCTGCGCAGATCGAGGACGCTCGCTTCGATGCCGTCGGCGGCGAGCTTCTCGGCGAGCCGCAGAGCGACGTGCACGAACGCGCCATAGGAAATGATCGCGAGATCGTCTCCAGCGCGGCGCACCGCCGCCCTGCCCAGCGGAATCGGCGCCGGCGGCTCGTCGGCGATCGCCTGCCTGATCCGCGGATCGCGATAGAGCGCGATGTGCTCGTAGTAGAGGACCGGATCCGGATCGGCGACCGCCGACGCCATCAGCGCGCGCGCATCGTGCGGCGTCGACGGCACGACGATCTTCAGGCCGGGCGTCCGGTAGAACCACGCTTCGGTATTCTGCGAGTGATAGGGGCCGGCATGGCGCAGGCCGCCCCACGGCATCCGCAGCACCATCGGCACGCCGCCGCCCCAGCGGTAGCGGTTCATCGCCGCGTTGTTGACGAGCTGATTGAACCCGGTCGCGACGAAGTCGTTGAACTGCATCTCGCCGATGGGCCGCTGACCCGCCAGCGCCGCCCCGACGCACACGCCGAGTACGCCGCTTTCGGCGATCGGCGAATTGATGATGCGATCGCCGAGCTCCTCGATGAGCGGCCGCAGGAGCAGGAACGCGTTCCCGTAACTCCCGCCCACGTCCTCGCCGTAGACGAACACGCGAGGGTCGGCGCGCAGTGCGTCGCCGACGCCGAGCATCACCGCGTCGAGGAACGTGCGGCCTTTCGCGTCGAACGGCGGCGCCTCCTCAACGTTGAACCGACAGCCCGCGGAGCTCGCACAGCCGGATTTCTCCGTGGGCTCAGCGGCCTCTGCGTTCCTTGTACGTAGCCTGACGTCCGGATCGAGGACCTCGACGCGCACGCGCGCCGGCTCGTTCGCGAACACGCCGATGCCGGCCTGCGCCGGATCGGGCCACGGCGCGTCGATGACCGCGCGGGCCTCTGCCTCGACAATCGCTTCGGCCTCGCTTTTGAAGCGGTCGAGATCGCCCGGCGCGAGGATCGCGTCGGCGGTCAGCCGAGCCGCATAGAGCGCGATCGGATCACGCGAGGCCCAGTACTCGTAGAGCTCGCGGTTCGCATAGCCATGCCCGGTCAGCGGCGGGATCTCCCACGATGTCTGCGGGTCGCGACCCAGGTACAACATATCGTCGTGATGGGCGTGGCCGCACATCCGCATCGCCACCAACTCGATGAGCGCGGGCCCGAGGCCGGCGCGCGCCCGCTCGGCGGCCCAGCCGAAGGCGCCCGCAATCGCCTCGGGATCCGTCCCGTCGATCGTGACGCCCGGCACGCCGTAGCCCGCCGCCTTTTCGGCGAACGTGCGGACGGCCGACTGATCCGCCACCGGCGTCGACAGCGCGGTCTGATTGTTCTGGATGCAGAAGATCGCCGGCAGGCGCCGCGCGGCGCACAGGTTGATCGCCTCGTGCCATTCGCCGAGCGACGATCCGCCTTCGCCGATGAACGACACGGCGACGCGACCCGAGCCTTCGCGCCAGAACGCCATCGCCATGCCCGCCAGCGTCAGCGTCGCGATCGTGAGCGGCGACGCCGGCAGGAGGATCCCCCAGTCGATGTCGCCGTAGCCGAAGTCCTTTCCGCCGGTCGGTGGACCCGCCTTCGCCATCTGCGAGTTGAGCACCATACGCACGGTGGCCGGCTCCGGCCGCATCGCCAGCGTGACGCCCAGATCGCGAATCATCGGACCGATGACGTCACCGTGCCACGTCGATCGCTCGGCTGAAGCCTTCGCGCTCCCGTCCCATCGCTCGGCTGAAGCCTTCGCGCTCCTGTCCCATCGCTCGGCTGAGGTCTTCACGGAGCCATCGCCGCGGTACTTCGGGCCTCGCCGCAGGCGCATCGCCGCGCCGTAAATCGCCTCCTGGCCGAGGGATCGGAATCCCTTGCCCTGGAGCGCGGTCCCGCCGAAGCGGACCTCGCCACCGAGAAAGAATGTCTTGAGGCGGTTGTCGGTCGCGCGCGTGAGCACCATGCCGCGCAGAATCTCGAGGCGTTCCTCGCGCGTGAGCGACGCCTCAATTGCCGCGCGACGCAGGAAACCGTCGCACGCGTCGAGCAGTTCGTCATGCGCCTGACCCATTCGCGCGGCAACGCTTGTGCGCGGCGTCGTGTCGGGCAGGCCCGCCGGCAGCGGCCGAGACTGCAATCGGCGCGTCAACTCGCGACGGAACGCCGAGCGCAGCGCGTCGATTCCGGCCTCGTCCCGCGGATCGCGGCCGGCGGTCACCGTCTCGAAGACCTCGAGCGAATCGGCGAGCGCGAAGGGATGCCGCTCGGCGACGAACGCACCGAAGCGGCTCGCAAGGCCGGTCAGCTTCTCGAGCTCAGCGGGCTTCGCCATGGCCGGTTGATCGTATCAAAGGCAACCACGAAAACACGAAGTCACGAAAGTCACCGAAGGTCACGAAGAGTAACGGGCCAGGAGACACGGAGACGCAGAGTTTCGAACGCAGAGCCGGCAAAGTCCGTAGAGGCTAAGTGGCCCGCCGCGTAATTACGGCTGCATTCGGCCGCCGATGCATCCCGCCCCGCGGCGTTGCTCGTCGGTCGAATACTCCTGGTATTGTCCCTCCTCGCGCCTTGCGGGGCGGGCGCCTCGGCGCCCTCGGTGCGTCGCCGTAATTACGCGACGGACCACTAAGGCGCTTTGGAACGGTTCGACGGCCGGCCTGCGCAGCAGGCCGGCTGGCGCCGCATAGCGACACCGTCGAACCCGCGAGGCCGCCCTCCGTGTCTCTGAGTCTCTGTGGCTTATATCCGTCTGATGACACCGGACAGCTCGATCCGCAGCTGCTCCCCCGATCGCAGCGACGCAAAATCAACCGGCTCGAGCGCAATGACCGGGAACGGCTTGCCGTACATGACGTCCGCCACGATCGATGCGAGCGCGAAAAAGGCGTCGACACCGGTCGTCAGGATCGCGGCCGGTGCGGTGCCCGCCCGCACCGCCTCGACGAGCACGGCGGTCGTCGACGACGATCCCTTGCTGAACGGCACGGCGAGAATGCGCCCCGCCGCGCGCACCCCCGCGAGGGGATGGCGGCGATCGATGATCTCGCCGGTGTGAAAATCATAGCCGCCCCAGAACGAGAGCGCGTCGCTCGTGACGAGCGCGTCCCCTTCCGCATTCCCGGCGACGATGGCGCGGCCGGCGATTACGCGATCCGCCACAGCGACTCGTCGCGCACGACGCGACCCTCGACCGCCGAGCGCACGCAGTCCGCCAGGCTGCCGAACGTCACGCGCGTGTTCAGGAGGCTCGGCGCATAGTAGGCGTACTTCGCCGAGTTGGTCATCAGCGTCTTGATCTCCGGCGGCAGCATCGGCGACGCCAGGATGCAGGTGTCGAGCGTAATCTGCGCGCCAAACGCCACGATCGGCGCGAGGACTCCGCTTTCCTCCGCGCGCTCCTTCATCAGGCGGCTGGACGTGACCAGAAACTTCACGCGCGGATGCACCTGCCGGCCGGCGACCAGCGGCGCGAGCAGCGAGAACTCGGCGAGCGAGAAGTGCGGGCTGCCGAGAATCACCATGTCCAGTGGCTGGCCGTCTGCGGTCGTCAACTCTCGACGTGCTGCACGGAGATCCGCAGTCGTGATCTCGATGGCCGGCGGCGCCGCGCGACCCTGAAAGGCCGCATCGAGCGTCGGAGCCTCGGGCGTCACACCGACCATGTGAAACAGCGCCACACGACCCGAGGACGCGGAGGCCGCCGCAAACGCCTTGAGCCGATCCTCCGCGGGCCGGACGAGGATGCCGTCGATGACCGGGATTTGATCCCCCGCGAGCGTGCCGACGAGATGGCCGAGGACGGCGAAGAACTGGTCGTCCTGTTGCAGCGCGGGCGCGACGCCGGCGAGGCGCAGCAGCATCTGGCCGGCGCGTTGAGCGGTGAGATGGAGGCCGACTGCCGGCACGCGCCCCGTGATCGCGCAGCAGACGTCGAGCAGATCCGGATAGCGCTCGGTGCGCGCGCCGATCACCGAGTTGGCAAACGCGATTGCGTTCGATTCGCCCCACGCGATCTGCTGGCCGAACGCCGGCCGCATGTGGGTCTGGTACGGCGCGCAGGTCCACATCGGCACCGCGCCCATCTTCTCGTAGGCGAGCATCTGCCGTGCCGCCTTCGCGGCCCAGTCGGGCGGGACGGCCCAGTCCTTCCAGCCGCACTCGTCCACGCCGCTGACGTTGAGGCTCGTCGGCACCGCGACGCGCGCGCCAAGCGCGGCGAGCCGCTCCGCGAAATCGAGCGTCGCGTCACCCAGATAGATCGTGCTGTCGATGTGCGCTTGCGAGATGTCCATCAGCTCGGCGGCGCCGTACACGTCCGCCATCCGTACGAGGATCGACATCGCGAGCCGCGGGGCGGGACCACGATCGCCGTTCAGCATCGCCCGATCGTCATCGCTCAACTGCAGCATCGCCGTTAACTATAATCCCGGGCATGCGAAAGACACTTGCAGTGCTCGCGGTCGCGTTCGTGGCCGCCGCGATTCCCGACGCGCACCCTTTGACAATCTCAGCGTGGCCCGAGAAGGTCGAGGGCCAGCCGCCGGCGCCGGCGGCGGTGATCGTGTTGAAACCAGCGCGCGTCTTCGACGGCGAGACGATGCACGAGGGCTGGGCGGTGCGGGTGAAGGGCGAACGCATCGATGCCGTCGGGTCGCTCGATGGCGTCACGGCGCCTGGCGCCAGGGTCATCGACCTGCCGGGCACGACGCTGACGCCCGGGTTGGTCGAAGGGCACTCACACGTGCTGCTCCACGCGTACAACGAGGCATCGTGGACCGATCAGGTCTCGCGCGAGGGCCTCGCCCTGCGCGTGGCGCGGGCGACGAATCATCTGCGCGCGACGCTCCTGGCCGGCTTCACCACGATCAGAGATCTCGGCACCGAAGGCGCGCAGTACGCGGACGTCGAGCTGAAACAGGCGGTCAACCAGGGCCTCATTCCAGGCCCGCGCATCCTGGCATCGACAAAAGCCATCGTCGCGACCGGCAGCTACCAGCCGAAGTTCGTCGCCGAATGGAACGTCCCGCAGGGTGCGGAGGAAGCGGACGGCATCGACAGCCTCACGCGTGTCGTGCGCGATCAGATCGGGAAAGGCGCCGACTGGATCAAGATGTACGCGGATTACAGGTGGGGCCCGATGCCGGGGTCGCGACCGACCTTCTCGGTCGAGGAACTGAAGCTCGCCGTCGAGACGGCGAAGAGCGCAGGCGTTCCGGTGGCGGTGCACGCGAACACCGCCGAGGGCATGCGCCGAGCCACGCTCGCGGGCGTGGAGACCATCGAACACGGCGGCGAGGGCACGCTTGAAATCTTCAAGCTGATGGCCGAACATCACGTGGCGCTGTGCCCGACGATCACGGCCGGCGCCGGGCCGTGGCCGCCAGCCAACCCCAGCTCGCCCGCCGCTCTGCGCAAGCGCGAGAGCTTCAAAGCGGCGCTCGACGCGGGCGTCACGATCATCAACGGCAGCGACGTCGGTACGTTCCCGCACGGCGACAACGCGCGCGAGCTCGAAGCGATGGTCAGCTACGGGATGCAGCCAACCGCGGCGCTCAAGAGCGCGACGTCCGTCGCCGGGCGCGTTCTGCACATGGAGAACCAAATCGGTCGGGTGAAGCAGGGGCTGTTCGCGGATCTCGCCGCCTTCGACGGCGATCCGACGCGGGAGATCGGCGCGTTGAGACGCGTGAAGTTCGTGATGAAGGCGGGGACAGTGTACAGACAGTAGGGACTGGGGACTGGGGACTAGTAATTCAACCAGTACGCGAGCTTCACCAGGAAGACGTTCTTCGGCGCCACACCGAAGATACCGTGCACGTCGCGGCCGAAGCGGAACCCGCCGGGCACGGCGTCGTTCTCGCGAGCCTGCTGCCAGACGACGAAGAGCGTCGACCCCGGCTTGTACTCCCACCGCAGGACGTTCGTCGTCCGGAACGACTTCACGTTGAAGTTGGGATCGTCGTTCGCGACGAGATCGTAGACGTACGGAGTGTAGCGCTGCGCGTAGTCGATGCTGCGCGCGTTGGCGATCTGCTTGAAAGCGCTGTAGTCGCCGGCCGAAACGAACGGCTGCGCGTACAGCTGGATCGACAGATTCCGCGTCAGCGTGTAGTTGAACCGCTCGGTGAACGCCACCGTCGTCTGATCGAGATGGCCGAACACGTAGTGGTTCGCCGAATCCGTCACCTCCCCCACCCACTGGGAGTCGGCAACGTTCCGGCCGAATCGCAAACCGGTCGTCAGCATCAGCGCCGGCACCGGACGAATGGTGAACTCAGGATTGAAGTCGCGCGACGTTGACCCTCGACTGTCGACGAACCAGCTGCCGAAGTACTCCAGCGACACGACACGACGATTGTCGGAGTTGAGGTAGTACCAGACGCCCCGGCCGCCTTCCATGTAGACGCCCGGGCCGCCTCGCGTGGCGCGATCGTCGAAGTTCAGCCCGTTGATGTTGTACCCACCGCCGGTGGACCAGTTGCTGGTGAAGACCGCGTGCGCGTTGATGTTGCCGCCGCTGTACAGCCGGTCCCCGTCCGAGTTCCAGCCGGCGTACTCGTTGAAATTGATCATGCGGCTGCGAAACCACCGATTCGGATGGTCGCTGCGGAATTGTATCCAGTTGCCGATGTTGCGCGTGTCGGCGCGGCGCAGGAACCCGACGTCGTTGATGTCGAAGCCTGGCGACTTGAACCCGACGTTCGAATTGAAATGCACGTATTGACCGCCGATCTTGCTGATCGCGATCATTGCCGCGTCGCCTGAGAGCGACGTCCGCGCCGTGTCCAGGGTCGCACCCTTCAGATCGGGCCGCTGGAAATAGTGGCGGCTGTTTTCCTGCAACTCATCGATCGCCGCCGCATCGCCGCGGACCGTGCTGCCGGCCCAATACCCTCTCAGCGAGTACCGCGTCTTGAATCGCAGATCCCAGTCGATGCCGCCGGTGGTCGCGCTCGTCGGCAGCACGTCGCCAAAGCTGTCGCGCGTCCGGCGCTTCGTCCCGGTCAGCATGAACCCGATCGCGGACTGGTTCGAGAATTCACGGCGCACGCGGCCGACCGAATAGCTGGTCAGCGGCTCGACGGGCTGCGTGGAAAGCACCGACCCGTTCTGCACGCGCGCCTGCGCTTTCTCGCTCACCGCCTCCATGACGCCGATCGAATACTGACCGACCCGTCCCGTCAGCTTGGCCGCGCCGAGAATCTTGGTCTGCGACGGCACGTCCGTATAGATGTTGTCCCCGCTCGGCAGATTGTCGGCGCCCTGGGGCGGGCGGCCGACCCGCCGCGAGTAGAACATGCCGCTGCACGCGCCGTCGTTGCAGTCGAGATTGAAGTTGAAGTTGCCGGATCCCTCGACGAAGAACGGCCGCCGCTCGTTGAAGTACGTTTCGAACGCCGACAGGTTCACAACCGCCGGATCCGCCTCCACCTGTCCGAAATCCGGATTCACCGTCGTCGTGAGCGTGAGGCCGGACGTCAGCGCGTACTTCATGTCCAGGCCGATCGCGCCGTCCGGCGCGGAGCCCTTCACGAGCGGATTGCCGCCGGTTGGCTGCTTCGTCAGATTCGTCAGCGCGTACGGCACGATCTCGAGCTTCTTCGGCGACGCCGTCATCGACAGGCCGCCGAGCTCACCGAACGACGACACGTAGCCGTTGGCGCCGCGCGAGAGCAGCGGCCACGTCGACGTTTCGTTCATCCTGCCGATCTGGCGCGACACGGCGAAGCCGAACGTGCTCGCCGCCGACGGGTTGAAGCGCAGCTGGGAGAACGGGATTCGGAACTCAGCGGTCCAGCCCTCGCGGTCGCGCGACACGCTGACGTCCCACACCGCGTCCCAGCTGTCGTCGAGGCTGTTGTCGTTGAACCAGTAGCGGTCCATCTTCACGCCCGACGGGTTCACGGCGAACTCGTACGCGGTCCGGTGATCATGATACGAGTCGATCAGGATGTGGATCCAGTCGCAGGGTGAATCGAGATCGCGCCGCGTGAGGTAGGTGACGATCTTGTCCGGCTCGGTGTCGTAGGCGCGGACCTTCACGAACAGCGTGGTCGCGTCGTAGGCGACGCGGAACTCCGTGCGCTGGCTGGGCTCGCCGGCGTCGTGGGGCTCGCGCTGGACGAACGCGTCGACGGGCGCGGCGGTCTGCCAGACCTCGTCGCCCAGCTCGCCGCTGGCCCGCACCGCCCTGGCGGACGTGATGGCGACGGCATCCACGCGCGCCGTCGCGGATGCGGCCGTTGCCGTCGTGAGCGTGAGCGCGAGCATCCCGAGAATCATGATGACTGGCGTAATTAGACGAGCGGTCGACCGTGTTGGTTGGCGAGAGGGAGGCGGTCTCGATGGTATCGTACGCCAATGGCTTTTACGACGCTGATTTCCACTGCTGCTCTCGCCTTGTTCATGGACGATCCGGCGTTCGCGATCGTCGACTGCCGCTACAAGCTGGACGATGTGAGCTGGGGCGAGCGCGAGCACGCGTCGGCGCACATCCCCGGCGCTGTGTACGCCGATCTCGGCCGCGACCTCGCCGGTCCCAGAAGTGGGACGAACGGTCGCCACCCGTTGCCCGATCCGCGTGCGCTTGGACTGTTTTTCGGCCGTCTCGGGATCACGAGCGGGCTCCAGGTGGTGGCCTACGACCAGAACAACGGGATGTACGCGAGCCGGCTGTGGTGGCTCCTCCGCTGGCTTGGGCACGACGCGGTAGCGGTCCTCGACGGCGGCCTCGCGAAGTGGATGGCCGAAGGGCGCCCGACCGGCAGCGGCGCCGAGCGGCGCGAGCCGCGAGCCTTCAGCGGTTCGCCGCGTGCCGGGATGGCCATCGGCGTCGACGCCGTCGCATCACGCATCGGCTCCTCTGGTGTTCGGCTCGTGGACGCACGCGCGCCGGAGCGATACCGCGGCGAAACGGAACCAATCGACAAGACCCCGGGGCACATCCCCGGCGCGGTGAATCACTTCTTCCAGTGGAATCTCGACGAGCACGGACTGTTTCAATCGCCGGAGGACCTCCGCGCGCGGTTCAAGGAGTCGCTCGGCGATGTGCCCTCCGGCCAGGTCGTCTGCTACTGCGGATCCGGCGTGACCGCCTGTCACAATCTCCTGGCGCTCGAACACGCCGGGCTGAAGGGCGCCACGCTTTACGCCGGGTCGTGGTCGGAGTGGTCGTCCGATCCCGAGCGGCCCGTGGAGAAAGGACAGGTAACATAAGCCGCATGAATCATTCACCAGTGCGTGCGGCGAATCTTCCGGCGCCGGTTGGACCGTACTCGCCGGGCGTGTCGTTCGACCGGCTCATCTTCGTCTCCGGTCAAGGCGGCTACGAACCGTCGACCGGAACGATCGCGGACGATGTGGAACGGCAGACGGAGCAGTGCCTGAAGAACGTCCGGATGATTCTCGAAGCCGCGGGCTCCGGCCTGCAGCACGTCCTGCGCTGCGGCGTCTTCCTGATCGACATGCGGGAGTTCACGAAGATGAACGGCGTCTACGCACGCATGTTCGGCGAGCATCGTCCCGCGCGCACCACGGTGCAGGTCGCCGGCCTGCCCGGCCAGGGGTTGCGCATCGAGATCGATGCGGTCGCTTATCTGCCTTAACGCCAAGGACACAAAGGGAACAAAGGACACAAAGAAAGCCTCTTCCTTAGTGTCCTCTGTTTCCTTGGTGTCCTCTGTAGGGCGAGCCTTGACCCATGAGCGAGATAAACGTTGCCGCGCCCGCGAGAGAGGCGAGCCTGTGGAGCACGGTCCGGGAATCGATCGCGGGCTCGCATCGCGGCGAGTACACCGACGGCCCGATCGGTCGTGCGATTCTGCTGCTCGCGATCCCGATGGTCCTCGAGCTCGTGCTCGAGTCTGTGTTCGCGGTGGTCGACGTCTTCTTCGTCTCCCGCCTCGGCGCCGACGCGGTCGCCACGGTCGGCCTCACCGAGTCGATCCTGACCATCGTATACGCGCTGGCGATCGGCCTGAGCGTCGGGGCGATCGGCCTCATCGCGTCCAGGTCCGCGCGGAGGCTGCTGACGATCATGGGCGCCACGCCCGACGTGCTCGCGCACTCATCGTACGCGGCCGTCGTCCTCGGCTTCAACGGCGTCATCGTGATGCTGTTTCTGATCAACGCGGTGTTCCGCGGCGCGGGCGACGCGGCGATCGCGATGCGCGTCCTCTGGATCGCCAACGCAATCAACATCTGTCTCGATCCGTGCTTCATCTTCGGTCTCGGGCCATTCCCCCGGCTGGGCGTCACCGGCGCGGCGGTGGCGACGACGACGGGGCGCGGCGTCGGTGTGCTGGTGCAGCTGTTCTTCCTGTCGCGTGGCGACGGCCGCATCGTCATCCGCCGGAAACATCTCGGGCTCGACCTCCCCGTGATGCTGAACATGTTGCGGCTGTCTGGCAGCGCGGTGGGCCAGACGCTCATCGCGACGACGAGCTGGGTCGGCGTCGTTCGTATTCTGGCGTCGTTCGGCAGCGTCGCGGTCGCCGGCTGCACGATCGCCATCCGTATCGTGATGTTCGTGCTGCTGCCGTCGTGGGGGCTCTCCAACGCCGCGGCGACGCTGGTCGGGCAGAACCTCGGCGCCGGCAAGCCCGAACGCGCGGAGGCGTCCGTGTGGCGCGCGTGCCTGTACAACTCCGTGGTCCTCGGAGTCATCAGCCTGGTGTTCATCGTGTGGGCCGAGGGCGTGGTCGCGCAGTTCACGAGCGAGCCGGCGGTCTCGGCGATCGCCGCCCGCGGCCTGCGCATCATCAGCGGCGGCTTCGTGTTCTATGCTTCCGGGTACGTGCTGTCGCAGTCGTTCAACGGCGCCGGCGACACCGTCACGCCGACGCTCATCAACCTCTTCTGCTTCTGGCTCGGCGAAGTGCCGCTCGCCTACCTGCTGGCGCGACCGCTCGGTCTGGGGCCGCCGGGCGTGTTCTGGGCCATCGCCATCGCGTTTTCAGTGATGACGCTCGTGAGCGCCTGGCTGTTTCGGCGCGGATCGTGGAAGCTGAAGCGCGTGTAGATCCGATGTCACAACGAATGAGCCAAGTTTTCGCTGGTTGGGCCGGGCACATACGGCCGGCCCCTGAAAAGCGCGGGATCGAGAGAACCTGGCTGAGAAACGCTCAGTGCACCAGGACTGGCGACGCAGCCATCATCGGCGTGCGCGTGACGCGCCGGTCGCTTTCGAGAATCGAGTAAAGGACCTGATCGATGCCGCGGCCGTTCAGGGCCGCCGCTCGCGCTTCCAACCGGTTCACACCGAGGGTCTTGAACGCGAAGTCGAGCACCAGCTCCGCACCGTCCTGGAACACGCCGCTGCCCCAGAACGCCGAACCAATCGCGAAGCCCCATTCGGCGGTGCCGAACCCGGCCTCGGTCTCGCGGATCTGAAAGATCCCGATTGCCGTGTCGAAACCGTGGAGGGTGACCGCGAAGCACGCATACGTACCCACGATGCGCTGCCGAAGCGTCCAGGCGATGAAACGTTCGAACCCCTCGACCGTTGTGGGCGGCGGCGACATGAATCGCGCCACTTCCTCGGTGCTGAGCAGCGCGCAGAGCGACGTCGCGTCGGACGCGCGCAGCTCCCGCAAGACGACCTGCGTCCCACGCAGCGTCGGCAGGCCCTGCCGCCAGTCGCTGCTGACGATCGGTGCGACACCAGCCCGCACCGGCGTGACTGCGAGCGCAGGCTGCACCCGCATGATGTCGAGCTCAACGCGGTAAACCATCTTTTCCACGGTTAGATGCCTCCCTGCGGAACGGTCGTCGTCGTCGTTTCCCCGGTGATCAGATTGGTGACCGTCGTGGTCGTGATCCCGGTCACGGGATCCGTGACGGTCGTCGTCGTCACCTCGCCGAACTCCACGGCCACGTTCGGGAGCGGCTCGGTGGCGTCGTCGGTGTAGACCACCACGTCGTCGGCGGCCTCACCCCAGGTGACGTCCGTGTCCGCTGACGTGCCCCAGACGATGTTGTCGCCGTCGGCCGTGCCCCACACGATGTTGTCGCCGTCGGCCGCCGTGCCCCACACGATGTTGTCGCCGTCCGCCGTGCCCCACACGATGTTGTCGCAGTCGGCGCCGCCACAGTCGGTGCCCCACACGATGTTGTCGCCGTCGGCCGTGCCCCACACGATGTTGTCGCCGTCGCCAGCCGTGCCCCAGACGATGTTGTCACCGTCATTGGCGGTGCCCCACACGATGTTGTCGCCGTCCGCCGCCGTGCCCCACACGATGTTGTCGCCGTCGGCGCCGAGCGTCTTCGCCGTGCCCCAGACGATGTTGGTCGCCCACGCGTTGGCGGACGGCCGGATGAAGCCCGTCAAGCGATGGCTCCCCCAGTTGATCTGGCGGCTCCAGACCTTCTGCACCGGCATCCGATCGCCGACGTGAGGGTTCGCGTAGTACTTCGCCAGCCGCACCGCGCCCAGCGTGTTCAGGAAGCCCGCGCCCTGCCGGAGTGGGCTGTAGCCGGGATACGCCTGCGCGGTGTACTGGAGCAGCGCCTTGACCAGATTCGGCGTCAGCGTCGGATTGGCCTGCAGCATCAGCGCAACCGTCCCGGTGACGACCGGCGCCGCCATGCTCGTCCCGCTCAGGCTGAGATACGGTTTGACGCCGAGACCGGCCTTGCCGGCGAGCAGGTACTGCGCCTTCGTCGCGTAGAACAGGCTGCCGGGGACTGCGAGCGAGATCGTGCCGGTCCCGGGCGCGACCAGATCCGGTTTGGCTTCGAAGTCGACATACGACGGACCCGACGAGCTGAAGGCCGCCATCGTGTCGTCGTTGCGGGTGTTGGTGCCCATCGTGCTCGAGGCGCCGACGGTCAGCACCCACGGCGCGTTGGCGGGCGCCGTGATGCCGCCCCACTGCAGGTGCCCCTGGGCGTTCTTGCCCATGTTGCCCGCCGCCGCGACCACGACGATGCCCTTGTTGGTGACCGCCTTGACGGCCAGGGTCAGCGGGTCGGTCCAGTACGATTCGAGGATCCGCGCGCCCACCGACATGTTGACGACTTTGATGTTGTAGGTCGCCGCGTTCGCCGCCACCCAGCCGAGCGCCGAGATGATGTTGCTGATCGTGCCCTGCCCCTGGGCATCGAGCACCTTGAGGGAGATGATCGCCGCGCCGGGCGCGATGCCGCTCTTCTCGCCATTCGAATCGTAGCCGTTGCCGGCGATGGTGCCGGCGACGTGGCTGCCGTGGCCGTTGTCGTCGTAAGGCAGCGTCCGCCCGTTGACGAAGTCGACGAATTTCGCGACGCGCTGATTCCCGTAGGGAAACAGACGTGCCGTTTTGTTCGTCAAGTCGTCATGCCACGACGAGATGCCCGAGTCGATGACGGCGATCCCGATGCCCGCACCGGTGTACCCCAGCGTCTCCTGGACGGCGCGGGCGCCAACGGTGACCGACGTACGGTAATTGTGCGTCTTGATCTCACGATTGTGATGGACGCGGAAGATGCCCGGATTCGCCTCGAGCTTCTTCAACAGGTAGTTCGGAACATCGAGGACGACGCCGGAGATCAGGTCGAGCTTGTCGAGGCGTGCGTACTTCTTGAACTCGGGCGGGAGTGTCGCGCCCGGAACAAGAGTCACGATGACGCTGGTCGTGAACAGCGGGTTACCGTGCAGCGATCGGCGCGACACCTCGTTGTCGAGCTTGTAATTCTTGACACGCTGGCTCGGAACGCCGGGCTTCGCCGTCGGCGGGGTGCTGGTATGCCGGCCGGCAGCCATCGCATCTGGTGCCAGTCCAATCGAGAGAATTGCGAGGGCGGCGAGCCCGAGTCGTGGACTCCAAACGGCTTTCCGTCGCGGCGCCGCGGAGGAGGTAACTGGCGAAGTAATCATCGAAATCAAACATGAGCAAAGACATGACCATAGGCTCTCCTGTTCGACGCTCATACCAATAAGTAGCTGTAATTAAACGGCTTATGTGGATTTGGCGCTCGAAAGTACGGCGATAACGTCGCCAGCTGCTTTGTGCTGTTATGGGACACGCCCAGCGTCGTTTCACTGCGTTAATCAGGTAATCATTAGAAGAAACACCCATGATTGGTGAATGTTCCACTATGGTGCGACGTTGTCAAAGTAGAGCACTGAAAGGCTGCGTAATGTTGTTATTGTCATATATAGTCGCTCATAAAGATGGCTTGATGTCCTATCGCTAGCGCCTAAAGACGTCACAAATGGCAGACGCAAGAAAAAGGGCCGGCTTCAAGCCGACCCTTTGTCGTCAGGACGTGAGTGGATGGGTTTGATCGACCCCTCGGGAATCAGGGATACGTCGTTGGGCTACGGTTTCGCGCCACGGACCATCAGCGCATCGCCGAACTCCTGCATGATCCAGGCTCCGTCGTTGCGCGGATCGAGGAACCACTCGAACGACAGGCTCGGCGAGAGCAACGGCGTCTTGCGCCACGACCGCCCGCGCAGCGCCGTCCCCCAAACGATGTTGTCGCCATCGGCGGTGCCCCATACGATATTGTCGCCGTCGCTGCCCGTGCCCCAGACGATGTTGTCACCGTCGCTGCCCGTACCCCAGACGATGTTGTCGCCGTCGCCGGCCGTGCCCCACACGATGTTGCCGCCGCAATCGGCGCCGCCGCAGTCGGTGCCCCACACGATGTTGTCGCCATCGGCGCTGGTGCCCCAGACGATGTTGTCGCCGTCGCCGCTCGTGCCCCACACGATGTTGTCACCGTCGCCGGCCGTGCCCCACACGATGTTGTCGCCGCAGTCGGAGCTGCCGCACGACGTGCCCCAGACGATGTTGTCGCCGTCATCGCCGAGCGTCTTGACCGCGCCCCAGACGATCTTCCTGTCCCACGCGTTCGCGTCCGGGACCATGATGCCGCCCGTGATGCGGTGGTTCCCCCAGAAGAACTGCTTGCTCCAGATCGGTTCCACGGGTACTCGAGCGCCCTTGCGCGCGGTCTTATAGAAGCGCGCGAGACGGACGGCCCCGAGGGAATTCAGGAAGCCGGCGCCCTGCTCGAGTGGCCTGAACCCGCGATACACCTCGGCGGTGTACATCAAGATCGCCTTCACCAGGTTCGGCGTCAGCTTCGGATTTGCCTGCAGCATCAGCGCGACGGTCCCGCTGACGACAGGCGCCGCCATGCTCGTGCCGGTGAGCGTCATGTACGGTGCTTTATCGCCGGAGAATCCGCCCGCGAGGCAAGATGGGTGCGCGACGAGCCACTTGCTGTACTCGGTGCTCGGGACCGCGGCGGTCGACACCGTCCCAACGCCGGACGCCACGAGATCGGGCTTCGCCGCGCCATCGATCCGCGTGGGTCCTCTCGAGCTGAAGCCGGCGACCTCGTCGTCGCTGCGCGTCAACGTGCCCATCGTGCTGGACGCACCAACGGTGATGACCCACGGCGCGTTTGCCGGGGACGTGACGGCGCCCCAGACCTTGTGCGCTTTGTCGTCCCGGCCTTCGTTGCCCGCGGCGACGACGACCACCACCCCGCCGTCGACCAACGCTTTGGTCGCGAGCGCGAGCGGGTCTTGCCAGTAAGATTCCGTGACCGGCGTGCCGAACGACAGGTTGACGACGCGGATATCGTGCGCGCCGGCGTTTTTCGCCAGCCAGTTCAGCGCCCTCAGGACGTCGGTCAGACGGCCCGACCCCCCGGCGTCGAGCGCCTTGAGCGACACGAGCGAGACACCGGGCGCAATGCCTGCCAGCCGGCCGTTGGAATCGTGTCCATCGCCCGCGAGCGTGCCCGCGACGTGCGTGCCGTGTCCCGCTTCGTCCTGGATGCCGGTCCCGACAAAGTCCAGCGCTTTCACCGTTGTCAAATCGTCGTGAGGACCCACGCCGGAATCGACCATCGCCACCGTCACGCCGGCGCCCGTGAACCCGAGGTTGTTGCGAACGAAGAACGCTCCTGACGTGATGCCCGTGCGGAAGTTGCTCGCATAGACGGTGGTCTCGGCGTGCACGTGGGTCACGGCCGCAAGCTTCGACACGGCCGCCAGCTGACTGTCGGGCAGGTCGAGCACCAGGGCGTTGATTGAGTCCAGCCTGTCGGCGCGGGCGTATTTCCTGAGATCGGACGGCAGCTCCGAGCCGGGACTCAACGAAACGATGACCGTGCTCATCCTGACGGGGCTGGCGACGGCGGCGCGATGCTCGAGGGCGGCGTCGAGCTTGGGAAACCGCCTCGACGGGCCGGCCGCCGAGGCGTCCGGCACGGCAGCAGCCACGGCCACGATCGCGAGCGCGGCCCGGATGCACGAGCGCATTCCGACGGCATGAGAGAGCCGGGCGGGATGTCTCACAATCGCAATGACGGACTGGCCGGTTAAACGAAATCGAAAGGCCGCAAGAGCCGCGGACACCCTCCAGACCACGGAAGTGGGCATGTGGAGTGAGCAACGGGGCAAGAGCTCTGCCCGGACGGGTGACAAACCTGGTCGGCCGACCACGAAACTCGTCAGCAGCGCGCCGGCTCGTACGAGAGATTTTGCGTGAGCCACCGTTCGACCTGGTCGATCGACTGACCCTTCCGCCGCGAGTAGTTCGCAATCTGATCCGCGCCGAGCCGGCCGACTGTGAAGTACCGAGCGCGCGGGTTGGCGAAATACAAGCCGCTGACGCTCGCTGGCGGCGTCATCGCCGCGCTTTCGGTGAGCGCCATCCCGACGTCACCCGCGCCGAGCAGATCGAACAGCTTGAACTTCTCGCTGTGGTCGGGGCACGCCGGATAGCCGAAGGCCGGACGGATCCCGCGATGCGTTTCCTGCAGGATGTCGTCGGCGGTTGGCGTCCCGTCAATGCCCCACTCCTTGCGCGCGACCTGATGGAGATACGCGGCGAAGGCTTCGGCCAGGCGATCGGCCAGCGCCTTCGCGAGGATGGCGCTGTAGTCGTCGAGCTCGCCCTCGAAGCGGCGGACCAGATCGTCGGTGCCGAGCCCGGCGGTGACCGCAAAGGCGCCAAGATAGTCGGTGCGCCCGGCGTCCGCCGCCGACCACGGCGCAATGTAATCGGCCAGCGACAGATTCGGCTTCCCGTCGGCGATCGCTTCCTGCTGGCGCAACAGGTTGAACCGCGCGAGCTCGCCCGTATGACGCGGGTCGCGATACACGACGATGTCGTCGTCTTCGCTCGCGGCCGGCCAGAAGCCGTAGACGCCGCTCGCCGTGAGCCGCTTCTCGCGCACGATGCGCTCGAGGAGCAGCTGCGCGCTGCCGTATAGATCGCGCGCGGCCCTGCCGTACTGGGGATGGTCGAGAATCGCGGGGAAGCGGCCCTTCAGCTCCCACGCCGCGAAGAAGAACGTCCAGTCGATATACGGAACGAGCTCCCCGAGAGGAACATCCGCCAGCACGCGACGGCCGACGAAGGCCGGCTCCGGCAACGGCTCGCGCGCCCAGTCGACGATGAAGCGGTTCCGCAGCGCCGCGTCGTAGGACAGCAGCGGCTTCTCGCGGCGCGCGCTGTGGTGCTCCCGCAGCCTCGCCTGGAGATCGCGGTTGCCCCGCTCGAAGGCGGCGCGCCGGTCATCACTCATCAGGCTGGACACGACATCGACGACCCGCGACGCATCCAGGACGTGCACGGTGCTCTCCTGGTACTCCGGCGCGATCTTCACTGCCGTATGCTGCCGGCTCGTCGTCGCACCGCCGATGAGCAGCGGCAGATGCATGTCGCGGCGCGCCATCTCTTTCGCGACGAAGACCATCTCGTCGAGCGAAGGCGTGATGAGGCCGCTCAACCCGATCATGTCGGCCTTTTCCTCCAGCGCGGTCTTCAGAATCCGGTCGCACGTCACCATGACGCCGAGATCGATCACGTCATAGCTGTTGCAGCCCAGCACGACGCCGACGATGTTCTTGCCGATGTCGTGGACGTCGCCCTTCACCGTCGCGAGGACGATTTTCCCTTTCGACGCCGTTTCGGCGGCGCCGCCGGCCGCCATTCGCGCCTCGCGCGCGGCCGCCATGAACGGCTCCAGGTACGCGACCGCCTTTTTCATCGCGCGGGCGCTTTTCACGACCTGCGGCAGGAACATCTTGCCGGCGCCGAAGAGATCGCCGACGACCTTCATGCCGTCCATCAGGGGCCCCTCGATGACGTCCAGCGGCCGCGCGTACTTCCGCCGCGCTTCCTCGACGTCGGCCTCGATGAAGTCCACGACGCCGTGCACGAGGGCGTGCGACAGGCGCGCTTCGACGGCGGCATCGCGCCACCCGAGGTCCCGTTCCCGTTTCGTGGCGCCGCCCTTGACCGTCGCCGCGAGCTCGACCATCCGCTCGGTCGCGTCGGGCCGCCGGTTGAAAACGATGTCCTCGACGTGCTGGAGCAGGTCCTTCGGGATGTCCTCGTACACGACGAGCTGGCCGGCGTTGACGATGCCCATGTCCATGCCGGCCCTGATGGCGTGGTACAGAAACGCCGAATGGATCGCTTCACGAACGACATCGTTGCCGCGGAAGGAGAACGAGAGGTTGCTCACGCCGCCGCTGATCTTCACGCCCGGACACGTCGCCTTGATGATGCGCGTCGCCTCGATGAAGTTGATGGCGTAGGCGTTGTGCTCCTCGAGGCCGGTCGCGATGGCGAGGATGTTCGGATCGAAGATGATGTCGGACGGATTGAAGCCGGCGCGCCCGGTGAGGAGCTTGTAGGCGCGCTGGCAGATCGCGACCTTCCGCTCGATGGTGTCCGCCTGCCCCTGCTCGTCGAACGCCATCACGACGACGCCCGCGCCGTAGCGGCGGACGACGGCGGCCTTTTTCAGGAAGTCCTCTTCGCCCTCCTTGAGGCTGATCGAATTGACGACCGGCTTTCCCTGCACGCATTTCAGGCCCGCCAGGATGACGGACCACTTCGAGCTGTCGATCATGATCGGCACGCGCGCGATGTCCGGCTCGGTCGCGATGTAGTTCAGGAAGTCGGTCATCGCGCGCTCGGAGTCGAGCATGCCCTCGTCCATGTTGACGTCGATCAGGTTCGCGCCGCCCCGCACCTGGTCGAGCGCCACCCTCGCCGCCTCGGCGTAGTTCTCCGAACGAATCAACCGCGCGAACCGCTGCGACCCGGTGACGTTCGTGCGCTCGCCGATCATCTGGAAGTTGGCGTCCGGACGTATCGTCAGCGTTTCCAGACCGGAGAACTGGGTATAGGCACCGCTAAAGCGGTGCCCTACGGCGTCGTCGCGGGGCGTCCATTTGGTGCCTTCGTCGTAGGGCGCCCCTTTAGGGGTGCCGCGCGGTTCAGTGGTGCCGCGGGGCGCCAGCCCTTCGACGCCCTTCGCGATCGCGGCGATATGGTCCGGGGTCGTGCCGCAGCAGCCGCCGACGATGTTCACGAAGCCGCTGGAGGCGAACTCGTGGAGGTACCCGCCGGTCTCGTCCGGCTTCTCGTCGTACTGACCGAAGGCGTTTGGCAGGCCGGCATTCGGGTAGCAGCTCACGTAACACCCGGCGATGCGCGCGAGCTCCGCGAGGTACGGGCGCATGTCGCGCGCGCCGAGGGCGCAGTTGAGGCCGACGCTGAACGGCCGCGCGTGCGCCACCGAGACCCAGAAGGCGTCAATCGTCTGCCCCGACAGCGTCCGGCCGCTGCGGTCGGTGATCGTCGCCGAGATCATGAGCGGCAGCCGCACGCTTTGTTCCTCGAAGACCTCTTCGATCGCGACGATGCCCGCCTTGGCGTTCAGCGTGTCGACGATCGTCTCGAGCAGGAGCAGGTCGCACCCGCCGTCGATGAGGCCGCGTGCCTGCTCCTTGTACGCCTCGCGCAGCTCGTCGAACGTCATCGCGCGAAACGCCGGGTTGTTGACGTCCGGCGAGATCGACAGGATCCGGTTGGTGGGGCCCATCGATCCGGCCGCGAACCGGGGCCGATCGGGCGTCCGCGCGGTCCACTCGTCGCACGCCGCCTTTGCCAGCCTCGCGCCTTCCACGTTGAGCTCGTAGACGAGCGCCTCGAGCCCGTAATCGGCCTGCGCGATCGCCGAGCTGCTGAAGGTGTTGGTCTCGATGATGTCGCTGCCGGCCTCCAGGTACTGACGATGGATGCCCGCGATGAGGTCGGGGCGTGTCAGCACGAGGACGTCGTTGTTGCCCCTGAGCTCGCGCCCGTGTGCCGCGAGACGCGCGCCGCGGAAATCGGCCTCCGTCAAAGGGTGGCGCTGGATCATCGTGCCCATGGCGCCGTCGAGGACGAGGATCCGCTTCGCGAGGAGATCGTCGAGTTGTTTCAGCACATCACGTTTCATCGGTCACGCCCTGGCCAGGAAAACCCACGAACGCACGACAACAAAAGAACCTACTGGTTTTCGTGTTTTCGTGTTTTCGTGTTTTTCGTGGCGTTTTTCGTCCCTGTCGCGATGAGTACCGTGAACGGATCGCCGGCCTTTCGCGCGCCGACGCCGACGCTGACGTCGGCCAGGCCCGCGGCCGTCAGCATCCGCTTGAGCTCGGCGTCGTCGAACCCGAGGCGGCGGTCGCCGAGCTTCACCCGGACCCAGTCTTCCTGATGCGCGCGCAGGTCGAGCAGCAGGACGCGGCCGCCCGGCACCGTGACGCGCTCCGCTTCGGCGACCGCCCGCGCCGGATTGCGGGCATGATGCAGCGCCTGCGAGAGCATGGCGACGTCGACCGAGGCGTCCTTGATGGGCAGCTTCTCGAGCTCGCCCTTCTTCCAGATCACGTTCGACACGTGGCGGCGCCGCGCGAGCGCCTGCGCCCGCTTGAGGACGACCGCCGATCGATCGACGGCGATCACGCGCGCCGCCCAGCGCGCGGCTTCCATTGTCAGGTAGCCTTCACCGCAGCCCAGATCGGCGACTTTCAGCGGCGACATCAACAAACCGAGCGCGCGAGACCAGGCCGCCCAACTGCGGCCCGGCACCAGCTGCCGCGCATCGCGCGTGTCGGGGCCGGCCTGCGAGTCGAAGTTCTCCTTGCGCAGCCGCAGCACTTCCTGCAGCCGCGCCTCGTCGGCGCGGACGGCCGCATCGCCGGCGGACTCGTCGAACTGCGCGCGGAGCGCGGCGGCCAGCGGCACGCCTGGCTGGTCGAGGAAGCGTGGCGCGAGCCGGTAATAGCTGAAACCGCCGTCGCGCTCTTCGGCCACGAGCCCGGCCTCCTTGAGGAGCCCGAGGTGGCGCGAGACGCCCGACTGCGCGAGGCCGAGGACGCCGGTCAGCTCGGTGACGTTCAGGCGTTCTTTCGCCAGGACGCGCAGGAGCCGCAGCCGGGCCTCGTCGCCGAGCAGCCGGTAGAGCGCGGAGATCTGTTTCACATCTATAAATCTACATGTATTGATTAGTATTGTCCAGCAGCTAGATTTCATCAATCGATTTGGGCCAGTCGTTCTTCAAGAGCCTCGACAGCGAGCGATCCGCGAGAAGCCGCCCTCCGGTCTGGCATCGTGCGCAGTAATTGCACTCGTTCGCGGCATAGACAATGCGCTGCACGGGCGACCCGCAAACCGGGCACGGCTTCTTGAAGCGGCCGTGCACCGCCATCTCGTCGTGAAACGCGGTGACCTTTTCAGGGAAGCCGCCCCGGACGTCCTTCCGCAGGCGATCGATCCACGCGAGCAGCGTGGCGCGCGTCGCGTCGTACAGCCGGAGGCATTCCTCGCCGTGCAACGACCGCGCCAACTTGAGAGGCGACAAACGCGCGGCGTGAAGGATCTCGTCCGAGTACGCGTTGCCGATCCCGCTGAACAGATGCGGGTCGGTGAGCGCGCGCTTGAGCGTGTGGCTCTCGCGCGTGAGCGCGCCGTGGAACTCGTCGAGCGTCGCGCCGAGTGGCTCGAGGCCGCCGGGATCGAGCGCGCCGAGCGCAGCCTCGCCGCGGACGAGCTGCATGGAAGCCCGCTTCTTCGAGCTCGCCTCCGTGAAGAACAGCGAGCCCTCGGCGAACTCGAACGACGCGAGGATCATCTTCGGCCCCATGCCCGGCTTCTTCCCCGGCTCCCGCCACCGCAAACGGCCCGCGATCATCAGATGGAGGACGAGAAACAGATCGGGGTCGAAGACCAGCACGATCCGCTTGCCGACCCGGCGCACGCCGCTGACGGTTTGATCGGTGATCGCCGTGATCGGCGGGTCGACGGAACGAAGGACGAACGGGCTGAACAGCTCGACCCGGGCGAGGCGCCGTCCGACGACGTGGCGCGTCAGCGCCTCGATGTAGACAACGACGTCAGGAAGCTCGGGCAATCAATCTTTTTTGAGCCACTCGACGATCTGCTCGCGCGTCCAGTGATGATCGTCGTTCAGGTGCAGGATGATCGAGTTGAGCGGCAGCCGCTTGTGGCAGCCCTCGGGACAGCGCCGGCGGACGTTCTCGAGGCAATCGAACAGGCGATCAAGCCGCGGGCGAATCGACTCGGCTTCGTGCGGCAGGGTGTAGGCGCCTTCGTACGCCGCGCCGAGCGCGCACGAGCCGCCCTGGTGCGAGAAGTACTCGCCGAACGCCTGCACCGGGCGCCGCCTTGCGCCCTCGGCAATCGCGTCGGCAAGCTCGATCTGATCTGCGCGCGGGACTTGATGCATCCTCGCCTCCACGTTCCGTTGGCATTCTACGCCCCCGCTCCCCATCGCGCATCTGTTCAAGAACGAACGTTGTCCACGGCTGCAGGTCTGACTTTCCAGGTCTCACTTCAGGCTGCGTTCTTCCGCAGCCTGCGGACGTGCGACTGGCGTAAGTCGTGCACCCCGGTGTACGCTGCCACAGGACCGGCTGCCGGCTTGCCTGTAGCGTCCTAACTCCTATGCGCCTGATGGCTCTGCTGTTTACGGCGATTCTCACGGCCTCGCCGGCCCCGGCGCAGCAGCCACAGCCGTCCGCAGCTCCGGAATCCCCGTCCGGTGAACAGGACAAGACCAGGAGCCAGGAATCCAAAACCCAGGGACCGGGCCTGCCGGTCTCGGTCGCGAAGATTCGGGAGGCGCTCGAGCAGACCCCGGCGATCTCGCTCCGCGCGCTCGACGAGCGTCCGACCTTCCGCATCCAGATTCTGGAGCGTCAGAAAATCGAGGAGCTGCTGTCGTCGCTGAACTTCAAGGCCGGGCCGGTGCCGGCGGGTGGCGTCTACATGTACGAGCAGCAGCGGCAGATGTTCAACCCGGTCGATCACCCGCTGATGCAGCCGTTCGCGGCGTTCAGCCAGGGCGAACTGTTGACGATCCTGATCGAGAACCTCGTGGGGAAGTATCTGGGCGGCAAGGCGATGGACGCGATCTCGAAAAGCGAGCGCGCGCGCGCCGAAGCCGCCGCACGCGAGGAAGTCCGCGTGGCGGTCGACCAGTACTGCAACGCGCAGCCGAACGCCGGGGCGGGCATTCAGATCTGTTCGAGCGTCGGCCGGTGAGCACGCAAGCCCCGCGACTCATGTGCCTGCTCGTTGCCGGCCTAGTGGCCTCGCCTTCTGCACAACAACCCGCGACCGGATCCGTCGAGCGCGTGCGGGCTGCGCTGGAGAAGCCCGCGCCGCGTCTGATCCTGACGGACCGCAAGCCGGACTTCACGCTGCACATTGAGGCGCGGCATCCGCTGCACGAGGTGTTCGAGTCGCCTCCATGGGCGTTGCCCCACCTGGGATGGACGCCGCCGGCCGTCGGATTCGACCTGCTGAGCATCGTTCGGTATGTGGCGAAGAGCGTCGCCGACGCCAAGCGCGGTCACGACGAACATCTCGCGCGCGATGAAGTACAACGCGCGATCGTGGACTACTGTGCGGCGCAACCAGACGCTGGCACGGATCTGCAGATCTGTGCGATCGCGCCGCGTTAGCGCTCCATCGCCCGCCATCCGCTGAATCTGATCCATCCAGCTCTTCAGGGCCGGCGTGAACTCTCGCGGCACCAGTCCCCGCAAGAAGCGTCGCCGACCGGACCGTTCGTCCCAATCGCGCAAGAACACAGGGAAACCACGAACACACGAAGACTCGAAAAAGAGCTAGATTTCTATTCTTCGTGCTTTCGTGTCATCGTGGTTACGGTACAGGAGAGGCAAATGGCAACAGCGACCGAGAAGATGCATCCGTTCGTCGCGGCGAAAACCGCCGGACGCGAACCTTTCAAAGTGAAGGATCTCTCGCAGGCCGAATTCGGCCGCAAGGAAATCCGGCTCGCCGAGCAGGAGATGCCCGGCCTGATGGCGCTGCGCGCGCAGCACGGCGGCAGGAAACCGCTCGCGGGCGCCCGCGTCATGGGCAGTCTGCACATGACGATTCAGACGGCGGTGCTCATCGAGACGCTGAGGGATCTCGGCGCCGACGTACGCTGGGTCTCGTGCAACATCTTTTCGACGCAGGACCACGCCGCCGCGGCGGTCGTCGTCGGGCGCCCGGAAACCGGCGGCACCGCGAAGGACCCGAAGGGCACGCCCGTCTTCGCGTGGAAGGGTGAGACGCTCGAAGAGTACTGGTGGTGCACGAACGAAGCACTGGAGTGGCCGGACGGGACCGGCCCCACGCTGATCGTCGACGATGGCGGGGACGCGACGCTGGTGGTGCACAAGGGCGCCGAGTTCGAGAAGGCCGGCAAGGTGCCGGCGTTCAAGGCCGGCAGCGATCCCGAGGAATGGGGCGTCATCCTCGACTGCATCAACACGTCGATCGCGAAGGACAAATCGCGCTGGACGCGCCTCGCCTCGTCTATCCGTGGCGTGAGCGAGGAAACGACGACCGGTGTCCACCGTCTGTATCAGATGATGGAAGCGGGCACGCTGCTTTTCCCCGCCATCAACGTCAACGACTCGGTGACGAAGAGCAAGTTCGACAACATCTACGGCTGCCGCCACTCGCTGCCGGACGGCATCGCGCGCGCGACCGACGTCATGCTGGGCGGCAAGGTCGCGGTCGTGTTCGGGTACGGCGAGGTCGGCAAGGGCTGCGCGCAGGCACTGCGCGGCCAGGGCTGCCGCGTCATCGTCACCGAAATCGATCCGATCTGCGCGCTGCAGGCGGCGATGGAAGGCTATCAGGTCGCGACCATCGACGACGTCGTCCGGAGCGCGGACGTCTTCATCACGGCGACGGGCAACCACAACATCATCACCGTCGAGCACATGGCGAAGATGAAGGACAAAGCCATCGTCGGCAACATCGGCCATTTCGACAACGAGATCGACATGGCCGGCCTGAAGAAGTTCCCCGGCGTGGAGCGGATCAACATCAAGCCGCAGTACGACGAGTTCAAGTTCCCCGACGGCCACAGCGTGATGGTCCTGGCGGAAGGGCGCCTGCTGAACCTCGGATGCGCCACCGGCCACCCGAGCTTCGTGATGTCCGCGTCGTTCACCAACCAGGTGATCGCACAGCTCGAGCTGCACGCCAACACCGGCAAGTACGAGAAGAAGGTCTACATGCTGCCGAAGCACCTGGACGAGCAGGTGGCGCGGTTGCACCTGGATCATCTCGGTGTGAAGCTGACGAAGCTGACGAAGGATCAGGCGGACTACATCGGTGTGCCGGTGGACGGGCCGTATAAGCCGGATCACTACCGGTACTAGGCCAGGTAGGTGTGTTGGGTCGGGTGGGTTGGGTGGGGAAGGTTCCTGCCTGACCCACGCGACCCCGACCCACGCGACCCACCAGACCTATGTGGAGCGCGAAGGCTTCAGCCGAGCGACGAACCCGCGGGTGCTGAAAGGCGCCCGCGGGTTTCTTTTGGCACGCTATTATCGGGAGCCTTGGCTCTCTCTGAAGCCGACACCCGCGCGAAGCTGATCGACCCGGTGATCCACGCCTGTGGGTGGTCGGAGGATCTGATTCGCCGCGAGACCACGCTCGGCGCGGTCGAGATCATCGCCGGTAAAGCACGCCGACGGACGGGCGGCCGCACCGATTACACACTCCGCGTTCGCGTCAGCTCCGGGGCGCAACCGGTTGCAGTGGCATTGCTGGAAGCCAAGAAAGACACGCTGCCGCCCGGCCACGGCCTGGACCAGGTGAAGGGCTACCTTCGCGCGTCGCAGCACAACGTGCAGTTCGTCTTCTCCTCCAACGGCCACATGTTCGTGGAGTTCGACCGTTCGACCGGCATGACGAGCGCGCCGCGGGCACTTGCCGAGTTTCCGTCGCCCGCCGATCTTCGAGTGCGTTACGAGAAGATCATGGGCTTCTCACTGGAGGCGGCGGTCGCCAAGCCGCTGCTCACGCGATATGCCGGCGGCGAGGGTCAACGACGCTATTTCCAGGACGCGGCGATTCGAGCGGTCTTCGAAAAGACTGCCCGCAGTGCCGCGGAAGGTCGACCACCACGTGCGCTGCTGTCGCTTGCGACCGGCACGGGCAAGACCTTCATTGCGGTCCACCTGCTCAAGCGGATCGCCGACGCGGGCCAGCTCAAACGCGCGCTCTTCCTCTGCGACCGCGACGAGCTGCGGACGCAGGGGCTGAAAGCGATGCAGGGCGTCTTCGGTGCCGACGCCGCTGAGGTATACGATGAAGACGGAGGACGGAATCACGCTAAAAACGCTCGCGTGCACATTGCCACCTACCAGACGCTCGGGATCGATCGCGAGGACGGCGATCCGTCGTTCCTCTTCCGCCATTATCCGGAGAACTACTTCTCGCACATCGTCATCGACGAGTGCCACCGTTCCGCGTGGGGCAAATGGTCCGTCGTGCTGACTCGAAACCCCGATGCCGTACAAATCGGCCTGACCGCGACGCCGCGACAGATCAAGTGTGATGAGGACACGAAGGAAGCCAAGGCGGACGCCCAGGTGACCTCCGACAACCTCAGGTATTTTGGCGATCCGGTGTACGAGTACGGCCTCGCGCAGGCGATGGAGGACGGCTACCTCGCCGCGTGCGAGATCCAGATGGCCCAGGTGAACCTCGACGCGACGGGACTGACGCTTGCGGACATCGTCGCCCGCAATCCTCGAAACGCGAACACCGGCCAGCCGCTCAGCGCCGCAGAAATCGCCGCTGTGTACGAGAAGACCGACTTCGAGACTAGTCTGCTCCTGCCGGATCGGGTCAACGCGATGTGCTACGACCTGTTCTCCCAGCTCCTCGCCAGCGATCCGGAGCGCGGCCCACTCCAGAAGACCATCATCTTCTGCGCCCGCGACCGGCATGCGGACGATGTGTCGGCGGCGATGAACAATCTCTATGCACAGTGGTGTAAGCAGAAGGGCGTCGCGCGCAAGGATCCCTACGCGTTCAAGTGCACGGCTGCCGGTTACGGCAACGACGCGCTCCCCGACTTCCGCGGTTCGGCTTCGTCGCACTTCATCGCGACGACGGTGGAACTGCTGACCACAGGAGTCGACGTGCCGGGCGTGCGGAACATCGCGTTCTTCCGATACATGAAGAGCCCGATCTCGTTCTACCAGATGATCGGCCGTGGGACGCGCATCGACGAGCCAACCGGCAAGCTGATGTTCACCGTCTACGACGACACAGGCGCGACGCGCCTGTTCGGTTTGCCGTTCTTCTCGGATCCGAAGGGACCCGAGGGACCAGCCGGCCCGGGAGGCGACGGCGGTCTGCCGCCGCCACCGCCGATCCCGCCCGTCATCGTCGACGGCTTC
>QHWJ01000183.1 GCA_003222535.1 Acidobacteriota bacterium | reverse complement strand
CACCCTGCAGCGAAGCCGCGAAGCACCCTGCAGCGAAGTCGCGAAGCAACCCCGCAGCGAAGCCGCGAAGCAACCCCGCAGCGAAGTCGCGAAGCACCCTGCAGCGACGTCGCAAAGCACCCTACAGCGACGTCGCGAAGCACCCCGCAGCGAAGTGCGCAAGCACCCTGCAGCGAAGCCGCGAAGCACAATGCAGCGAAGTCGCGAAGCACCCTGCAGCGAAGCCAGCAAGCACCCTACAGCGAAGTCGCGAAGCACCCTGCAGCGAAGTCGCGAAACACCCTGCAGCGAAGTTGCATAGCACCCTACAGCGACGTCGTCGGGAAGCACCCCGCAGCGAAGCCGCGAAGCACTCCGCAGCGAAGTCGCCGGAGCACCCTGCAGCGTCAGTACATCCGTATACAATCCGGTTCATGCGAGTCGTCAACCGCACGGCCGTCACGATTACGGGCGCCAAGCCGTACATCGACTGGATGCGCCGGACCGACGCCGACTTCAACAAGGGCGCCGTCTCCGTGCCGCGCGTGAAGGCGTACGGGTCCGCGTTTCTCCTGCCGGAGTTCGGCCTCGAAGAAGATCTCCAGGAGTGGGTCGAGGAGAATGCGCCGTGGCTGTTCGAGTTCCAGCTCGCAGCCTGGACCGAGATTGAGGCTGCGTGGCCGCCCACGCGCGATCTCAAGACCTTCCGTGAATGGTTCCGCATCGACATCCACAGCGTCGTCGTCGACGTGGGCGACGACGACATCGAAGGAGAGGAGTTATAGGCGATGATCCTCCATCTCGTGTGTTTCAAATACAGGGCGGATGTCGACGCCGCCACGCGCGCGGAACATCGGCAGCGGCTCGGCGCACTCAGGGACTTGGACGGGCTGCTCGACCTGAAGGTTGGCGAGGACGTCGTACGCTCACCACGTTCGTACGACACGGGCCTCGCGATTACGTTTCCGGACCGCGCCGAGCTCGAGGCCTACCAGAAGAACGATCGTCACGTCCCCGTCGCGCGGTTCGGCGTCGACCTCTGCGATCACATCGTGGCGGTCGATTTCGAAATCTAGCACGTCCGTTCGTCACGATTCCGAACATCAAACTTCTGACGATCGCATCCGTCTATAAGACGCAAGATGCTGATCGCCACGAGCCTCGCCGCTGCTCTGTACGCATCGCACGCCTTCGCCGCGAGCGGGACAGCTCCGGGAATTACCGCGTTCACATCGGTGCCGCCGATGATCGTCGACGTCGTGTCGGCGCCGGACATATCGGCGTCGCTGGTGTCGAGCGTGCTCGCGGAGACCGATGCCGTGTGGCGCGGCAGCGGGTTCACTTTCGTGTGGCGGCGCGCGACGCGCGAGGTCGATCCGTACGCCAGCGGCAACGAGGCGGGTCCCTACCCGGCGGCCACCCTCCGGGTCGTCATCGGGAACGAGACGCTACCGATGCGTGACGGCAGACTGCCGCTCGGCTGGATCAGGTTCGATGATGCGGCGCCGGGGCAGGAGATCTATCTCTCCTACGCCAACGTGGACCGGTTGATGGCCGTCGCGCAGGAGGTCGTCGGGCTCCTCAGTCAGATGCCGCTGAAACAGCGTGAGATTCTGAGCGCGCGAGCCATGGGGCGGGCTCTTGCGCACGAGCTGGGCCACTATCTGCTGGCGTCGAAGATCCACACCGAGCACGGCCTGATGAAGGCCAGCCGATCCGCGCGCGAATTGTTCGCCGCCGAGAGCCGGGGATTTCAGATCGATCCGTTGCAGCGGCGAGTGATGGCTGTACGGCTCCGGCGCGAGTCGTTGGTCGTGAGTCGATAGCCGTCAATGCTGCTCGTTGGTCGCGTCGGCCGTCGGTCGCCGACCCCTCAAGGACGATCGATGTCTGGCTTGACGAAGTCGGAGTCGACTGCTGTTGCCTGCCGGGCATCGTTCATCGCGTCGCGCGATGGTCCCTCGACCGGCGTCAACGGCGAGATCGATTTACCTGTCCTCGTGAGGACGGATCCGCGATACCATCGCGCAGTCCGCCCCATCATTTCACGAGGTTCGTATGTTCAAGAGGAAGGCAGGCCTCAGGGCCCGTGCGACGGCGGTCGCCGCGACGGTCGCGGCCGCTGTCGTTCTCGCGGTCGGTGTGGCTGCGCCGGTGGCGCAGAACAAGCCGGCCGCACCGAGGATCACGCCGCCGAAGGACCAGTTCGGCCACGCCATCGGCGACGACTACTACCTCGTCAACTACACGCAGTACGTCGATTACCTCAGGAAGCTCGACGTGCAGTCCGAGCGCATGGTCGTGGCCGAGATCGGCAAGACCGAAGAAGGCCGGGCCGAGCTGACGGCCATCATCACGTCGCCCGAGAACCATCGGCGGCTGCCGCTCATCAAGGAGGCGAACCGCAAGCTGGCGCTCGCCGACGGCCTCTCCGACGATCAGGCGCGCCAGCTCGCGAGGGACGGCAAAACGGTGGTGTGGATCGACGGCGGCCTGCACGCGACCGAAGTGCTCGGCGCGCAGCAGCTGATCGAGACGATCTACCGCCTGAACACGAGATCCGATCCGGAGACGCTGCGGATCCTGAACGACGTCGTCATCCTGTGCACGCTGGTCAACCCCGACGGCATGGAGCTCGTATCGAACTGGTACATGCGCGAAGCGGACGAGAAGAAGCGGTCCACGGGCGGGGTCCCGCGGCTGTATCAGAAGTACATCGGCCACGACGACAATCGTGATTTCTACATGATGAACATGTCGGAGAGCGTGAACGCGAACAGGATGATGTATCGCGAATGGTTCCCGGCCATCATGTACAACCATCACCAGACCGGGCCGGCCGGTGCGGTGCTGTTCGCGCCGCCGTTCCGCGATCCGTTCAACTACAACTTCGATCCCCTGATCCCGCTCGGCATCGACATCATCGGCGCGGCGATCCACACGCGGCTGGCGGCCGAAGGGAAGCCGGGCGCGGTGATGCGCACGGGGGCGCCGTACTCGACGTGGTTCAACGGCGGCATCCGCACGACATCGTACTTTCACAACCAGATCGGCATCCTGACGGAGACGATCGGCAACCCGACGCCGGTCGAGATCCCGTTCGTGCTGGACATGCAGCTCCCGCGCGCGGACGTGCCGAACCCGATCCAGCCGCGGACGTTCTACTTCCGCGAGGCCATCGAGTACTCGATCACGAACAACTTCGCCATCCTCGACATCGCGTCGAAGCGGAAGGAAGACTTCCTCTTCAACATGTACAGAATGGCGAAGAACGCGATCGAGAAAGGGAGCCGGGACAATTGGACGATTCATCCGAAGCGAATCGAAGCGGCGCGCGCGGCGATCGAGGCCGAGCAGGCCGGCGCGTCTCGCGGCGCCGAGAACATCGGTCCGCGCGGCGGCCGGGGCGGGGGCGGCGGCCGGGGCGGCGCGCCGATCGCCGTCTACAACAACGTGCTGCACGATCCGAAGATGCGCGATCCACGCGGCTTCATCGTGCCCTCCGATCAGCCCGACTTCCTCACCGCCACGAAGTTCGTCAACATCCTCATCAAAGGCGGCGTGGTCGTGCATCGCGCGACGGCGCCGTTCACGGTTGCCGGCAAGCCGTATCCCGCCGGCTCCTACGTCGTGAAGAGCGCCCAGCCGTTCCGCGCGCACCTGATGGACATGTTCGAGCCGCAGGATCACCCGGACGACATCCCGTACCCGGGCGGCCCGCCTCGTCCGCCGTACGATGTCACCGGCTACAACATCGCGTACTCGATGGGCATCAAATACGACCGCATCCTCGACGGCTTCGACGGTCCGTTCGAGAAGATCGCGGATCTCGCGCCGTTGCCCGCGGGCAAGGTCGCACAGGCGCCCAGCGGCGGAGGCTATCTCCTGAGCCATCAGGTGAACGACTCGTTCGTCGCGGTCAATCGCCTGCTCAGGGCCGGCGAAGAAGTCTACTGGCTCAAGTCGGCGGCCAGCGCGAACGGCAGGCAATATCCGGTCGGCACGATGTACGTGCCGGCGAAGGCGTCGACGCTCCCGATTCTGCAGAAACTCGCGACCGACAAGGGCCTCAGCGTCGATGCGGTGGCCTCCAGGCCGGCCGGCGATTCGATGAAGCTGAAGCCGGTGCGCATCGGGCTGTGGGATCAGTACGGCGGCTCGATGCCGTCGGGCTGGACGCGCTGGATCTTCGAGCAGTACGAGTTCCCGTTCGAAGTGGTCTTCCCGCAGACGCTTGACGCCGGCAACCTGAACGCGAAGTACGACGTGCTCGTGTTCGTGGACGGCGGCATTCCTGAACGCGATCAGCAGGCCGCTGGCGGCGGGTTCGGCGGCGGGCAGCCGGCGGCGGAGACGATCCCGGCGGAATTCCGCGGCTGGCTCGGACGCGTGACCGTCGCGAAGACCGTGCCTGAGCTCAAGAAGTTCGTTGAGAACGGCGGCACGGTGTTGACGATCGGATCGTCCACCTCGCTCGGCCATCACCTGGGGCTGCCGATTCGCGACGCGCTCGTCGAGCGGATCGCCGGGGGAGCGGAGCGTCCGCTGCCGCGCGAGAAGTTCTACATCCCCGGCACCATCCTCGAGGCGCGCATCGACAACACGAACCCGCTCGCCTACGGGATGGGAGACACGGCAATGGTCATGTGGGACGAGAGCCCCGCATTCCGTCTGCAGCCGGAGGCGGGTCTCAAAGGCGTGAAGCCGGTCGCCTGGTTCGACAGCGCGACGCCGTTGCGAAGCGGCTGGGCCTGGGGCCAGCAGTATCTCGATCAGGCCGTCGCGATCGTCGACGCGCCCGTCGGCAAGGGGCGCGTGGTGCTGTTCGGTCCCGAGGTCCTCTGGCGGGCGCAGCCGCACGGCACGTTCAAGCTGTTCTTCAACGGCATCTACTACGGGAGCGCCTCGTCAGGTGCCGCCGGCACGCGGACGACCGAGCAGCCCCAGTAACCTAGATTCGCGAACCGACCACTCGGCACTCCTCGGGTTCGAGGCGGAGCTTCGGTACTGCACAGTGGAGCACCCAGTTGGCGACGCGTGAAAATTTTTCCTCCGGCACCCGGTGGGAGCCCATCGTCGGCTATTCGCGCGCCGTACGAATCGGGAGTCACATCTGGGTGTCCGGCACCACGGCGACAGATGACAACGGGAATCTCGTGGGTGTCGGGGATGCTCACGCCCAGACCATCCAGACCTTGAAGAACATCGAGGCGGTGCTCGCGAGAGCCGGCGCGAGCCTCAGGGACGTTGTGCGGACGCGCATCTATCTGGTGAACATCGCTGGCGATTGGGAGAAGGCCGGGCAGGCGCATGGGGCGGTCTTCGGTGAGATACGTCCGGCGACGGCGATGCTCGGAATCAGCCGGCTGATCATTCCAGAGATGCTCGTCGAAATCGAAGCGGACGCCTTCATGACGCCGTGACCAGGGCGATGTCGTAGGGCGAGGCTTTCAGCCTCGCCGAGCGGCTACCCTGAAAGGGTCGCCCTACACGTTTGGAAACCGGTTCCAGTAACGCGTCACGTCTCGGCGTCGACAGGAATGGGCTTCGTGACGAGCACGTGATCCCGATCGAAGAAGCGATCAGGAAGCTCACGTCGCTCCCCGCCGCCACGCTGAGAATCACAGAACGGGGACGTCTTGCGCAGGGCTGCTTCGCCGACGTGGTCGTGTTCGATCCCACGACCATCGCCGACCATTCGACATACGAGAAGCCCCATCAGTACGCGACCGGCGTACGGCACGTGTGGGTGAATGGGGTTCAAGTCCTGAAGGACGGCGAGCACACCGGCGCCAAACCCGGACGCGTCGTGCGCGGCCCGGGCTGGAAAGTCAAGACTCAGAGCTGATTGAAATTTGGAATTACGAATTTGGAATTTGGAATTCGTGCGGCATTCCAAATTCCAAATTCCTAATTCCAAATTCTCGACCTGCCCGTCTGGGTAGTGCGCCTGCCCGCATTGAGTCCGTACAATCGAACGGTGGCCCCCCAGCGCGAACGCTCCCAGCCGGACGACGATGAGCTGCTCGACGCGTACTCGCAGGCGGTGATTCGTGCGGTCGAGATCGTCGGACCGGCCGTCGTCAAGATCGACGCCGGGCGGGGCGGCGGCTCGGGCGTCCTTTTCACGCCAGACGGTCTCATCCTGACCAACAGCCACGTGGTTGCCGACGCCGGACCCCTGGCCGTCGTCATGCCCGACGGCCACTCGAGCCGGGCGGATGTGGTTGGACACGACACGGACACCGACCTGGCGGTCATCCGAATAGACGGCACGGCGCTCCCCTGGGCGACGTTCGGCGATTCGCGCCGCGTCCGCGTCGGACAGGTCGCGATCGCGATCGGCAACCCGTACGGTTTCCAGCATTCCGTCGCCGCCGGCGTCGTGAGCGCGCTGGGCCGGTCGCTGCGGTCGCGATCGGGACGGCTCATGGACGATGTCGTCCAGACCGACGCGGCGCTCAACCCGGGCAACTCGGGCGGTCCTCTGGTGACGACGCGAGGAGAAGTGATCGGCGTCAACACGGCGATGATCCTGCCGGCGCAGGGGCTGTGCTTCGCGATCGCGAGCAACACGGCGCGATTCGTCGCGGCGCGGCTGATCCGCGACGGCCGCATCCGCCGCAGCTACATCGGCGTGGCGGGGCAGAACGTGCCGATCCCGCGCGCGGTTGCGAGGGCGAATCAGCTGGCCGTGTCGTCAGGAGTGTTCGTCGTCTCGGTGGAACCCGACAGCCCGGCGGCGACGGCCGGCCTTCGCGACGGCGACGTCCTCCTGACGTTCGCGGGCGAGCCCGTCACCGGCGTGGACGATCTGCACCGCCACCTCACCGACGATCGAATCGGTGTGGCCGCGACGCTGGCGATCCTGCGGGCGGCCCGGCGCGTCCAGCTGACGGTCGTGCCGGCGGAGAAGCCGCTCGGCTGAAGAGCCTGTGAAGAAATCACGTACAAGGCAGAAACCGCGGAACCCGCAGAGAAAAATGCTTAATTGAGGTTTTTCTGCGAGTTCTGCGTTGAACGTCGTATCTCTTCACGAGCTCTAAAGCCGTCGCGCTACGAAGGCTCGCGCGGGGGCTGCACGTAGCGCGAAGGGCTTATCCGAGCGTCGTCATAGAGCGTGATCAACCCGCGCCGGCTGTACAATCCCCGCCATGACGACACCCAGGCGCCCCCCACTGCTTGTTGCGCTCGTTCTCATGCTGGTGACAGTCACGCCGGCGCTCCCGCGCCTGCAAGATACGCACATCGCCGACCGGTTCGCCGTCCGCGACGTGATGATCGCAATGCGAGACGGCGTGCGTCTTCACACGAAGATCTTCACGCCGACCGCCCAAACCGCACCGCTGCCGATCATCATGAAGCGCACGCCGTACGGCGTCGACGGTTCCGCCGGCAACTTTGTCTCGTATCTCAAGGCGCTGGCCGACGAAGGCTACATCTTCGCGTTTCAGGACCTGCGCGGAAAGTTCGGCTCCGAAGGGACGTTCGTCATGCAGCGCCCGCCGCGCGCGCCGGGCAATGCCTCGGCGCTCGACGAGGGCACCGATACGTACGACACGATCGAGTGGCTGCTCAAGAATGTTCCGCGCAACAACGGGCGCGTCGGCATGCTCGGCATTTCCTACGATGGCTGGACCACCATCATGGGGGCTCTCGAGCCGCACCCGGCGTTGAAGGCGATCTCGCCGCAGGCGTCCCCGGCGGATATGTGGCTGGGCGACGACTTTCATCACAACGGCGCGTTCCGTCTGAGCTACGGCTTCGAGTACGCCGCGATGATGGAAAGCGGCAAGGACGTGCAGCAGTTCGCGTTCGATCGCTACGACACGTTCGGCTGGTACCTCGCGCTCGGTCCGCTCAGCAGCGTCAACGCGCGGTATCTTCACGGAAAGATTCCGACGTGGAACGATTTTGTCGCGCATCCGGATTACGACGAGTTCTGGAAGCGCCAGACGATGATTCCGCACATCCACGAGGTGAAGGTGCCGACGCTCAATGTGGCGGGATGGTGGGATCAGGAAGATTTCTACGGCCCCGTCCGGATCTACGACGCCCTCGAAGAACACGACCCTTCGCACCTCAACTACCTCGTGGTCGGACCGTGGCGGCACGGGGGGTGGAGCAGCGGCCCGGGCGACCGCCTCGGCGCGATTCCGTTCGACAGCGCGACCGGCAAGTACTTCCGCGAGAGCGTGCAGGCACCCTGGTTCGCGCACTTCTTGAAAGACAAAGGCCCGCTCGACATGCCCGAGGCGTTGACGTTCGAGGCGGGATCGAATCGCTGGCGCCGCTGGGACGCCTGGCCGCCGAAGCGGAATACGGAAGATCGGCCGATCTATTTCGGAGCCGACCGCGCGCTTTCCTTCGACCGCCCCGCGGCCGGCGGCGATGCGGCGTTCGATGCCTACGTGTCGGACCCCGCCTTCCCGGTCCCGTACCGCCAGCGTCCCATACAGCCCACCTACTTCCCCGGCGGCTCGAAGTGGTCGACCTGGCTCGTCGAGGATCAGCGATTCGTGGATGACCGCGCCGACGTGTTGAGCTGGAAAACGGCGCCCCTCGACGCGAATCTGACGATCGCGGGCGAGGTGACGGCGCATCTGTTCGCGTCGACGACCGGGAGCGATGCCGATTGGATCGTGAAGCTCATCGACGTCTATCCCGAGGAGCATCCCGAAAACTGGGATCTCGCGGGTTACCAGCTCATGGTCTCGAATGAGGTGTTCAGAGGCAGGTACCGCCGGAGTCCGGAGAAGCCCGAGGCGATCACGCCGGACGCGATCCTCGAGTACGCGTTCAGCCTGCACACGCAGAACTACACGTTTCTGAAGGGACACCGGCTGATGGTGCAGGTGCAGAGCACGTGGTTCCCGATCATCGACCGGAATCCGCAGACGGCCGTGCCCAATATCTTCGACGCGACAGCCTCTGACTTCCGGAAGGCGACGCATCGCGTCTATCGTTCCGCACAGTACCCGTCACACGTCGCGATCCCGGTCGTCGTGCGGCCTTGAGCACACCTGAAATTGCAGATTGCTGATTGCAGATTTCAGATTGAATTGCAGATTGGATTTCAAATTGAATCTGCAGTCTGCAGTCCGCAATCTGACGTCTGCAATGCAATCTGCATTCTGCAATCTGAACTCTGCAATCTCATAATGTGATCAGCCCCCGGCGCACCGCGCGGCGGACGGCGTCGGTGCGATTCGCCGCGCCCAGCTTTCCTGAAATCGACGACACGTGAAACTTGACGGTCTGGTCGCTGATGCCGAGCCTCCGGGCGATCGCTTTGTTCGGCAGCCCTTCGGCGAGGAGCTCGAGGACCTGAATCTCGCGCGGTGTCAGCGACTCGTCAAACCCGGCCTCCTCATCGACGTCGTCGGAAACCGGCCACTGCCGGTCCCTGCGACCTGGCCCATCATCGTCGAGCGCAGGCGCGGCGCCCGCCTGCCCTGAGGGCCACGGAAGGGCTCGGCCCCCGGCCACGAGAATCGCGTCGCACTCGATATCGGACTCACGCGCTGCGGCAAGCGACACAAACTCGCCCGCGATCTCCATCGACCCGTTCATCTGCGATCGAAGGCGGGCGCGATCCGACGGTGAGCCGACCAGCAGCACACGCATTCAGTGCACGGGCCGTTCGCCGACGGCGACGGTCAGCTCGACCAATGCACCGCCGCGCAGGACTTTGAGCGTCACCTTCTGGCCCACACGATCGCCGAGCAGCAGATCGAGCAGTTCCTCGGGCGACTCGACCGCATGGCCGTCGAATTCCAGAAGGACGTCGCCTATGAGCACACCCGCCGCGGCGGCCGGACTGCCGCTCGTCACGCCGACGACGAGCAGCGCGTGCTCGCGACCGTCCTTGCCTTGCTGGCCTTCAGGCAGCGCAACCGGTTGCCCCGCGAGCCCGAGGTAGCCGCGTTTCAGGCCGCCGTGCTCGAGCACGGTCGCCGCAGTCTTCCATGCGATCGACGCGGGAATGACGACGCCGAGGCCGCGGATCGCGGCGGCGGTGGCGATCCCGATCAGCCCGCCGGACGTGTCGAGGAACGCGCCGCCGGCGAAGCCGTCGTGCATCGGCGCCGTGGTGCGAATCACCTGGTCGATGGCGCGGCGCCGCCCGGTCGGGAGCGGCCCGCCGATGACGGAGACGATGCCTGCGCTGGCGGTGACGACGTTGCTCCAGGATCGCGCGACGGCGAGGGCGAGGTGTCCGACTCGGGGACTCGAGGCGGACGGCGCGATCGGCCGGATGTCGAGACCGGCCACGCGCAGCACCGCCAGGCTGGTCGTCGGATCCCAGCCGGCGAGCTCGGCATCGAGCGTTCGACCGTCGTCGCGGCGGACGTGGAGACCGTCTTCGCGGCCCAGCGCGCGCACGGTCGTCAGCACGACGTTGTCAGCGTACACGAGTCCGCTGGCCGGCCGTCGCCGGCCCTGCACCTGGACGACCGCGGGCGTCGCTGAAGCCACAGCGTCAGCGAGTTGATTGGACAAGGTTGTGAGAAGGTCGGTGGTGGGGGGACGCGCCCCACGGGTACGTAGGGCGCCGCTTCAGCGGTGCCTCTGGCACTACGATTATGTCGTTTCAAGGAGCCGCTGTGCGTCGAGTGGCCGTGACGCGGTATCTGACGTTCGAGGAGCGGACGAAAGGCTGGATCGAGACCCGGCAAATTCGCCGACCTCGTCGTCCCTGCCCGAGGACATCCTGAGGTGTGCGGAGAAACACATCGAGCAGATGACCGTCGTGATGACAAATGGTCGGCGGGAGAGTCGTGGATCGGCACCGCAACTGATGGCTGATGGCTGATGGCTGATGGCTAATGGACTGTACCAGCCATTAGCCCTTAGCCATGACGCTAATCCAACGAGGGGTGCCGCTCCGCGCTTCGTAAGAGCTTACGATCCAGGTAACGCGGCCGAGGTGCTTACCCCTTGTTTTCAATGCTTTATGACTGGTCTCAACCTTGCTCATAGAGACCAACCGTGATCCGACGCTCGCCGGCAACTCTGCTCGCGTTCTTTCTGAGTTTCATCGCTCACGGCGTGACCCCCGCCCACGCGCAATCGCCCACCGCCGCCACCCAGCCGGCCGGCGAGGACGACGACGAGAAGCTTCGTCCGATGGAGCCTGATTTCACCCTCGTCAACCTGCCGACGACGCTTCCGCTGCCGGCGCACGCAGGCAACTTTCACCTGACGCATCGGTTCAACGAAAACCTGCGGCGAGACAGCTTCAGCACGCAGGCGAGCAACCTGTTCGGCCTCGACGAGGGCGCCACCATTCAGCTCGAGTACCGCTTCGGCGTGCTGAAGCATCTCGAGGCGATCGTGTCGCGGACCAACGTGGACCGGGACATCCAGTTCTCTGCGAAGTACGACGCGTTCCACCAGTCGGCCTCGACGCCGATCGGCTTCTCGGCGATCGCCGGCGTCGAGGGCGGAAACAACTTCAGGACGCGCCGCGCGCCGGCGCTGGGGGCGGTCGTCTCCCGCACCCTGGCCAGCGTGGCGGCGGTCTACGCCACGCCGATCTGGGCGCACGACACACTGCCGGGAGCTGCCGTCACACAGCACACGTTCTACGTCGGGATCGGCACACGCGTGCGCGTCGTCCCGACGGTCTTCGTGGTCGCTGAAATGTCGCCGCGGGTCAGCGGGTACACCCCGGGGGACGCGGAGTACGCGTTCGCGTTCGAGAAGCGCGTCGGCGCGCATGTGTTTTCACTGACGTTCGCGAACTCGTCCGCGACGACATACGGTCAGCTCGCTCGAGGAGGCAATCCGGGCGCCCTGTACCTCGGCTTCAACCTCGCACGAAAGTTTTTCTGATCGGAAGGAGAGTCATACGATGAAGCGCCTGTCCGTGCCCGTTGTCGCGATCCTGCTTCTCGCCGCCGCGTGCACCAAAAACTCCACGTCGGCGACGACCACCCCTGCCACGGCTGCCAATCCGACATTCACCGCCGCGTTGTCGCCGGCCAATGAAGTGCCGCCGGTGACGAACGCCGAATCGGGGGTGAGCGGGACGGCCAACATCACGTTCGTCACGACGAAGGACGCGGCCGGCAACATCACGTCGGCGACGGTCACGTTTGCCGTCACCCTCGGCGGCTTCCCGGCCGGATCCGCGATAAACATCGCCCACATTCATGAGGGCCCCAGCACGTGTGTCTGTCCCGTCGTCGTGAATACCACGCTTGGACCGGGTGACGTGACGGTCGCGAACGGCTTGACGTCGTTCACGAAAACGGTCTCTGCCGCCGCCGACGTGACGCAGCGGATTCTCGCCAACCCCAGCGGCTTCTACTTCAACGTCCACTCGACGCTGAATCCGGGCGGAGTCGCGAGGGGAACGCTCGTCAAACTCGGGTAGCGTCTCGAAGTCTGAAGTCTGAAGTCTGAAGTTTGAAGTCTGAGCGTTTCAGACTTCAGACTTTGCACTTCAGACTTAGTAAGGTTGCAAGTCCCCGCGGTACGGGATCACCTGGCCCGCCTGCACGCCGACGTCGAAGATCAGCGGCGCAAACCCGCGCGCTTCGATGTCAATCCGATGCGTGCCGCCCGTGAGCGTCAGCGGCTGCGTCGAGCCGTCAAAATCGGCAACCACCCCGGCGTAGGTGCCGTCCACGTAGACGGCCGCGTCGCCGGGCGTAATCTCCAGCGCGATGCCGCCGTAGACATTCGACCCCGGTCCGATCATCACCGGCCCGCGCGGCGCAGCGTACCCGTAGACCGGCACAGGATAGGGATAACTGTAGGCGTACGGCACGGGATAACCGGCGAGGATGCCGAAGCCGATGGAGATGCGCGGGCGGAATACGTACGGCCGGTAGTACGAACGCACTCCGTAGCCGTATCGGGGAATGTAACGGGGCTCATACCGGGGGACGTACCGAGGCGCATATCCGTAGCGAGGCGCGATCACCTCTCGGCGCGGAACGGCTCGCTGGACGTACCAATCACGACGGCTCTCGGCGCGCGGGCTGACGGCTTCGCGTCGCGACTCGGCGCGTGGACTGACGGCTTCGCTCCGCGACTCGGTGCGGGGCGCCGCGGCATCACGGCGCGGTCGGGCTCGCTCGGCGCTGCGGCCGCTGGATTCCTGAGCGGATCGGTCGCGACCGCCCTCTCGGCCCTGTCGACCGTGTTCGCGCTCCTCAGCGAACGACGGCGTCGAGAATAGCGTGAACGCCGCGAGCAGTGCTGACGGCGCAGTGAGTGACTTGACCTTCATCATGGGTTCGCCCTCCGGCGATCACCCTATCGCAAGGACCCTGCCACCAGGAACGCACGATTTTCTGAGGATTCTCAAGGCGAGGTGTGCCGTTTCGAGGACACCGGCTGGTTGTATCATCCCGTCATGTCCTTCCTTCATCGTCCGGGTCTATGCCTTTCAGCATGCGTGCTGGCCGCCACCGGTGCGATGGCCCAAAGCAGCGGCACTGCACCGCGCGCGCTGACCGCCGACGACTACGCGCGCGCCGAGAAGCTCATGATCTACAACACGACGCCGCTCGTGCTGCACAGCGTCGCGCGGCCGACCTGGCTGCCGTGGAGGCCCGCAGATCCGTCCGAACGCTTCTGGTACCGGACCACGACCGAGAAGGGCGCCGAGGCCGTGCTCGTCGATGCGGTGAAAGGGACCCGGTTCCCCTGTGATTTGCCGGCGTGCAAAGCCACGGAGCGCGACGATGCCCCGCGGCCATCCCGCTACGGCGAGCTGTCACCGGACGGGCGGCGGCGGGCGTTCGTCCGCGACTGGAACCTCTGGGTCCGCGACGTCGAGAGCGGCAGGGAGACTCCGCTCACGAAAGACGGCGTCAAGGACTTCGGATACGCCACGGACAACGCCGGCTGGGTGCGAAGCGATCGGCCGATCGTCAAATGGTCGCCCGACTCGAAGAAGATCGCGACGTTCCAGCAGGATCAGCGGAATGTCGGTGAGATGTATCTCGTCGACACGAAGGTCGGCCATCCGACGCTGCAGGCCTGGAAGTATCCGCTGCCCGGCGACGAGACGGTCACGATGATTCACCGCCTTGTCATCGACGTCGACGGCGGGAAGATCGTCCGGCTGCGGATGCCGCCCGACCAGCATCGGTCCACGCTTTGCGACGACGTGGCGTGCAGCGGCGACTGGGGCGACGTCCAATGGAGCCTGGACAGCTCGACCGTGGCGTTCGTCTCCACGGCCCGCGATCACCGGCGGGAGCAGCTGCGCGTCGCCGACGCGGCGACCGGCACGATCCGGGAGGTCCTCGAGGAAAAGACCGAAACGTTCTTCGAATCGGGCAACGATGCGGTCAACTGGCGATACCTGCCCGCCTCGAACGAAGTGATCTGGTTCTCCGAGCGCGACAACTGGGGGCATCTGTACCTGCACGATCTCGGCACCGGCCGCGAGAAGTACCCGATTACCACCGGCGAGGGGAACGTAACGCAGCTCCTTCGGGTCGACGAAAAGAAGCGACTGCTGTACTTTCTCGCCGTCGGGCGCGAACACGGACGCGACCCGTACTTCCGGCACCTTTATCGCGTGGGCATGGACGGGAGGAGCCCGCAGCTGCTGACGCCGGAGGATGGGGATCACGAAGTGACGTTCTCGCCGTCGGGGCGGTTCTTCGTCGACACCTTTTCGAAGCCCGACGTTCCCCCAATCGCCCAGTTGCGCGACGCCGACGGAAAGCTGGTCCTCGCACTTGAAAACGCCGACATCACGAGGCTCGTCGCCGCCGGCTGGAAGCCGCCGACACCCATCACCGTGAAGGCGCGCGACGGCGCCACCGACCTTTACGGCCTCCTCTACACGCCGACGAACCTGGACCCGGCAAAGAAGTACCCGATCGTCAACCACATCTACCCGGGTCCGCAGACCGGCAGCGTGGCGGGCCGCGGGTTCAGGCCCGCGCGCGGGGACGCGCAGGCGCTCGCCGAGCTGGGATTCGTGGTCGTCGAGATCGACGGAATGGGGACGCCGTGGCGCTCGAAGAAATTCCACGAGGCGTACTACGGAGACATGGGCGACAACACGCTGCCCGACCAGGTGGCGGCCATGAAGGAGCTTGCCGCGCGGTATTCGTGGATCGACATCGAGCGCGCCGGCATCTACGGACACTCCGGCGGCGGATATGCGACGGCCGACGCCATGTTCCGGTACCCCGATTTTTTCAAAGTGGGGATCTCGGAGGCTGGCAACCACGACAACCGCGTGTACGAAGACGACTGGGCCGAGAAATGGCAGGGCCTGCTGGAGAAAAAGTCGGACGGCACCAACTACGACAACCAGGCGAACCAGCTGATTGCGAAGAACCTGAAGGGGAAACTCCTGCTCGCGCACGGCACCATGGATGCCAATGTGCCGCCCAACAACACGCTGCTGGTGGTCGACGAGCTGATCAAGGCGAACAAGGATTTTGATTTGCTGATGCTGCCGAACCGGGGCCACGGCTTCGGCAACGAAGGGTACATGGTGCGGAGGCGTTGGGATTACTTCGTGCGGCATCTGCTCGGCGCCGAGCCGCCGCATGAGTACGAGATGCATCCGCCCGCGCCGGCGCGCCAGCCGTCCCAAGAATGAAGAGGCTGATCAGGGGAGCCGTATGACCAGGAAGCCGAAGCGCGGCGGGAAACACGAAGGCGCGTTACGGGCTGTGAAGTCGGCGAGTGCGGCTCCAGCGCCGAGTGACGCAGAACCGGAGGCCATGGCTCACCCGGGTATCGCCCCCAAGGCCGATCCGGACATGAGCGTTGCTCCCGTGCCGATCGTGGGCATCGGCGCTTCAGCCGGGGGGCTGGCTGCGTTCGAATCCTTCTTTTCGGCGATGCCTGCCGACACCCAGCCTGGCATGGCCTTTGTCCTCGTGCAGCACCTGGCCCCCGACCACAAGAGCATCTTGTCCGACCTCGTCAAACGCTATACCAGGATGCAGGTCTTCGAGGTCGAGGATGGGATGGCGGTGCGGCCCAACTGCGCCTACATCATCCCACCCAACCGGGACATGGCCTTTGTGAACGGCACGCTGCAGTTGCTTGAAGTCGTCCACCCGCGCGGACTGCGTCTGCCCATCGACTTCTTCTTCCGGTCGCTGGCCCAGGACCAGCACGAGCGGGCGATCGGCATCGTGCTCTCCGGCACTGGCGGCGACGGCACGCTGGGCGCGCGCGCGATCAAAGGCGAAGGCGGTCTTGTGATCGCGCAGAGCCCGGAATCGACAGAGTACGATGGCATGCCGCGGAGCGTCATCGCCACGGGCCTGGTCGATTATGTCCTGCCGCCGGCCGAGATGCCCGCGCAACTGATCGACTTCGCCACGCGCGCCTTCGGAAATCTCCGCTCGCCAGAGGCTTCGGAAAAGTCCGAGGACCAGGTCAAGAAGATCTTCGTCCTGCTTCGGGCGCAGACCGGTCACGACTTTTCGCTGTACAAGCAGACCACCATTTCCCGCCGGATCGAGCGGCGAATGGCCATCCACCAGGTCGAGGGGCTGGCCGACTACGTGCGCTACCTGCAGGAAGCGCCGGCCGAGGTGGACGCGCTGTTTGGCGACTTCCTGATCGGCGTCACCAGTTTCTTCCGCGACCCGGAGGCGTTCACGGCGTTCGAGAATCACGCCGTCCCACGCCTCTTCGCCGACAAGCCCGCCAACTCTGTGATCCGCGTCTGGGTGCCCGGCTGTTCCACTGGGGAAGAGGCCTACTCCATCGCCATCCTGATCCATGAGCGCATGCAGGCGCTGAAGCAGAGTTTCCAGGTGCAGTTCTTCGCGACCGATATCGACCGCCGGGCCATCGAAGTGGCCCGGGCCGGCGTCTATCCCGCCAGCATCGCCGCCGATGTGTCGGCGGAGCGGCTCGCGCGCTTTTTCGTCCAGGATCCCCCGGGCGCCTACCGTATCCACAAAAACATCCGCGACATGCTCGTCTTTTCCGAGCAGAATGTGATCAAAGACCCGCCGTTCTCGAAGCTCGACCTGATCAGCTGTCGCAACCTGATGATCTATATGGGCGGGGAGCTCCAGAAGAAGGTGATCCCTCTGTTCCATTACGCGTTGAACCCGGGCGGGATCCTTTTCCTGGGCACCTCGGAGACGGTGGGAGAGTTCGCGAACCTCTTTGCCGTCACCGATCGCAAGCACAAACTCTACGAACGCAGGCAGGATCGCATCGGCGCGCTCCGACCGGCGATCGGAGGCTTCCTCGTGCCGATGATGGACGGTCGCGCTGCGGCACGACCCCCACTGAAGGGGCGCGCCGACACCGTCACTCACTGGCGTGAGTTGACCGAACGAGCCTTGCTGCAGCAGGACACGCACACCGGCGCCCTCGTCAACGAGCAGGGCGACATCCTGTATCTTCACGGTCGCACCGGTCACTATCTGGAGCCCGCCCCTGGGGAGCCGGGCATGAACATTTGCAAGATGGCCCGTGAAGGACTGCGGCGCCACTTGACCACCGCCCTTCAAAAGGCCGTGACACAACAGGCGCCGGTGCTCCACAGGGGGCTGCGGGTCAAAACCAACGGGGACTTCATGATGGTCAATCTGACCGTGAAACCGGCTGGGGTTGGCCGGGATTCAGCCGCTGAGCTGCGCCTGTTCGTGGTCGTCGTGGAGGAAGCGCCGGCGCCGGTGCTGGAACGACGCGAGAAGGCCACCGACGTGCCTGCCGGGGACGCAGGGACCCGGAGAGCGACGGCGGTTGACGCGCGCATCGAGGCGTTGAAGAAGGAATTGCGCGACAAGGAGGAGAACCTCCAGACCACGAACGAGGAATTGGAGACCTCGAACGAGGAGCTCAAGGCTTCCAACGAGGAGATGCAGTCCGTGAACGAGGAGCTCCAATCCACCAACGAGGAACTGGAGACCTCCAAGGAAGAGCTGCAGTCGGTCAACGAGGAGCTGGCCACAGTCAACGCCGAGCTGCAAACCAAGGTGGCCGATCTGTCGCGGGCCAACAACGACATGAATAACCTCCTGGCGGGCACGGGCGTGGGAACCCTCTTTGTGGACCACCACTTACGCATCCTGCGATTCACCCCCGCTATCACTCAGGTGATCAGCCTGATCCAGACCGACGTCGGGCGGCCTGTGGGCCAGCTCGTCGTCAACCTGGTGGGGTACGACGGGCTCGTGAAGGACACGCAGGAGGTGTTGGACACGCTGGCGACCAAAGAGGTGGAAGTCCAGACTGCGGACGGCGCGTGGTTCTTGCTGCGCATCCGTCCCTATCGCACTCTGGAAAATGTGATCGAAGGTGCGGTGATCAGCTTCACTGAGATCACTGAAATGAAACAGGCTCAGACGGCACTGCGGGAATCCGCGGACTTGCGCCGTCTGGCCGTCGTGGTGCGCGATGCGAGCGATGCCATCATGGTGCAGGAGCTGCACGGGCGCATCACGGCCTGGAATCCCATGGCGGTCAGGATGTATGGTTGGAGCGAGGCCGAAGCGCTGACGATGAATATCCGGGACCTGATCGGAGAAAGCGGACTCGATCAAGAGTTGGCGAGATTGCAGCGGCTTGGCCGGGGTGAGGTATTGGAACCATACCGCGCGCGGCGGATCGCCAAAGATGGCCGGGGCCTCGACGTGTGGGTGACCGCGAGCGTCCTGGTGAGCGATTCCGGGCTCCCGTATGCCATTGCCACCTCCGAGAAGCGCGCTGAGGAAGCTCGACAGTGATTGACGAGTTGCGCCGCCGAGCGGAGCAGCGAGTCCGCGAGCAAGCGGCCGAAAAGGCGGAGCTCGGGCGTGCGATCTCGCCCGAGGAATTGCGACTGGTGCTTCACGACCTGCGGGTGCATCAGATCGAGCTGGAAATGCAGAACGAAGAGCTGCGTCGGACGCAGGCGGATCTGGAAGCCTCGCGGGCGCGGTATTTCGATCTGTACGATCTGGCCCCCGTTGGCTATTTCACCATCAATGAAGACGGGTTGATCCTCGAAGCCAACTTCACCGCGGCGACGTTGTTGGGAGTGGCTCGGGGCGCGCTGATCAAGCAGCCCCTGACCCGATTCATCGTGCCTGAGGACCAGGATCGTTACTATTTGCACCGCAAACGGCTCTTTGCCACTGGTGCGCGGCAATTTCTCGATCTGCAGCTGCGGAGGGAGAACGGCACGCAGTTCTGGGCGCGGTTCGAGGCCACCGCGGCGCCGGATGCTGACGGCGCGACGCAGGTGTGCAGAGCCGTGGTGAGCGACGTCAGCGAACGTAAACGTTTGGAGGAGGAACGGCTTCGGTTCGAGCAGGAGCTCCGCGAGATGCAGAAGGCGGAGAGCCTCGCGCGGATGGCCGGTGCGATTGCCCATCATTTCAACAACCAGCTTGGCGTGATCATGGGGAACCTCGAACTGTCCTTGGGCGAGCCTCCCGTGGATGCGGGCCCCCTGACCGACGCCCTGCAAGCAACCCGCAGGGCGGCGGAGGTGAGCGGGCTGCTGCTGACCTACCTCGGACAGAGCTCCGGCAACCATGCGCCGCTGGACCTCTCAGAGAGCTGCCGTAAGAGCCTGCCCATGCTCCTGGCCGCCATGCCGGAAGGCGTGGCGCTCGAGCCCCACTTGCCCGCGCCTGGACCGGTGGTCAACGCGAATGCGGTCCAGCTGCAACTCATGTTAACCAACCTGATCACCAATGCCTGGGAGGCAGGGGGTGGCCGGCAGACGCCGATTCATCTGACCGTCAAAACAGTGTCCGCGGCAGAGATCCCCACGTCGCACCGCTTCGCCGTCGGCTGGCGGCCGCGGGACCAGGACTATGCGTGCCTCGAAGTGATCGACGCCGGCCACGGGATCGAGGAACGGGAGCTCGAGAGGATTTTCGAGCCGTTTTTCACGACCAGGTTCACCGGGCGGGGCCTGGGGCTCCCGGTGGTCCTGGGGATTTTGCACGCGCACAGCGGAGGCCTCGTGGTGAAGAGCAAGCGAGGCCGCGGGAGCGGCAGTGCGTTCCGGGCTTACCTGCCGGTGTCTGCGGAAAAAGCCGCGCGGCTGACAGACATCGCGGCCCAGGGCGCGGAGCGAGAGGAGCCCTGGACGGGCACCGTGCTCCTGGTCGAGGACGAGGAGACGTTGCGGCGGACTACACGGACCATGCTCGCTCGCCTGGGCTTTACCGTGCTGGAGACGAAAGATGGGATCGAGGCAGTGGAGATGTTTCGGCTGCACAAGGACACGATCCGTTTCGTCCTTTGCGACGTGACCATGCCGTACATGGACGGCTGGGGGACGCTGGCGGCGCTGCGCACACTCGCGCCCGGCATTCGGGTGATCCTGACCAGCGGGTACGACGAGGCCCATGTGATGGCCGACGACTACGACGAACGGCCGCAGGCCTTTCTGGGCAAGCCGTTTCAGCTCAACGCGCTTCGCGACGCGATTCGCCGCGCCCTGGCCAAGCCGGAGAACTGACTGAGCCGCGCCAGCCCCATCCGGTTCTCCAAGCCGGGGCGGCGGAGCGCTTCAAGATGAGTTGGCCGGCCTGTTCAATTGTGTACATAAATTTTCTGTGTTGACGCGTATATGGTTAAAGCCGACAGTCGCGTCGAGTCGTCGCGCGAGTCCGGCGGTCAAGGGTTTGGAGGGGAGTGGCAATGGAATCCAAGCCAAAGGGCGCGTTCAACGTCCAGGTCTTCCTCGGCTCTTCGGGAGTCGCGAGAAGGATCGTGGAGTTTCGGAGATCCGACGTCATCTTCGGCCAGGGCGACGCTTGCGACAGCGTCCTCTATATCCACAGAGGTGGTGTGAGGCTCTCGGTCGTCTCCAAGGGGGGCCGAGAGGCCATCGTGGCAATGCTCGGCCCCGGCGACTTCTTTGGGGAAGGATGCCTGGCGGGCGTATCCGTCCACACGGGGAGTGCGACCGCGATCACGAGCAGCACCATCCTTCTCGTGGAGAAGGATCAAATGGTGCGCATGCTGCACAGCCAGCACGCGCTGTCCGATCGGTTCATCGCGCATTTGCTGGCGCGGAACATCCGGATCGAGGCGGACCTGACCGACCAGCTGTTCAACTACAGCGAGAAACGACTGGCCCGGACGCTCTTGTTGCTTGCAGGGTACGGCAAGGTGGACGCGCCGGTCACGGCCGTCCCGCCGATGTCGCAGGGGACACTGGCCGAAATAGTCGGCACGACGCGGTCGCGAGTCAATTTCTTCATGAGGAAATTTCAGCGCCTGGGATTCATCGACTACACCGATGGGCTCAAGGTCAATCGCTCGCTGCTCAGCATCGTCTTGCACGACTAGTAACGAAGATTCGCGTACCGACGGCTGGGCATGACTCGGCCGTTCGAGGCGAAGCTTCGTTACGTTGGCGGCCTCCGCCTTGGCGGGGCGGGAGAAGACAGGATCGCCGACCCGATATCGCGGAGAACCGCGATTGTCGAGCTTCCACGGAAAAAGTCGAGCTTCCACGGAAAAAGCAGACACGGCGATTTCCAGGATGTATGAATCTGCGCGTTCGGCCACGCGCCGATCGACGCCGCGCGAGCCCGGCGGCTTCTGAAAATGATGGAGTCCGCCGCCCGTACCTCGGCTGTTGAACCGCGTTTTCGACCGCAATTAGCCGGCCGGTTGTCCTGGCTGCAGCGAATGGGCGCAAAAACATCGGAGACAAGGAAAGACACAGCAAAGGCAGGCCGAGCGGAACAATTCGTGTATCTTACATGACGCGTTCGGAGTCTAAATGGGTTAGCAAGGAGAAAACCGATGGCCAAACGTTCCACTTCGGGTATTGTCTGTCCTCGCTGCGGCGTGCCGAGCGCACGCGTCATCGGACGGTCTGAAGCGCTGCCCGTGCTCTATCTTCGCTGCGACGACTGCGGCAAGACTTCCGTCTCACCCGAATAACCCATCATGCTTTCGACCGGCCGACTCAGTCCGGACAGGATCCGCTGACCGGCCGGACGCTCTTCACTTTGAACTCGGGAAGCGCGACAGTGCCCGGGCCCGCCGTTCCGCCGGCGGCCGCAATCGCCGCGCGCACCGGATCCATGGCGCCGGCCTGAGCGGCCACATTGGCGTTCGGCGTCAACCCGCCCGCGATCGTGAAGCGCCGTGACGCGACTCCTCCCACGATCTGCACCCGCCGCCCGATGTACTCGCGGACGTCGGTCCCCGTCAGGCGGTAGGTCGAGCCGTCCTTCTTGTCCGACAGCGTGAATTGGCCCGGCGTCGTCTCGCCGCGTTCGACGCACCCGCTGAGGGTGATCATCTTGCCGGCGGCCTTCGACGGAGCACCGGGGTTTGCTCCCTGGGCAGCCAGCTGAGCCGAGCAGACGAGTGCCAAACCACAGGTGAGGCACAAGCAAGTCTGAAGTAGGAAGTCTGACGTCTGAAGTCTGCGCATCACGACCTCCCAACAAAACCGCTCAGAACCGCCGGCATCGGACGGCCGGCGAGTCGTGTCGCAATCTCGACCGCGATTGCGGGCGCGAGGTCGCTCACGGGCATCAATGGTCGCACATAATCGCCTTCCAGCGCGGCCAGCGGCACGCCGTCGCGGTAGGCCACGCGGCTGCCGGCCACCGCGCGCACGCGATCGCCGGCGGTGACGACTCCGGCGAGGTTCAGCGGATCGGCCGCGCTGATCACGACGCACCCTCCGTCGGGCGCCGTGCGACGGACTTCGCGCAGGCGATCGACGGCGTCGCTCAGTGCGAACTGTTCGCCGGACATGCCGGCGACGAAGCGTCCGCCGCGGATGTCGCCGCGCGCTTCGAGACGACGGTAGACCCGCGTGAGCTCGCGCCAGGGCGCGGCGTTTGCCTCGCGCGCGAGGAGACGCCGAAACACCACGCCGTATCGGCGGAGCAGCGTCCGAGCCTGTGCCTCCACTGCGGCATCGCGGGTGACGTCAACGACACGCCGAGGTGCGTCCGGCTCCAGCACCGACCAGCGGCCGGTGACGTCGGCGCGCCGTCCACTCGACGCGCGGACGATGGACCGCAGACCGCCGAATCCGTCGGACGCGGCGAGGCCGGCCGCGACGAGATCTACGAGCGCGCTTCGAACACCCGCCTCGTCGAGTCCGCAGGCGGCCGCCAGATCGGGGATGAACGAGGCGCCCCGTGTGCGCAGCGCGTCGATCACGCGTCGCGACGCGTCTTCGAGTCCGGCTTCCGCCTCAGCCGCATCGGCGTCGCTCGAGGCGCCGAGCGCCCGCCACGCGCCAGCGTGCTCGCGGAGGAAGAGCGCCACAGGGGTCGCGCCGACGAGCTGCGTTCGGTCGCGCGACGAGGTCGAGAGCCGCGCCCACCCGACCTCGCCCGTGAGGCACAGCGTATCGAGCATCGCCGGCTCGTAGCCCTCGACGCGCGCCGTAAGGACCGCACGCTCCCAGGCGTCGGCCGCGAGCTCGAACCCGTCGAGCGCCTCGATGACGGCGCGCAGGCCGTCGATGCCCGTCAGCCGGCTCGCGCGGTCCACGTGCTGCCATGAGAAGAGGAACCGCATGAAATCCGCGGGGCTGACCGGCTCGATTTCCGCACGCAGCCGGTTGAGCGTGTAGCGATGGATACGGGACAACAGACGGCGGTCACACCATTGGAGGTCGCCGGACGACGGTTGGGACCGAGAGCCCGCCAAGCTGTCTTGCTTTGCGGCCTTGGCGGGCTTTGCGTTCCGCCGTTCAAACACGCCGCGCAGCACGACGCCTTCGGACTCGAGAACGGAGAGCGCCGCGTCGGCGTCGCCTTCACCAATCGACAGCGCGTCAGCGAGCGCGCGCGCGGTCGTGGGGCCGACGAGGGTCATCCGGCCGCGCACCAGCTCGACGATCGCGTCTGCGCGCGTCCACGCACGCGATGCCCGCGAAGCCGGAGGTTCGATCGCGGGATCGATCGCGCAGCCGGGATGCACGGCGCGCAGCTCCGGCAGCCGTTCGGCGGCCACCAGAATTTGGAATTTGGAATTTGGAATTTGGAATTGTGTCGCGCGCCGCGCCGCGACCAATTGCTCGAAGAGCTCGGGCGCGATCGCGCGCGTTTCCTTTTCGGTCAGGAATCCTGCAGTCAAGAGCGCATCGTGCAGCTCGTCGGCGTCACGCGGGTCGGGCCGGGCCTCGTCTCGCACCCGCTCGATGGCGGCGCCGTCGAGCGCGCCGAGCTCGCCCGCCGCCGAGGGGTCCATCGCCCGCCGTGCATAGACCGCCTGTGTCCGCCGTTCCTCGAGCGGTGCATCATCCATGAACGCGTACGGACGCGCATTCAGAATCTCGTGCGACAGCGGAGAGGGCTCCGGCGAGTCGTGCGCCACGCAGCGAATCTCGCCGCCGTGAATCCCGGCGAGCACCGACGCCAGCCCGGTGAAGTCCATCGCCTCTTCCAGACAATCGCGCACCGTCTGCGCGACGAGCGGATGATCGGGAATCTGCCGGTCGCCGGGGATGTTCTCCAGGCACGCGGCGGCGTCGGGGAAGACCGCGGCCATCAGATCGTCGGCCAGCATCCGCTGCAGCTGCGGCGGCACTTTTCGGCCGCCGCGGTTGCGCGGCACGGCCAGCGAGATCGTCGCGTTCCATCGCCACCGCGTCTGGAACACCGGCGCGTCCAGAAACGCCTGGATCAGCACGTCGCGCGCGGTCGCCGGATGGAGATACCGGAAGACATCGGTGAGCGGAAACGAGTGCTGCGGCCCGAGCGAGAGGAGCAGCGCGTCCTCGGTGGCGGCCGCCTGCAGCTCGAAGTTGAACTGGCGGCAGAAGCGCTTCCGGAGCGCGAGGCTCCACGCCTTGTTGATGCGGCTCCCGAACGGCGCGTGCAGCACGAGTTGCATGCCGCCGGACTCGTCGAAGAAGCGCTCGACGACGATCGTGTCTTGCGTCGGGATCACGCCGAGCGCACGGTGGCTTTCCGCGAGATAGGCAATCGCCTGTTCGGCGGCGGCGGGCGGGATGCCCGTTTCGGCAGACATCCAGTCCGCCGCGGTTTGTTTGGGGGCCGGCCGGCTGTCCGGCGACCCTGAAAGGGTCGCTCTGGCGTCTTCGTCTCGTGTGGCGTCCGGCTTCAGCCGGACCTCGACGTCCGCTCGCAGATCGCTGACGGCGCGCGACAGCTCGTCGCTCCGCGCCGGTGCTTCGCCGAGCCAGAACGGAATCGTCGGCGGCGCGCCCTTCGCGTCGGATACACGCACGACGCCGGTCCCGACCCGCAGGACCTGCCACGAGGCGTTGCCGAGCTGAAACACGTCGCCAGCCGCGCTCTCGATGGCGAAGTCCTCATTCAGCGTGCCGATGAACGTGTCCTCCGGATCCAGAACGACGCGATAGTCGGCGACCTCGGGAATGGCGCCGCCTGACGCGATCGCCAGCAGCCGCGCGCCGCGACGGCCGCGCACCCGTCCGTTGACCTCGTCTCGATGCGTGAGCGCGCTTCGCCGTCCGCGCTTCGTCGCGAAGCCCTCGGCGGTCATGCTGACGACGGCGTCGAAGCTCGATCGCGACAGGTCCCGATACGGCCAGGAGCGCCGGACCAGCGCGTAGAGCTCGTCCTCGCCATAATCGCGGCACGCCGTCTCGGCGACGATCTGCTGCGCCAGCACGTCGAGCGGCGCGTCGTGCGAGACGATGCGATCGAGCCCGCCGCGACGGACAGCGCGCAGGAGCGCCGCGCACTCGATCAGATCGTCGCGCGAGAGGGGGAACAAGCGTCCCTTCGGCGTGCCGGACACCGTGTGGCCGGAGCGCCCGAACCGTTGAAGCAGCGTCGCAATCCGGTGCGGCGAGCCGATCTGGCAGACGAGATCGACCGAGCCGATGTCGATGCCGAGCTCGAGCGACGCCGTCGCGACGAGCGCTTTGAGTCGACCGCCCTTCAGCCGCGCCTCGGCGTCGAGCCGTCTCTCCTTCGACAGGCTCCCGTGATGAGCGGTGACGGCGTCCTCGCCCAGCCGATCGCTGAGGTGCCGCGCCGCGCGCTCCGCCATGCGCCGCGTGTTGACGAACACGAGCGTGGTGCGATGACGGCCGATCAGGGCGGTCAGCCGATCGTAGTACTCCTCCCAGACCTCGTGGATTTCGGATTGCGGATTTGGCATTGCGGACTGCGGATCCGCAACCCGCAATCCGCAACCCGCAATACGAGATCCAACGAGAAAATGGGCGACCTCTTCGATCGGCTTCTGCGTGGCCGACAGGCCGATACGCAGCAGCGGCTGCTCGGCCACCTGCTGCAGGCGCTCGAGCGACAGCGCGAGGTGCGCGCCGCGCCTCGTGCCGATCACCGCATGGATCTCGTCGACGATGACCGTGCGCACCGTGCGCAGGATGCCGCGGCTGCGTTCGGCCGTCAGCAGGAGATAGAGCGACTCGGGCGTCGTGACGAGAATGTGCGGCGGCGTCCGCAGCATCGCCGCGCGTTCCGCCTGCGTCGTGTCCCCTGTGCGCACCGCCGCTGTCATGCGCGGCGGTTCCAGCCCCTGCTCTTCGGCGAGGCGACGAATGCCGCGACGGGGCTCCGCGAGATTCTTGTGGATGTCCGCGCTCAGCGCCTTGAGCGGCGAGACGTAGACGACGCGGACTTCATCGGGCAGCGGGCCGGCGACCCCTTCCCGGACGAGGTCGTCGAGCGCAGTCAGAAAGGCCGCGAGCGTCTTGCCCGATCCAGTCGGCGCGGCAATGAGCGTGTGCCGCCGGGCGCGGATCGCCGCCCAGCCCTGCGCCTGCGCCCGTGTCGGCTCGCCCAGTGTTTCGGAAAACCAGCGGGCGACGATCGGATGGAACTGCGACAGCGACATCATGGCTAATGGCTGATGGCTGATGGCTGATGGAGAACGGCTCAAAAACAAAGGGCCCAAGATCCATCAACCCTGGGCCATATGCCATTAGCCATTAGCCATTAGCCGTCAGCCATGATAGCGACGACGCATTACTGTCTCGTTGACGTCCGAGTCGCCGATGCCGGTAAAGCGAAGGCGATGTACTCGCCCGAGTAGTTGCCGCCGCTGATCGCCACGACGATGTACTGCCGGCCGTCCGCCATGTACGTCATCGGCGAACCGCTCTGCGGCGCAGGCATCCACACCGCGCCGACCTGGCGGCCGGTCTGCTTGTCGTACGCGCGCAGCATCGCCCCGCGCGGATGCTCGGGCGTCGTCGTCACGCTGGGGTCGCCGACCACGACGAGCGTCCTGGTGACCACCACGCCGACGTTGCCGCTCTGACCGGTCTTCGGGATGGTCAATGCTCTGAGCGCCGGATGGTTGCGCACGCCGTCCGGCGTGTCGCCATGCGGCGTCGACCACATGAGATCGCCTTTGTCGAGATTGATGGCGACGATCTGCCCATACGGCGGCTTGACGATCGAGAGGCCCTGGACCGTCGCGCCGAATCCGCCGCCGGCCGGAGGAGCGGCTGCACCCCGTCCACCACCCGCGGCCGCTGGAGGCGGCGTCGGAGGCGGCGGGGGAGCGGCCGGCTGGGCGGGACGAGGCGCGTCGGCCGCTTCGCCTTCGCCGCCACCCGTGATCGGCCGGAAGGTCGCGCCGGCCGTGCCCATCACGTAATCGAGATCCGAGAAGTCCTTCGGCGGCGCGACGAGACCCAGCGGGGAGATGCACGCGTTGCACGCGTGGGTGAAGAAGGCGTGCATCTCGGGGTCGTACGCCGATCCCGGCCAGTTCACGCCGCCGCTCAGCGTTCCCGAGGTCAACGCCGCAATCGGCCCTTCCGCCTTGCTGACGAGCGGCGGGAGAAACACAGGGCCGAGCCGATAGCGCTTCGCGGCTTCCAGTCCAGCCGCCTTGAGCTCCGGCGTGAAGTCGATCAGGTCGCTTTCGAGGACACCGTTGCGCGAGTAGGCCGGCGGCCTGGTCGGGATCGGCTGAGTCGGCGACGTTTTCTCGCCGGGCACGTCGGTCTGGGGAACCGGCTTCTCCTCGATCGGCCACACCGGCTGTCCGGTGACGCGGTCGAAGACGTACAGCAGTCCCTGCTTGGTCGCCTGCGCCACCGCCTTGATCGGCTTGCCGTTCACCACGATGTCCGCGATTAGTGGCGCCGCCGGCATGTCGAGGTCCCAGATCGGGTGATGCACGATCTGGTAGTGCCACTTTTTCTGCCCGGTCTTCAGATCGACGCAGACGAGGCTGTCGCCGTACAGATTGTTGCCGGGACGATGGCCGCCGTACAAATCCGACGTCGGATCCTCGACCGGCAGATACACGAGGCCGAGCTCTTCGTCGACGGTGATCTGCGTCCAGACGCCCGTGTTTCCGTTGATCGCCCACGATTCTTTTTCCCAGGTATCGTTGCCGAACTCGCCCGGGCGCGGGATCGTGTTGAAGGTCCAGAGGAGCTTGCCGGTCCTCGCGTCCCATGCGCGGACGAGCCCCTTCGTGTTGTTATGGGTCTTGACGGTGAGGCCTTCACGGAACGACGAGCCGACGATGATCACGTCCTTCGCGACGGTCGGTGTCGAGTGAAGGCCGATCTCACCGGTCTCGAGATCGATCTGCTGGCCCTTGCCGACCACGGCGCCGATCTTCATGTCGACGACGCCGTTGGTGCCGAAGCCGCTCGTCGGCACGCCGGTCTTCGCGTTGAGCGACACGAGGCGATAGCCGGTCGTCACGTAGATGACGCGGTCGTCGCCTTTGCCGTCCGTCCAGTAGGAGAGACCGCGGCCCGACAGCTGACGCGGCGCGTTGACGGCGCGCGCGCCTTCTCTCTCGGCGTGCACCCAGATCAGCTCGCCGGTCTTCGCGTCGAGCGCCACGACCGAGCGCCGCGTGCCGCCGGTGGCGTAGATGACGCCCTTCACCATGAGCGGCGTGCCTTCGAGCTTGAACTCGGGGCGCGTGCCGAGGTTGTCGGTCTTGAACCGCCAGGCGACTTCGAGCTGATTGAAGTTGCCGGCGTTGATCTGATCGAGCGGAGAGTACCGCGAACCCTTGACGTCGGCGGTGTAGTACGGCCACTCACCGTTTTTGGTGCTCGGGAACCCCGGAGCCTGGCCCGACAACTCGGCGATCATGCGCGGCCCGATCGTCATGACGCCGAGCACGCTGGCGATCGAGACCGCCGACAGCGCGACGCCTTTGAATGTTCGTGTCATCGTATGCCCTTCTGCGTTGATCACGGTCCGGCTGAAGCCGGACACTACTGGTGAAAAAAGAATATATGTCGATGGGGCGCCGCATCAAAGTGAAAACTCGCCGGCGACCTGTTTCGGTGGTCCAGGTTAACTATACTTTTGACAAGGGGTTGACCGATCCTGACGAGCTTCTGGACCGCTATTTCACCCTCACCGGCTGGAGCGAGGCGCTCATTGGCGCCGGTGCCGGCCCGGTTGCAGTCGTCCAGCGATTTCACCGCGCCTCGCGACTCACACGAAACGGCGTCGCCTACGTTTTTCAGCCCGGCCGGCTTTCGCAGGCGGTAGCCGACATCGGTCCGGACATCGCGCATGTCAACGGGCTGGTGTTTCCTGCGCGCACCTGGATGCTCCGCCGCGTCATTCCCGCTCGGACCGCGATTGTCGTGCAGAGCCACTCTGCCGGCGGCGCGATCGGCCGGGCGCCGGGACTCCGGCGGCTTGCCCGCGTGGCGCGCGGGGCGATCGACGCATTTCTGTTCGCGGCGGAAGAACACGCGGCGTCCTGGCGGCGCGCCGGCTTCGTCGCGCCTGGTCGGCCGACGTATCAGGTGATGGAGGCGAGCACCATGGTCCAGCCCGTGAATCGCGCCGCCGCTCGATCACGGAGCGGCATGGACGGATCTCCCGCGCTGTTGTGGGTCGGGCGGCTGAACGCGAACAAGGATCCGCTCACCGTGCTCGACGGCTTCGAGCGCAGCCTCGGCGCGCTCCCGGCGGCGACGGTGACGATGATCTACACCGCCGAGGATCTGTTGCCGGCTGTCCGGGAACGGATCGAGCGATCCGCGGTGTTGAAGGAGCGCGTGCGACTGGTTGGTACGGTTCCGCACGCGCGGCTGCCGGAGTTCTACAGCGCCGCGGATATGTTCGTCCTGGGCAGCCACCGAGAAGGAAGCGGGTACGCCTTGATGGAAGCGTGCGCATGCGGCGCGGTGCCGGTCGTCACCGACATCCCGACCTTCCGGCTCTTGACCGGAGGCGTGGTGGGCGCGCTCTGGACGCCGGGGGACGCAGCCGCCTTCTCGCGTGCGCTGGTGGACGTGAGCCGGCGCGATCTGGACGCGGAGCGCGCGCGGCTCGCCGACCACTTCGCGCGCGAGTTGAGCTGGGACGCCGTCGGACGCAGGGCGGTCGAAATCTACGAAAACGTCGTGAACAGACGCGATCGGATACTGCGCGCGAGAGAGAATGGGTGACTTGGGGAGTTGGTGAGTTGGTGAATGACGATCACCAAGTCACCAAGTCACCAAGTCACCAAGTTATTCTGGCTTTTCGGCCTTCGGCTTGATGTCAAGCTTCGGGTAGTACGGCTCCTGCTGCTTCTGGAAGTTCTCCATCCATTTCGCTCTTGTCGCCGTTCGCGACCCAGTCGCGCAGCGCGGCGACGTAGATCTCTCCCTCGATCGCGAGCGGCTTGCCGCCGAACGTGTCAGTGCGGGTCGAGGTCCACGCGGGCTCGGCCGGCCGCACGACGCGGCCCTGCTCGTCGATCCACACACCCATCGGAACATTGACGAACTGGAACGCGGAGCTGACGGTGTGCTTCGCGTCCACGAACGCGGTGAAGGTCGCCTTCGCGGCGTCGTACCATTTGCCGGCCGCCGCTTCGCCGCCGGTGTCCTGCGCCGCGGCGATGATTTCGAAGTTCCTGTCTTTTCAGCTCGGTGTAGATGTTCTGCCAACCTGGCAGATCCAGCCGGCACCCTCACCAGGACGCCCATGTGACCACCAGCACCTTCCGTCCGCGGAAACTGGAAAGGTGGACGGGACGACCCGCGTGGTCCGGCACGGTGAAATCCGGCGCAACACGCGAGCTGATGAACGCGCTGCCGAGCGCCTGCATTTCGCCGAGGCTCCACACCCGGGAGCCGGCGTCGGCGACCACCGGCTGTCCGATCTTCCTGGCGAACGCGCTGAGGTTGAAATACTCTCCGCGAAGCATGTTCTTCGGGATCGGGATGCACAGGTCCGCGCGGCACGCGCCCTGCGGCTTCACCTCGAAGTCGTTGATCCGCGGCAGATCGCGTTTGCGGACCCACAGCGCGTCTGCGGCATGCGTCGGGTCCGGTCCGATGCGGTCGAGCGCGACCGACCGGTCGTCGTAGAGCACCGTCGCGGCAGGAGAGGCCGCGGCCGCCAACGGCCCGGCTTCCGGTGCCGCGTGCGCTGCCGGCACCAAAGAGGCCGCGCCGACGATCTTGAGGAAATCTCGTCGTTCCATGGTTCCCGGCACTACGCGGAGCGGGCGCGGCTGTCAATCTGCCATACTCTCGGGACGAGGGTGCACCATGGCTGCGAACGTCCTGGTCGTCGACGACGACCCGAATCTGGTCCGGCTGATGAGCAAGTTCCTCAAGCTGGAGGGATTCTCACCAGTGCCGGCCGCGAACGGCGAGGAGGCGCTGAGCTACCTGCGCGGCGGCGGCGACGCGTGCGTCATCCTGCTGGATTTGCGGATGCCGGTGATGGACGGCTGGACGTTCCGGCGCGAGCAGCGCGGCGATCCCGGGCTCGCCGACATTCCGATCGTCGTCCTGTCGGGCGTCGAGGGCGATCGTGTTCAGGAACTGGAAGCCGCGGCGTCGTTCAATAAACCGGTCAGCTTTCAGGAAGTGGTCGGCGTGGTTCGGCGTCTGTGCGAGATTCGTCGCTGAGCGTGTGCCGCAGATCCTGCAACACCGCTCGAAGGTCGTGCACGATCTCGCGACGCGCACGCACGTGCTTCAACAGCGTCGCGATCGAGCGATTCACCGTCTCGAAACGATCGCGGGCGACCGAGAAGGCGCCCTGTCCGGTCGCGACCTTCAGCTCCAGGTCCTCTCGTAACCGCGGATGGCTGAAATCAGGTATGTGGAGTCGTGGCTGCCGATTCACGCAGGCGCAGACGATACCCCGCATCGCCTTTCCACGCAAGCGCCGCGCCGGTGACACAAGTGTCAAGGCAGCCCGCCTGGGCTCGAACCCGCGCCGTTGAGTACACTAGGTGGATGCAGCTTCGTGGTACTCGCCTCTGCCTTGATTGTGAAGAGCTTCATGAAGAGGACCGGTGCCCGGTATGTGCTTCTGAAGCGTCAGCCTTTCTGACGCAATGGATTCGAGTCGACGATCGCCGCCGGCGTCCGCCGCCGCCCAGCCGTCCACCGGGTACGCACCACACGCGAGCCATTCTCGGCGGCGCGGTTGGCTTGACGGTCGCCGCGACCGCGCGGTGGTTGTGGCGCCGCGCGCGTGGTGAAGGCCACCCCTAGACGTGGCGTCTTCAGACTTGTTGACGTGTTCGGCCGCGGACCTGTTGCGCCTGTACGGGAGCAAAGGCGCCTCGCCCGTCGAGGTGGCGCGCGCGGTCCTTCGGCAGGTCGACAGGCTGAACCCCGTCCTCAACGCGTTCTGCTTTGTCGCGCCCGATGCGCTCGCGGCGGCAGCGCAGTCCGAGGCACGCTGGATGCGAGGCGAACCCAAGGGGCTGCTCGACGGCGTGCCGGTATCAATCAAAGACCTCCTGCTCACGAGCGGCTGGCCGACGCTGCGCGGTTCGAAGACGGTCGATCCCGCGGGCCCGTGGACCGACGACGCGCCGGCGGTGGCGCGGCTGCGCGAGAGCGGCGCGGTCCTGCTCGGCAAGAACACCACGCCCGAGTTCGGGTGGAAGGGCGTCACCGACAGCCCGCTCACCGGGATCACGCGCAACCCGTGGAACGCGGCGAAGACGCCGGGCGGTTCCTCGGGCGGCGGCGCCGCGGCGGTCGCCGCGGGCATGGGGCCGCTGACGCTCGGGACCGACGGCGGCGGCTCGATCCGCATACCTTGTGCGTTCACGGGCCTGTTCGGGCTGAAGCCGTCGTTCGGCCGCGTGCCGGCCTGGCCGCTGTCGCCGTTCGGCACGGTGGCGCACGTCGGACCGATGTCGCGCACCGTGCGCGACGCCGCGCTCCTGCTCAACGTGATATCGCAGCCCGATGTGCGCGACTGGCTCGCTCTGCCCGGCGATGGGCGCGACTACCTGGCCGGCCTGGACGAAGGCGTGCGCGGGTGGCGCGTTGCCTACTCCGCGAACCTGGGATACGCCGACGTGGAACCGGAGGTCGCGGCGCTGGTGGAAAAGGCCGCGATGCGGTTCGTCGAGCTCGGTGCCCGCGTCGAGCAGGCGGACCCGGGCTTCGAAGGAGTGGAGGAAATCTTCCGTCGCCACTGGTTCACCGGGGCGGCGTATCTCCTGAAGAATTTCACCGCGCAGCAGAAGGCCGTGATGGACCCGGGTCTTGTCGAGGTGGCCGAGAATGGCGCGAGGATCGGTATGCTCGATCTCGTCGAGGCCGTGCAGAAACGCGGCGCGCTCGGGATCCGGATGAACCAGTTCCACGAGAAATACGATCTGCTGCTGACGCCGACGCTGCCGCTCGCAGCCTTCGACGCGGGCAGAGACGTCGCCGGCGTGATGAAGGAGAAGTGCTGGACCGAGTGGACGCCGTTCTCCTATCCGTTCAATCTGACCCAGCAGCCGGCTGCGTCGATCCCCTGCGGGCTGACCGGGGCCGGCCTGCCGGTCGGTCTGCACATCGTCGGACCCCGGTACCAGGATGCGCGTGTGCTCCGCGCCGCGCGGGCCTTCGAGTCGCTGCAGCCAATCCCGATGCCGGACGTATCCAGGCTCCGGCGCGACGACGTGAACGGGGAGGGTGTGCGAGAAATGTGAACACGCTCCTAGACGCGTGTGCTGACGGGGGGATAGTGCCACGGACCCGTTTTGTGCGTGTTGTTTCTCTCGGGCGGAGCCGACTCGGTGGGAGTCGTCGGGACCACGGCCCGGTCCCTGAAGAATACGGCCAGGTTCATCCCGATCGCCATCGTCAGCGCGAGCAAGGCTACAATCCGTGCCGCTCTTCCCGTACGTGTCGAATTCTGTAAGCCGGTTGCACTTTTCATATTGTCTGACTCAGCGTGCAATAGACTGGCCGCCCGGAATCGTCAGACAGTTGTCGATTTGGTGATTTGTTCGGACCGTGCGTGTTCCGAAACGCGAAAGGGCGTGTCCCA
>QHWJ01000037.1 GCA_003222535.1 Acidobacteriota bacterium | reverse complement strand
CCCTTCGGCCTCGAGACGCGGGGCAGGCCACTGCCGCGTTGACGGCTTATCACGACGGCTGATCACGAAGACACGAAAAACCACGAAGATCCCAGCGCGGCGGAGCCGCAACCAAATCGTCGCGATGTCGAAGACCCGTGGTAGAAACCGCGACGGCGTGGGCCCCGCGCGGTGGTTGCGGCTCCGTCGCGCGAAATGGCGGGTATAGCGCCACTCCTGAGTACGTGAAACGCTCCACGCCAGTTTCCGGCATGATGTGTTTACCACAACGCATCGACCGGGAGGACGAGCGATGGAGCGTTTCGTGACGCGGCACCAGGACCGCATCGCCGGGATCATAACAGGATTTGATCGCATGCGATTTCGCGGAACGTTGCGGTCGATTAGCAACTGGAAAGGGCTGCGGATCTGGCTCAATCAGCAGCACGTCCTGCTGAAGGACTTCGGCCCGTTTGCCGAGCGGCTGTCGGCCCAGCTGCTGGCGCATGCTCGCGCGATGGCCGAGGAGTTCGGCCGACCCTTCGAGTATCTCTCGTCGTGGAAGATCAGCAAAGAGGATCGCGCCCGCGAGATTCTGGCGCGCGATGGCGTGCGCGACGGGCTGATTGCGATCTTTGAGTGCGTGGAAGGGTGCCGGTCGTTTCGGGTGCGCGGGAATCGACAGACGCGGCGCCTGGAGCTGGTCCCCAGCGAACGTCGGTGCGCGCATCTGTATTTCTACTACTGGGACCATGATTTCGGCCTGATGCATGTCCGCATGCAGACGTGGCTGCCCTTCACGATCCAGATCTGTATCAATGGGCGCGAGTGGTTGGCGCAACAGCTGCGTCGGCACGGCAGCCGCTTCACGCAAGTCGACAACTGTGTCTTCGACATCGAGGATCTCGGCCTCGCGCAGCGGCTCCTGCGCCAGCTCGACACGCGGCCGTGGGCGCGTGTGCTCCGCGTGTTGGCCACGCGGGTCAATCCCCTGCTCCGCGGGCATCAGCTCCGGCCGTACTACTGGAGCCTGGACGAAAGCGAATACGCAACCGATGTCCTGTTTCGCGACCGCGCGAGTCTGCAGACGGTATATCCGACGCTGGTCGCCCACGCCTTTCAGCACTTCCATACGCCAGACGTCTTGCGCTTTTTCGGCCGGCCGGGCACGCCGCACACGGCCGAGGTCACCACGCGCGTCCAACGCCGTATCGAGGGCGTGCGCGTCAAACACTGGGTCGCCGAAAACTCCCTGAAGATGTACGACAAACTCGGCCAGGTCTTGCGCGTCGAAACGACGCTGAATCAGCCGCGCCGCTTCAAAGTGTATCGGGCGACCGCGCCTGGCACAGCGCGGCACTGGGTCCACCTGCGCAAAGGGATCGCGGATATCTCCCGCCGGGTGGTCCTCTCGCAGGCGACCAATGCGCGGTACCTCGACGCGCTGAGTGTCGTCGCCCTGCCGACCCCGGTCGCGCAGCTGCTTGATCCCGTGAGTCGGCGGCGTATCGTGAACGGCCGACCCTATCGGCCCCTGCGGCCCATCACCGTGGAGGAGAGCCGGTGCTTTGCGCGGATGCTCGACGGCCGCGCCCTGCTCGACGGCGTGCGTGCCCGCGACCTGCGCGAGGGGCTGAGTGCCCCACCGCCAACGGACCCGGCCGACCACCGGCGCCTGACGGCGCGCGTCTCGCGGCTCCTCCGGCTGTACCGTGCCCACAACTTGATTGCAAAGGTCGCTCGTACCCGTGTCTATCGCGTCACGCCCAAAGGGCAACAGGTGATGACCGCTGCGCTGGCGTGTCGTGCGGCCACCCTCGAGCACCTCGCCGCATGAAATAATGTGTCAAGAAAACAAAGAAGGACCGGGTAGTGTCACGAAGCCGTTCTTGTACATGTCTTCTACAAAGCATTTTCGTGATCTTCGCGGTTCTTCGTGCCTTCGTGATAAGCCGTTTATGCAGGGCCTAGAGTTCCCTCAACGCCGACGGGATCGGCAGCCGCGCGGCGCGAATGGCCGGCCACAGCCCGCCGATTAGGCCCATCACGAGCGCGTACGACAGCCCTTGAATCAATAGGGGTGGTGTCACCGCAAAGGCGAAGGCGACCTGGCTGAACGTCTGAAAATTCATCGTCGAAGTCTGGTAGCCGTTGAACGCGAGATACGCGAGCATCCCGCCGGCGAGCCCGCCGAGCGCGGCGAGCGCCAGCGATTCGGCCAGTACTGAGACGAGCACCGACGTCGTGTTGAAGCCAAGCGCGCGCAGGGTCGCGATCTCCCTTGTCCGCGACGCCACGGCCGTGTACATCGTCAGGATGGCGCCGAAGACCGCGCCAATGCCCATGAGCGTCGCAATGCCGTAGCCGACGCCGCGAATGAGGCTCGTCATCGTGGTCGACTGCGCCGCGTAATATTCGCTCTCGCGGCGGACCTGGACGTTCAACTGAGGATTGGTGGTGAGCCAGTTCTTGAGGGTGTCGAACGACGCCGGGGAGTCGAGTTTCGCGAGCACGGACTGGTAGGAGTTGCCGCGCCGATACGCCGCCTGCAGCAGGTGGGAATCACACCAGATCTCGGTTTCCGCGACCGAGCCTTGGGCTGCGAAGGTGCCCACGACCGTCAGCGTCAGCTGCCCGGATTTGAGCTCAGACCCTAGATCGACGCCGGAGAACTGCCGGTTCGCGGCCCGGCCCACGATGGCTTCGTTGGTGCCGAACCGGAACATCCGGCCGTCGACGACCTTGACTTCGTCGCGCAGTTGCATTGCGACGGGCTCGATGCCGCGAAGCGGCACATTCGCCGGAGTGCCCGTCGACCGTTTATTCAGATCGACAATGACAAACAGCTCGGCCGACGCAATCGGACGGTTGCCGTCGCGCAGAATGCCCGGCGCCTGCTTGATCACCTCGACGTCAACGCCACTGACCCCGCTGGTCATTTCCGAATCCGCGCCGCTCCGCATGATGAGGACCCGGCTTGGTGAACCTGCCGCCGTCATGGCGGCTCGAAATCCTTCCGCGATCGACAACACCGCGATGAACGTGATCACGACTCCTGCGATCCCGACGATGGCGACCACCGATGAGCCGAGCCGCTGAGGGATCGTTCGGATGCTGAGTGACGTCACCGCGATGGTTTGCGCGATCAATCTCAGCACCTCAATTCCTCCTCAGCGCGTCCGTGATCCGCAGCCGCACCGCCGAAGCCCCCGGCAGGGCTCCCGCGAGCGTGCCCATCAAGCCGCAAAGAACCACGCCGATGACCACGTCGCGGCCTCTCAACACGAAGATGGGTAGAAACGCGTTATTGAAACTGCCGCGGCTCACGAGAGCCCAGGCGATTGCGAGGCCCAGGCCCCCGCCCAGCACCGCCATGAAGAGCGACTCGGCCATCACCAGCGCGAGCACGAGGCCATTCGAGAATCCGAGCGTCTTGAGAACGGCCAGCTCGCTGGTGCGCTCGCGCACCGCTTGCGCCATGGTGTTGGCGGTGACGAGCAGGATCGAAAACAACACCGCCACGAGGATGGCCACCATGATGGCGCTAACGTCGCCAACCTGGTTCACGAAGCCCTGAAGGAAGGCCTTCTCGGTCGAGGTCTTGGTCTCAGCGGAAGAGTTAGCGAACTGCGCGTCCAGCTTCGCCGCCATCTCGGCAGCGTGTGAGGCGTCGTCGATCCTGATGATGAACCACCCCACCATGCCATACGCCCCGCGGCGGTTCTCATCGAGGTAGTCGTAGCGGAAGAAGAAGTTGGTCTTGTCGACCGTCGTCTCGCCATCGTAAATGGCGTCGACGTTGAAGTACCAGGTGGATCCCTGCTTCGGCTGAAAGATGGTTGCCTGGATGGGAATCCTGTCGCCGATCTTCCAGCCGTACCGCGTCGCAACGTCCCGGCCGACGAGCGCGCCCACGCGATCGGCGAGCCACGCTGTGACTTGCTCGGGCGGCACCTTGAACTCGGGGTAGATCTTCAAAAACGGCTCGGGATCCACGGCCATGACCGCGAACTGGTTGGCGTTGTCCTGATACGTGCCGCCGAACCAGGTGTTATGAGAAGCGAGCCTGACGCCTGGTGTGGTCTGGATCTGCCTCAGGTACGAGATCGGTAAAAACTGAATGAGGCTGACCTTGTGCATCATCATCAGCCGATCGACGCCGGCCACGTCGACGCCCATCGAGAACGCCGTCCGAATGATCATGAGGAAGGCGTACAGGACGAACGCGATGAAAATCGAGAGCATCGTAAAGGTTGTTCGGACCTTGCGTCTGAGCAGGTTCCGCCAGACAAGCGGCAGGAACTTCATACGACAGCCTCCATCAACGTGCCCTTCTC
>QHWJ01000036.1 GCA_003222535.1 Acidobacteriota bacterium | reverse complement strand
TAAATGTTGCGGCGGGTATCGAAGTTCGTGTCGATGAGGCGTGCGAGGCGTGCTGGATCCCGCTCGATCAGCGCCTCTCGACCATTGGCCGCCAGCTCGGCAAAACACTTCATCGCGCCGACGACCGCCTGATCGCCGCGATTGAAGCGCTCGCGGATGTTGTGGTGAAACACTTCGGTCGGCTCGCTGAGCGTCTCGTGGTGCGCGACGTAGAGCGGCGGCAGCAGCGCCGGATCCATCGGCTCGTACCAGTAGCAGCGCAGGCCGTCGACGATCCGCTCGCGGACCGGATCGAAATCCATGTACACGAGCCCTTCGTAGACTTGAATCACCCGATCCTGCAGACCCACGGTGATGCCCAGCTCTTCCTGTTCGACGAGCAGCACGAACATCGGCTGCGTCTCGATGGGAAGCTGCACATCGTAGAACTCCATCAGGCAGCGCAGCGTGGCGACGATGATGGCGCTCGATCCGGCGAGGCCGACCTGGCGCGGAATCGTCGTTTCGTAGCGCACCGAGAACTTCCGGTCGTGAAGCGCCAGCCGTCGCGCCTGGCAGTGTTCCACGAACCGCTTGATGGTCGCCTTGATCAGCCGGATGCCGCCGTAGTACCCGTGCAGGCGCACGTCGCGGGCGAGCTCGGAGACCGAATCGAATTTCGCGCGGTCGTCGTCGGCGAGCACGATCTCGACCGAGTCCCACTCGTACAGCACGACCTCCGCCCAGTAGTTGCGGACGCTGATCGAGAGGGTCTTGCCGTGATAGCCGTCCGAGGGGTTGCCGAGCAGCCCGGCGCGTGCGAACGCGCGCTTACGGGTGAGAAACATCCAGCGCTTCCAGCAGATGCCGCCTGAGCGCGGGCCCGAACTTCGGGTCGGCGAGAGCGAACGCCACGAATGCCTCGAAGTAGGCGTCGAAATTCCCGATGTCGTACCGGCGCTCGCCGGGCCGCAGGCGCACGCCGTAGGCCCTGCCGCCGTTCCGGATGACCGCGCGGATGGCGTCGGTCAGCTGGATCTCGCCTCCCTTGCCGCGTCTGGTCTGCGCCAGCGCCTTGAAGATGACGGGCGACAGCACGTATCGCGCGGCGATCGCCAGGTTGCTGGGCGCCTCGCGCGGCGACGGCTTCTCGACGAGGTCCACGATCTCGAACAGCTCCTCGTCTGTTTTTGGCCTGGCGATGCCGTACTGGCTCACCTCGTCGTGCGGCACCTCTTCGAACGCGATCACGGCGGCCGCCTCCCGCTCGTGATAGCAGCGCGTCATCCGTTGAACCACGTCGCTTTCGGCGTGCATGCCGATGATCGAGTCGCCGAGCGCCACCACGAACGGCTGGTGTCCGACGAACGACCGCGCGCACGCGACCGCGTGCCCGAGCCCGAGCGACTGGCGCTGGCGCGTGTAGAAATACTGAACCGTCGCGCGCTCGTACTCGAGCGCCGCCAGCAGCTCCTCCTTGCCGCTCTCGCGCAGCGTTTGAATGAGCTCGGCGTTCAGATCGAAATGGTTCTCGATCGACGCTTTTCCCGGTCCGGTGATGAAGAGCACGCGCGTGATCCCCACGCGCGTCAGCTCCTCGACGACGTACTGCACGACCGGCTTGCGGCCGACGGGCAGCATTTCCTTCGGTTGCGATTTCGTGGCGGGCAGCAGCCGTGTACCAAGACCCGCGACCGGGATCACGGCAATGTCGATGGCGATGTCCGTTATTTCGGAACCTTGATCCGGCCTTCCCAGAGACTCTTGTTATTTTCCTCGCAGGAGTACTCCATCATCTCCCAGTCGGGTCTCAGGGTGAAGGTCCGCGTGCTCTTCCACTGCCTGGTGAAGGTCTTGGGGTCGTCGATGATCATTTCGTGGGAGATGTGACCCAGGTCGGGCCGCGAGAAGCGCTGGATGAGATGCAATTGATCGCTGTGCGGATGGCCAATCGTATCCAGGCGGGTCCTGCCGTTGAAATTGACCGTGTCGATGACCAGCGTGTCGCCCTCCCAGTGGCCCACCGAGTCGCCGAACCACGTCGGGATGCCTTTGCGATGCTCCCGGCCGTCGATCGGAGCCACCGCGAACCAGGAGTTCTGTTCGAACAGGAAGGCAAAGTACGTATCGCTCTGCATGATCTGCATCGGCTCCGGCGTGTTGACGGAGCGGGACATGCCGAACGGGAGGCAGGCGCCGGTGTAGTCGCCTTCCGCCGCGTCGTACTTCTTCCACGCGGCTTCTCCCCACGGAGTAAAAGGCAGCTCGGCGAGGCCTTTGTGATCCCTGCCGTCCTTGGTCAGGTCCGGGACGTACGGCTTCTGCCAGACGCCGCTGAAGTCCACTTTGCCGGAGGAGGTCCGGGGCGTCGGCCCGGCGGGCGGCTGAAATTGCTGCTGAGCGACGAGGATGGGGGCAGCACCGGCCATCGCCAGCAGTGCCAACAGCGTCGCGGCGACAACGGCGTTGAACCTGGAGCCCGCAACGCCCGCAGAGAAACGATCACGTTGCTTCACAGTACGATTCTCCTATGGACAGTTCCTATGGGTCTCCTATGGGCTGGGTCTCCTATGGGCTGGGTCTCCTGTGGGCGGGTTCTCCTATCGCTGGGGTGGCTTTGGCGCCGTTGGATTGTCGCCACCCGAGGAACCGGCAAATACGCTCCGGCCATCCGGAAGCTTGACCAGACGGGCGTTGCACGTCTTCGAGCCGTCCTTCGCCAGCACGCCATCGATGGTGATCTGGTCGCTCGGCTTCAAGGAGTTGCTGCTCCAGCCGTTCCGCGTCAGCGTATTCGGAGGACCGCCCTCGCACTGCCAGTGCTGCAGGCTCCCTTGAGCGTCCTTCACATCCAGATAAACCCAGATGTGGGGATTCGCCCACTCGAGCTTCGTCACGGTGCCCGTCAGCGTCACGGTCTTGCTCGCATCGAACTCGGCCGCGAAGGAGTGATGCGCGGAAAGAGGTTGAGCCAGGGCGACCACCAGGCCGGCGCCAATCATGAAATGTTTCGTCTTCATATGTGAGCCCGGATCTCCATGTGACCGTTCGGTACGCTCACTCTTGTACAACGAAGCCGTCGCGTCCGCAAGAGTTTTGGGGAGCGTCCCGTTAACATCCGGCGCTCACGGAGCGTCTTCGATGACGGGGGATTATGAGGGTCATCGTCCTGTCGTTGGTATGGGCTGCGTTCCTGGCTGCGGCTGAAAAAGGGGTGCGGCCCCTTTTTCAGGATCCCCGCGCGGTCATCGTCCACGAGTGGGGCACGTTCACGTCGATCGCCGGGGCCGATGGGACGGCCGTCGAATGGCTCCCGCAAGCCGGTCCGGCGGACCTGCCGTGCTTCGTGGCACGAAACCGCTTCAACGTCAAGGGAAGCCTGTCGGGTACGGTGCGAATGGAAACGCCGGTGGTGTACTTCTACGCCGCGGGCGAGACGACCGTGAGCGTCAGCGTCCGATTCCGACAGGGTGTCATCACGGAGTGGTTTCCGCCGGCTGTGATCACGTCGGGCAATGGCTTGATCGTTCCCGGCTCCGAGAGCACAATCGCGTGGCGCAACGTGAAGATCACGCCGGGTGCCGCGGAAGACTTTCCGGTCGAACACGGCGCCAGCCATTACTACGCGGCCCGTCGAACGGGCGCCGCGCCCCTCCAGTCCGGCTCGCAAAAGGAGAGGTTCCTGTTCTACAGGGGCGTCGGCCGCTTCGCGCTGCCGATCACCGCGACGGTTGATGCAGACGGCAAGGTGGCCGTGAAGAATCCGCGAGGCCAGCCGATAGGCGACATCATCCTGTTCGACAACCACCGGGGACGGATCGTCTATCAGGTGCGGCGCGCGCTGGCTGGCCAGGCCATCGTCGATCCCGCGGTGGCGGATCAGGAACCGGCGCTGGAGCTCGAGACGATGCTGCTGGCGAATGGCCTCTACCCGGAAGAGGCATCCGCCATGATCGAGACCTGGCGGGATTCGTGGTTCGAGACAGGCACACGCCTCTTCTACATCGTTCCGCGGCCGGAGATCGATACCATCCTGCCACTGAAGATCGATCCGGCGCCGGACAGCGTCGCTCGCGCGTTCGTCGGCCGCATGGAGCTCGTCACGCCCGCCACGAAGAAAGAGGTCAAGGACGCGCTCCTCTCGAATCATCTCGTGACGCTCGGAAGCTACGGACGTTTTCTCCAGGCGATCGGCCGCCGGATCGTCACCGAGAGCGTGCCTG
>QHWJ01000167.1 GCA_003222535.1 Acidobacteriota bacterium | reverse complement strand
AGTACATCGAGTCCGGTGACCTATCACAATCGCCGTTTTTATTTATGGCACGGGCGGCTGCGGAAGGCTCATGTCCGCTGCTGACGCCGCGTCTTGTTCGGACGGCGAGCGGCGCGCCGAGCGAAGCCGCTCCATGACGCGTTAACGCCGTACACCCAGGTCGCGACCAGCCGGACGACAGCAGGCATCAGGATGATCTTAATGTAATCCAACATCCGTGGATCGTGGTGGGGGTTGGTGCGACAATCAAGCGTAGATCGGGCCGGGACGGAGCTCTGGCGAACATCAGGGGACAAAGAAATTCGATTCGAGCGCCGTCTCGCTGTTAGGATGCTGGCGATCGTGGTGGCCAAGCGGAAATGCCGGAACAAAATGCGAGGGAAAACCGTGGCACGTAAGAACGCTCCCACCGAAGTGAGCCGGCGCAAATTCCTCGCTGGCGTGGCAATGACCGGTGCCGCGACCGCGGCATCGGCGACTGGACAAGGGAAACCCTCAGCCGCCGTCGAAGTCGCAAGACCAGCGGCAACGCGCCCGTCGACGGTGGCAGCGCAAGCCGAGTTGGCAACCCAGAGCGTGCGAGCGGCGCCCGGTACCCTTCCGGGGCGGCCCGGCTCCGACTTCATGGTCGACGTGCTCAAATCGCTCCAGATCGATTTCGTGTTCAGCAACCCGGCCTCCTCCTGCCGCGGCATCCATGAATCGATCGTCACGTACGGCGGTAACAAAAAGCCCGAATTCATCACCTGCATGCATGAGGAATCAGCCGTTGCCATGACGCACGGCTACTACAAGGTCGCGGGCAAGCCGGCCGCCGCTCTGTGTCACGGCACGGTCGGTCTCCAACACGCCGCCATGGCGGTCTACAACGCCTGGTGCGATCGCGCGGCTTCAATCGTCATGGTCGGCAACCGCATGGACGCGGCCACGCGTCAGCCCGGCGTTCCCACCATTCACGCCGTGCAGGATCCGGGCTCGCTCATTCGCGACTTCACCAAATGGGACGACAATCCGCAGTCGCTGCAGCACTTCGCCGAATCGATGGTGCGCGCCTACAAGGTAACGATGACGCCGCCGCTCGAGCCGGTCCTCATGGTGCTCGATGAGAAGCTTCAGGAAGATGCGATCGAAAGCGGCGGCAGGCCGCTGGTTGTTCCGAGGCTCAACAACGTGGCGCCGCCCGCGGGCGATCCGAATGCGGTGCGTGAAGCGGCGCGCCTGCTGGCCCTGGCAGAAAACCCCGTCATCGTCGTCGACCGCGTCGGCCGCACGCCGGCGGGCGTCAAGCATCTGGTGGAGCTCGCTGAAGCGCTGAATGCGCCCGTGATCGATCAGCTCGGCCGCATGAACATGCCGAACAATCACCCCCTCTATCAATTGGGCGGCGGCGGGTTGATCGAGCGAGCCGACGTTATTCTCGGCCTCGAGCTGACCGACTTCTGGGGCACGGTCAACAACTCCGACGACTCGGTCGAGATGGCGCAGGTCTACCGCCCGAAGGCCGGGGCCAGGCTGATCAGCATCGGCATGGGCGACCTTTACATCCGCGCCAACTATCAGGATTTCGAGCGCTACCAGCAGGTCGACATCGCCATCGGCGCGGACGCGGAGACGACGCTTCCGATGCTGACGGAGTACATCAGACTGGCCATACCTGCCGACCGGCGCGCGAAAATCGCCGAACGCGGCGACAAGGCCAGGAAAGGCCAGGCCGAGGCGCGTCAGCGCATGCTCGCGCAAGCCGCGGCCAATGCGTGGGATGCGAGCCCGGTCAGCTCGGCGCGTCTCTCGGCCGAAATCTGGCAGCAGATCAAGAACGAAAACTGGGCGCTCGTGTCGCGCGATTCCAGCCTCTCCAACTGGCCGCATCGTCTGTGGACCTTCGACCAGCATCATCAATTCATCGGCGGACCCGGTGGCGCCGGCATCGGTTACGGTCTGCCCGCGGCGGTGGGCGCCGCGTTCGCGCATCGTGAAGCGGACCAGCGGCTTTGCGTCAATATCCAGAACGACGGCGACTCCATGTATGCGCCGGGCGCGCTCTGGACGGCGGCGCATCATAAGGTTCCGATGCTCACCATCATGTGGAACAACCGCGCCTACCATCAGGAGATCATGCATCTTCAGCGCATGGCCAACTGGCGCCAGCGCGGCATCGAGAATCCGCATATCGGCACGACGATCCGGGATCCGTACATCAATTACGCGAAGCTCGCGGAAGCCCTGGGCCATGTCGGCATCGGTCCGATCACCGACCCGAAGGATTTGGCTGTCGCGATCAAACGCGGGCTGGATGCCGTCAAGATGGGCGAACCCGTGCTGATCGACGTTGTCACTCAGCCGCGTTAGTCCCGGTGAGCACTTGAATTGGCGTCCCGCTCGTCCTGAGCCTGTCGAAGGACGAGCCCACTGCTCGTGGTTCGACAAGCTCACCACGAGCGGAATGTGCGCCAATTCAAGCGCCGTGACGGGCCCTTAGGAGAAGATCATGCGGAAGACGCTCTTATTCATTGCGGGCGCGACTCTATCGGCGGCTGCATTCGCGGCGTCGCCGGCCTTTGCCGCGCAGGCGGCCGCGCCTGCCGGCGATGTCGCGAAGGGCAAAGCGAGTTTCGAGCGCACCGGCTGCTGGCAATGTCACGGACGTCAGGGCCAGGGCGGACGCGAGGGGCCTCGCATCGCGGCTCCCGTTCCGATGGCCTGGCCGGTCCTGTCGGCGTTTGTGCGGACCACAAGGCGTGACATGCCGCCGTATACGGAAAAGGTCCTATCCAATCAGGAACTGGCGGATATTTACGCCTATCTGCGATCCATCCCGCCGGCACCGGACTTCAAGACGATCCCGATGTTGAATGGAATGATGACGACCGCCCCGGCACGACGCTGAATCGATCGCGTCTGGCGCGGGAGATCAGGCGTTGCCGCGTCTAACATGCTATCATATCACCACATGATATGACGCGGCGGCTGTCGGACCATGGCCTCGAGTTCCTGCTGGCGTTCGACGGACGCATTCATCATCTCGAAAAGGGCTACTGGCTCAAATTCGACATCACGCTCCGCGAGGCAACCAGTAACCGGCCGCATGGCTTGTCTTAAGATTCATCACGGAGGTCGAAATGAAGCACGCGAAGGTTCAGAACCTGCGAGCGCTGCGCGAGGAGATGAAAGCCGTCGCGCGTGGCGAGCGGCCCGCGCCCGCCGACGCCGGCAAGCCGAGTTTCAACTCGGTCGAAGCGGTGGTTCGGCTGCTGACACCCACCAACCGACGCCTGCTTGCCTTGATCCGCGACCTGAAACCTCGATCGGTCGCCGAGTTGGTCACCATGACCGGACGAGCTCAGCCAAACTTGACTCGCACGCTGGCGAAATTCGAGGCCGCCGGCTTCATCACGATGAAAACAGTCGGCCGCCGCAAGACGCCGAGTGTGGTCGTCAAGAAGATCGTCGTCGAAATCGATCCGTATTCAGATCGGGACCGACTCCGAGTGGCATAGAGGAGCTCTTCACCATCTCTGTGGTGTCGAGCGAAGTGGTGAATCCTGTGTGCAGTGCCAATGCGCGCTGCTGTTCCGCTGTCAGGTCTCCCATGCTCGCGACGAACTGCGCCCACGAGCCGGTACAACTCCTCGACGTGTTGTTTGCTGGTATGCTGAGCGACTCGAAGGAGGGTCACCATGAAGATGCTTGACGCGGATGCCATCATGACGCGCGCGACGCCGCTCGCTCACCAGCAGGCGCACGAGATTCAGCCTTTCGGCCATCTGGTGCGAATGCCGATCGCCCTGTCGGAGGCCGCCTGCAAGGAATCGGTCGACAACCTCAACCAGCTGCTCGCCGATGAAATCACCTTACGCGATCTCTACAAGAAACATCACTGGCAGGTGGCCGGCCCCACCTTCATGCAGCTGCACCTCCTCTTCGACAAACACGCCGGCGAACAGACAGAGCTCGTGGACGCGCTCGCCGAGCGGATTCAGACGCTCGGTGGCGTCTGCATCGCGATGGCGCACGACGTCGCCGAAACCACATTGATTCCACGCCCGCCGAAGGGGCGGGAGGAGGCGCCAGTCCAACTTTCCCGGCTCCTCCATGCGCACGAGATCGTGATCAAGGAAGCCCGTGCCATGGCGCGCCGTGCAGCGGAGAGAGGGGACGATGGGACCCGAGCACGTCGTCGATGTGCCGCTCGTGCGGGCATAATCACCGCGGCGGCTGAATTCTGTGTCAACGTTCATGAAGAACGTCGCGTAAACGCTTCCATTCAAGCGCGAAAGCTCGATGGCTGACTCCGCTGGTTCAAAGGCCCCCGATTTGACGCTCGGCGTAGCCGCCGATTCGCTTTCGAGCGGCGGCACGTTGCTCGGACGTGTCGGCGATGATGACGCGCTGCTGGCGCGTGCGGGCGATCGCTTCTTCGCGGTCGGCGCGCACTGCACGCACTATCACGGCCCTCTCGCCGAAGGCCTGGTCGTTGGCGACACGGTTCGATGTCCGCTGCATCACGCGTGCTTCAGCCTTGAAACCGGCGAAGCGCTGCGCGCGCCTGCGCTGGATCCACTTGCCTGCTGGCGCGTCGAGCGCCGCGGCGCGATGGTGTTCGTGCGAGAGAAAATGTCAGAGCTGCCGCCAGGGCCACGTGGATCGGCTGGCTCCAGAGAGCATCCATCGTCCATCGTCATCGCCGGCGGCGGCGCCGCTGGCCTGGCGGCCGCGGACATGCTGAGGCGCGAACGCTACGAGGGGCCAATCGTCCTGGTCAGCGCAGACGAGGATCCGCCAGTCGACCGTCCGAACCTCTCGAAAGACTATCTGGCCGGTGAAGCGCAGGACGACTGGATCCCGATGTGGCCGTCGGACGCGTACGCGCAACGGCACATCGAGCTGCTGCTGGGATCTCGCGTGTCCTCGATTGATCCCGGCGCCCGGACGGTGCTGCTCGAAAACGGGTCGCGCCGCGACTTCGGCGCGCTGCTGATCGCGACGGGCGCCGATCCGGTACGGTTCCCGATTCCCGGCGCCGACAGCATGCAGGTGTTTTATCTCCGGTCGTTCGCCGACAGCCGTGCGATCGTGGAGCGTGCACGCACGGCGAAACATGTCGTGGTCGTGGGCGCCAGCTTCATCGGCCTGGAGGTCTCGGCCGCGCTCCGGACTCGCGGCGTCGCCGTGGACGTGGTTGCGCCCGAGCACGTGCCGCTCGAGCGAGTCATGGGCACCGAGGTGGGCCGCTTCGTTCAATCCCTTCACGCGGCGCACGGCGTGGTGTTTCACCTGGGCGAGACGGTGACCTCGGTTGC
>QHWJ01000166.1 GCA_003222535.1 Acidobacteriota bacterium | reverse complement strand
CAGGGACATAGGTAACACTTCTGTCCAGCGACATGGGTAACACTTTTCACCACCGGCCGGGGCAGCCAGCGACGCTGGAGGTGTCCCGATGCCGTGGCACGAAACGTCGCCCATGGAGCAACGCCTGGAGTTTGTGCGAGAGTTCGAAACGGGCCTGTTTACGATGACTGAGCTGGCGGCCCAATACGGGATCTGTCGCAAGACGGGCTACAAGTGGCTCGAGCGCTACGACGCGGATGGCGCGCTCGGCTTGCACGATCGGTCGCGGCGCCCGCGTGCGAGCCCCCACGCCACCGATCCCGAGCTGCTGGCGATGCTGATGCGTCTGCGCCAGCGGCATCCGCGCTGGGGCGCCAAGAAACTGCTGGTGGTCGCCGCGCGCTCGGCGCCGAAGGCCGCCTGGCCGTGCCCGTCGACGGTGGCGGCCCACCTCAAAGCGCGTGGGCTGATCACGGCCCGCCGGCGGCGACGGCCGCGGGTGGTCGTCCCGTCGACGCGCGGGCTGATGACTCGCGCGAACGAAGTATGGACCACGGATTTCAAAGGCGAGTTTCTCACGGGCGATCACCGCTACTGCTATCCGTTCACGTTGCGGGACGGATTCAGCCGGTTCATCCTCCGGTGTGACGCGCTCACCGCGCATACGCTCGCCGTGACCCGCCCGCGCTTCGAACGCGCGTTTGCGGAGTACGGCCTGCCTGACCGCATCCGCAGCGATAACGGGCCGCCGTTTGGCGGGCCGGGCCTCGGCCGCTTGTCCGCCTTGGCGGTGTGGTGGATTCGGCTGGGGATCGTGCCCGAGCGGATCGCGCCCGGCCATCCCGAGCAGAACGGGTCGCACGAACAATTTCACGCCGTCCTCAAAGCGGCCACCGCGCGGCCGCCCGCGGCCACCGCGGCGGCGCAGCAGCGCCGGTTCACGCGCTTCTGTGCCGAGTACAACCACGAGCGCCCGCACGAAGCGCTGGATCAGGCCGTGCCGGCGACCCGCTATCAACCCTCGCCGCGTCCGTTGCCGCGCCGATTGCCGTTGCTCGAGTATCCAGGCCATGCGGAAATTCGCCGCGTCGATCAAAATGGGTACATCTCGTGGCGTCAGCCGCTGTTCGTCTCGGCCGCGCTCGCGGGCCAAGACATTGCTTTCGAAGAAGTCGATGATGGGATCTGGACAGTGCACTTTGCCACCCTCGCTTTGGCCCGGTACGACGAACGGCATCGCACACTTCATCCGATTACATCGCAGGTGACGACGGGGCGCTCCGCCAGCTGCGCTGGCTCCGCGCCTGACCCTAGGAACGAAGAACGACGATGACGAAAAAGCCCAATCAACTGTTACCCATGTCGCTGGACTAATCTGTTACCGATGTCCCCGGCCGTCCATGGAACGGACCAAGGACCAAGGACCAAGGAGGGACCAAGGAGGGACCAAGGACCAAGGACGGACCAAGGAGCAAGGACGGACCAAGGACCAAGGACGGACCAAGGACCAAGGACGGACCAAGCACCAAGGACGGACCAAGCACCAAGCACCAAGAACAAAGGACCAAGGCTTCTAGTGACGTCCGGTGTTCGCTCGTTCGACTCGCCACGAGCACAGGCGGGATGTAGTATTTTCGTGATGCGGACGCTGCTGTTGGTCGCGCTCGTCTGTGCCAGCGCCTGCGCGCCGAAGGTCGTGACCGCGCCGGCCGTCACCACGCCGAAGTTCCCCGAGTTCACGCGACCCCTCGTGCCTTCGTCGTTCGCCGGCAGTCCCGCGGCGGAGAATGCGTCGCGGGGCTGGACGTTTCTGCAGGCTGGCGACTTGAGAGCCGCAGAACGCGAGTTCTCCGCCGCGCTGAAGACGGTGCCGGCGTTCTATCCGGCGGAGACTTCGCTCGGCTACGTCGAGATCGCCCGCAAGGACGCGAAGGCGGCCCTCTCGCATTTCGATCGCGCGCTCGAACTCAATCCGCAGCACAACGATCTGTCGGCGCTCCTCGGCCGCGCTCAGGTGCTGCTGTCGCTCAATCGCGAAACAGAAGCGCTGGCGGCGTTCGAAGCCGCGCTCGCTGCGGACCCATCGCAAACGGACCTCGCGCGCCGGGTCGAAGTCCTGAAGTTCCGGAGCGTCGAGCAGGGACTCGCGCGGGCGCGCGACCTAGCGCGCGCCGGGCGGCTCGACGAAGCCGTGCAGGCGTACACGGCCGCGATCGCCAGCTCGCCGGACAGTCCGTTCCTGTATCGCGAGCTGGCCGGCGTCGAGCGCCAGAACGGGCAGGCCGACGCGGCGATCGAGCACTTCCGGAAGGCGGTCGTGCTCGATCCCGGCGACGCGAAATCATTCGCGCAGATCGGGGAGATTCTCGAGAGCGGCGGCGACTTCGAAGGGGCGGCCAGGTCGTACGCGGACTCGCTCGCCATCGAAGCGAACGCCGGCGTCGAGGCCCGCCTGGACGACGTCCGCGCCCGCTCGGCGCGGGCGCGGTTGCCGGCGGAGTACCGAGCCATCGATGAGGCACCGCAGATCAATCGGGCGGACCTGGCCGCGCTCATCGGCATCCGGCTCGCCACGTTGCTGCAGAACAATCGGCGCGGCGACGGCGCGGTGATCACGGATGTCCGGAACAACTGGGCCGCGACCTGGATCCTGGCGGTCGCTCGCGCCGGCGTCATGGAGCCGTTCGCCAACCACGCCTTCCAGCCGCGGACCGTCGTACGCCGGGTCGATCTTGCTCAGGCCGCCGCGCGCCTCCTCTCGCGCGTCAGCGTGCGGGATCCCGCTCGAGCGAAAGCGTGGGAGTCGGCGCGGCTCAGGTTCAGCGACCTGTCATCGGGCCATCTCGCCTACCCGGCGGCGTCGGTGGCGGTGGCGTCGGGTGTGATGAAGACCGGCCCGGACAACAGCTTCCAGCCCTCAAAGCCGGTGACCGGCGCGGAGGCCATCGACGCCGTCACGAAGATCCAGGACCTCGCGGGACTGCGATGACCGCGCTGACGGCGGCGAATCAGCTGACGCTGCTGCGGATGCTGCTGATCCCGGCATTCGTCATCCTCGTCATCTACGGCTACCTCGGGTGGGCGCTCGTCGTGTTCGTGACGGCCGGGGTCACCGACGGCCTGGATGGGTTGATCGCGCGCCTCTCGGGTCAGAAGACGAGCCTTGGCGCCTGGCTCGATCCGATGGCCGACAAGCTGCTGCTGGTGACGACGTTCATCGTGCTGACGCTGCCGGGGCTCAATCTCGCCAATCGCCTCCCCACCTGGCTCACCATCTGTATCATCAGCCGCGACATCGTCATCGTGCTGACCGTCGCGATCGTGAATCTCGCCATCGGCCCGCGCACGTTCCGGCCGTCGATCTACGGAAAGACCGCGACGGCCACCTACATCGTGACCGCCGTTGCGGCGATGCTGTTCAACTATCTGGGGTATCACTCCGTGATCGTGGACGCGGGCATCTACGCGTCGCTCGCGATCACGCTGATCTCGAGCTTTCACTACATCTGGCACGCCAGGCGCATCATCGACGCGCCGGAGACAAGCGTATGAAGACGCGCCGGGCACCGCCACGTAGGGCCCGCTTTAGAGTAGGGCACCTCTTTAGACGTGCCAAACACCATATGAAAAACATCTATCTCATCGCCGTCGTATTGGCCCAACTAAAGTTGGGCCCTACGTACATGTTCGCTCTGGCCGTTCCGGCGCAGGCGCCGCCTAAACAGGCGGTGGTCGAGACGAGCGCAGGGACGTTCATCATCGATCTCACGCCGGAGTCGGCGCCGAATCAGACCGCGCATTTCATGAAGCTCGCGGCTGACGGCGGCTACGACGGCACGACGTTCCACCGCGTCGTGAAGTACGGCATGGTGCAGGGCGGCGATCCGCTGACCAGGGATCCGTCGAAGCGCGCGCTCTACGGGACCGGTGGGCTGAACGCCGTGAAAGGGGAAGCCCGCGCGCCGAGGATGACGCGCGGATCGGTAGCGGCCGTGCTCGTCCCCGGCAAACCGGACAGCGCTGGCGCGCAGTTCTTCATCGTCCTGGCCGATCAGCCGTCTCTCGATAATCAGTACAGCGTGTTCGGGCACGTCGCCGACGGCATCGAAGTGCTGCAGAAGATTTCCGAAGCGCCGGTGGACGAGAAAGGCGTCGCGACCGAGCGCATCGACATTCGGCGCGTGACGATCCGCGATACGCCCGCCGAGCCGTTCGTCACCGAGACGCCTCCCGAGCTCGCCACGTATCGCGCCGTCCTCTCCACCAGCGCCGGCCCGATCACCATCGAGTTCTTCACCGAGAAGGCCCCGAACACCGTCCGTCAGTTCATGCGGCTCGCGGCGTCGGGGGTCTACAACGGGATGGCGTTTCACCGCGTGGCCCCCGGATTCGTCATTCAGACCGGCGCGCTCGCCAGCCGCGGGGCCCCGCTCACGGCAAAGCAACAGGCGCTCGTGCAC
>QHWJ01000182.1:26568-34318 GCA_003222535.1 Acidobacteriota bacterium | reverse complement strand
CCACACGCATCGAGCTGACGACGGTCACGATTGAAAAGAAGGGCGGGTAGGGCAGGTCGCGTGGGTCGGGTAGGTCGGGTAGTCGGCTGGGAAAGGCCGGTTTCGGAGCGCGAAGGCTTTAGCCGAGCGGTGTCACTTAGGTCGCGTCGGGCGGATCACGTCGGAACGACCCGCGTGACGCGCACGGCGACGCCGACGAGATACTCGACCTGAATGCGATCGCCGGGCTCCAGGTTATGGCCCATCACGGCTTCGGGGCCGACGCGCGCGACATGCGTCTGGCCGTCCGGATCCTCGACGTCGGTGAAGAAGACGTCCCAGGAGACCTGGCCGTGGATACTGACCGGCTGAACCTTCTTCAGAATGCCGTCGCGCGTTCCTTTAAGCATGATCGTTTGTAGTGTCCGGCTTCAGCCGGTCCGCTGCCCCCAACAGAGTATGCGCTTGAACGGGAAAAAGAACGGCCGCGTCGCGTCGAGCCGGGCGACGAGCCGCGCCCCGTATTCTTGCACGAACCGATCGAACAGGTCCGCGGGCAGGTGGCGTGCGTACTCGGTGAGCAGCGTGCCCTTCATCCACTCGACGACCTCGTCTCGCCCGGCCAGGACATGAGGATAGACGATCAGCCGCACGATCGGATCCTTGAAGCCGCATCGATAGAGCAGGCGCGCGTACGCCTCCGGGGCCAGGACCGGTTGCGGGCGATGCCAGCCGCCGAAGCCACTGCGAAAAGGCTCGATCGTCGTGAGCTCCTCCGCCAGGACATGGGAGAGACCGTCGTGCTCGGCCGGAACCTGGAACGCGAGCTGCCCGTCGGGTGCCAGCGCGGCGGCCAGCCTGGGCACAAACGCGTGGTGATCGTCCACCCAATGCAGCGCGGCGTTTGAAAAGATCAGGTCGCAGACGGCGGCCGGTCCGCTCGCTTCAGCGGCTTGCGCGATGAACGACTCTATCGTGCCGACTCTGAAGCGAAGCCCCGCGGGCAGCGCGTCCGCCCTCGTCACGGCCAGCATGCGGTCGGATCGATCGATGCCGGTCGTCTCGCCCGCTTGAAGCCGATCGTGCAGAATGCGCGTCAGCTTGCCGGTCCCGCAACCCAGGTCGACGACGCGCATCCCGGGGACGCGCCGTACGAGCGCCAGCAGGTCGAAAAACGGCTGCTCGCGCTCACCCTGAAACCTGTCGTATTGGCCTGGGTCCCAGCTATCGATCACACAGCTCCCCGCTGGCGTCCCTGGTCCTTGGTTCTTCGTGCTTGGTCCGTCCAGCGGTCCTTGGTGCGCGGACCAAGGACCAGGGACCAGGAACGGACCAGGGACTAAGAACGGACCGAGTACCAAGAACAAAGGACCAAGGACGTTGCCTTCACATCGCGGTTCATGAGCGTCTAGTGTTCCCCATCGAACGGCAATCGGTCCAACTCGTCACTCAGCTCGTTCCCGGCGCAGAAGTTGTGCACGCTCACGCCCAGCAGACGGACGGGGCGGCGTCCGGCATCGGTCCTGTCGACCAGACGGACGGCCCGCGCGATGAGATCGGCCTCTGCGCGCGTCGGCGCCGCCGTGTGGCTGCGCGTAATCGTCGTGAAATCGTCATAGCGGACCTTGATCGTCACCGTGCGCGCGAAGAGCTGTTTGCGGGACAGCCAGCCGATCACGTGAGTCGCCATTTCGGCAATCTCGTCACGAATCGTGTTGAGATCGGTCACGTCCTCGGGATATGTGTTTTCGGATCCGGACGATTTGGCTTCACGGTGAGGCACGACCGGCCGATTGTCCACGCCGTTGGCGAGCTGACGCAGCGAGTCGGCGAGGCTCCCCACCGTCTCGCGGAGAACCTGCGGATCCGCGGTGCGGACCTGAACGAGTCGCTCGATGCCGCGCGCGCGGAGCTTTTTGGCCGTCACCGGTCCGACGCCCCACAGCGCGTCCACCGGCAGCTGTTGCAGGAACGGTTCGACGCGTTCGGGGCTGATCACAGTGAGGCCGTCCGGCTTCTTCCAGCCCGATGCGATCTTGGCCAGGAACTTGTTCGGCGCGACGCCAGCCGACGCGGTCAGCCCGATGTCGGTGCGAATGCGTTCCTTGAGCCGCTTTGCGACGGCGGTTCCAAGCCTTTCCCGCCACGCGTTCTCGGTCACGTCGAGATAGGCTTCGTCGAGCGACAGCGGCTCCACGAGCGGCGTCACCTCGCGAAAAATCGCGAACACGGCACTCGACGCCGTCTTGTACCGCGCGAAGTCCGGCGGCACGATGACGAGCGACGGGCAGAGCCGCACGGCTCGCGCCATGGACATTGCCGAGTACACCCCGAACGAGCGCGCCTCGTAGCTCGCGGCCGCGACGACACCGCGGCGATCCGGCCGGCCGCCAACGGCGAGCGGCTTGCCGCGCAGCGACGAATCGTCACGCTGCTCCACCGACGCGTAGAATGCGTCCATGTCGACGTGAAGGATGCGGCGCACGCTCCCGTAGGATAGCGCGGCCGGCGCGTTACTTCACGGTCACGGTGAAGCAGCCGCTGCGTGGTGAACCTGGCTCGGTGGTGCGACTTGCGTGCGATCTCCGAAGTCCTCGCGTGCTAGAATCCCGAGCCTTCCCCGGGTGATGTCCACGCCGTCCGATCCATCGGTTCGCTTTTATCCCTTCAAGCTCGACGTGCGCTCGGGCGACGAACTCGCGCGCCGCCGATACGTCACCTTTTGGCTTAAACTGGATCCGTGGCGGAATAATCTCCAAGGACGACAGGCGCTTCGCCGCGCTGCTCGATCGCATCGGCTTCACAGACTATAGGTCCGTCCATCACATGCCCCAGTTCATTTACACGATGAAGGGTCTCGGGAAGGTGCATCCGCCCGACACCAAGGTGCTCGAAGACATCTGGCTCTCGTTTCTCCCGGGTGCGAAAATCGGTGTGCTGGGCCTCAACGGCGCAGGGAAGAGCTCGCTGCTCCGCATCATGGCCGGCGAAGACGACAAGTTCATCGGCGAGGCGTTCCCCGCCGACAGCATCTCGGTCGGCTTCCTTCACCAGGAGCCGAAGCTCGATCCCGCCAAGACCGTTCTAGGCAACGTCGAAGAGGCGGTCGCCGGCATCAAGGCGCTTCTCGCCCGTTACGACGAGGTGAACGCGAAGCTGGGCGAGGACCTGGATCCTGACGAAATGGAGAAAGCCCTCGACGAGCAGGCGCGCATTCAGGACAAGATCGAGGCGTCGAACGCATGGGACCTCGACTCGCGTCTCGAGCTGGCGATGGACGCGCTGCGTCTGCCGCCGCCTGACGCGGAAGTCTCGAGGTTGTCCGGCGGCGAACGCCGTCGCGTCGCGCTGTGCCGCCTGCTCCTGCAATCGCCCGACCTGCTGCTCCTCGACGAGCCGACCAACCATCTCGACGCCGAGTCGGTCGCCTGGCTCGAGCGTTTTCTGAAGGACTATCCCGGCACGGTCGTAGCCGTCACGCACGATCGGTACTTTCTCGACAATGTCGCCGGCTGGATCCTCGAGCTCGATCGCGGTCACGGCATCCCCTGGGAAGGCAACTACTCGTCGTGGCTGGACCAGAAGAAGAACCGGCTCCAGCAGGAGGAGAAGACCGAGAGCAAGCGGCAGCGAACGCTGGAGCGCGAGCTCGAATGGGTGCGCATGTCGCCGCGCGCACGGCAGGCCAAGGGGAAGGCGCGCCTCAACGCGTACGAAGAGCTGCTGCGCGAGGACACGGCGCAGAGGATCGAGACCGCCGAGATCTTCATCGCGCCAGGCCCGCGTCTGGGCGACCTCGTCGTCGAAGCGCGGCATCTGAAGAAGGGCTACGGCGACAACCTGCTGATCGAGGATCTGGACTTCACGCTGCCGCGCGGCGGGATTGTCGGCGTGATCGGGCCGAACGGCGCCGGCAAGACGACGATGTTCCGGATGATCACCGGAGCGGAGCAGCCGGACGGAGGCACCCTGAAGATCGGCGAGACCGTGCGGATCGGCTACGTCGATCAGAGCCGGGATGCGCTCGGCGCGAACAAAACCGTGTGGGAAGAGATCACGGGCGGCAACGACGAGATCGAGCTGGGAAAAAAGAAAATCGCGTCGCGGGCCTACGTGTCCTGGTTCAACTTCAAGGGCGCGGGCCAGCAGCGCCTGGTCGGCTCGTTGTCTGGAGGGGAACGGAATCGCGTCCACCTCGCGAAGCTCCTGAAAAAAGGCAGCAACCTGCTGCTGCTCGACGAACCAACCAACGATCTCGACGTCGACACCTTGCGCGCGCTGGAAGAGGCGCTCCTCAACTTTGCCGGCTGCGCCGTCGTCATCAGCCACGATCGGTGGTTCCTCGATCGCATCGCGACGCATATGCTGGCGTTCGAGGGCGACAGCCAGGTCGTGTGGTTCCAGGGGAATTATCAGGATTACGAGGCCGACAGGAAGCGCCGCCTCGGCGCGGCGGCAGACCAGCCGCACCGGATCAAGTACCGGAAGCTGACGCGCTAGGTCAGCTGGGTCGAGTGGGTCAGGTAGGTCAGATAGGTCAGGTAGGGCGGGTGGGTCAGGTAGGGCGGGTCGTTTGGTGCGCGAAGGCTTGAGCCGAGCGTCGGGGCAGATGGGTTCTGATAGGTCGGGTAGGTCTGGTAGATCGGGTGGGTCAGGTAGGGCAGGTCGTTTGGAGCGCGACGGCTTCAGCCGAGCGTCCGGGGCAGATGGGTTCTGATAGGTCGGGTAGGTCTCGTAGATCGGGTGGGTCAGGTAGGGCAGGTCGTTTGGAGCGCGCGACGGCTTCAGCCGAGCGTCCGGGGGCAGATGGAGCGGCATCGGCAGGCGGGTCTGATTCGGAGCGCTACGGAAGATGACGTGCCGCGGCTGGTGGCGCTCATCAACGCGGCGTTCGCGATGGAGCGCGCGTTCGTCGATCGCGATCGCACGTCCGTCGAGGAGATCTCCAAGCTCACGTCGGCCAATGCGCGCGAGCGAAGGCGGGTAGGTCGGGTGGGTCAGGTAGGTCGGGTGGGTCAGGTAGGTCGGGTGGGTTAGGTAGGTCGGGTGGGTCGCGTGGGTCAGGTCGCTTGGAGCGCGAAGGCTTCAGCCGAGCGTCTGGGCAGGCGGGTAGATCGTGAGCAACGAGAGGCGTAAGACTGTCGGCATCCTGATTTTTGACGATGTCGAGGTGCTCGACTTCGCGGGGCCGTTCGAAGTGTTCTCCCGAACGCGCCTCGTGGCCGGCTCGGACTCACGCCGCAGCGACGACAGCGCGCCGTTCGACACGTTCACGGTTGCGCGTACACATGACGTCGTGACCGCCATCGGTCGGTTGAAGGTGATCCCTCACCACTCATGGACCGACGCACCGGTCATCGACATCCTCGTGGTTCCCGGCGGCTTCGGGACGCGCGCCCTCCTGAACGACGAGCGGACGCTCGCGTGGATCCGCGACACGGCGGCCCGATCGTCGAAGGTGACGTCGGTCTGCACGGGTGCGCTGCTGCTCGCGAAGGCCGGGTTGCTGAGGGGACGCCGGGCCACGACGCACTGGGCCGGTCTTGATCTCCTCGCGTCGATCGATCCTTCGATTCAGGTCCAGCGCGAGGTGCGCGTCGTCTCCGACAGCGTCGTCACATCAGCGGGTGTATCCGCGGGCATCGACATGGCGTTCACGGTCGTCGAGTCTCTCTGTGGCCGGGCAGTGGCGGACGAAACCGCTCATTACATTGAATATGTGCCGAAATATCAAAACGCTGTTTAACTTCGATCCGCCTGCCACTGACGAAGAAATCCGCGCCGCGTCGGTACAGTTCGTGCGGAAGCTGAGCGGGTTCAACGCGCCGTCGAAGGCGAACGAGGCGGCCTTCGACTGCGCAGTGGACGATGTCGCGGTCATCGCGCGGCGGCTGATTGATTCGCTCAAGACGACGTCGACGCCGCGGAATCGGGAAGAAGTCGCGGCGCGGGCGCGTGAGCGGGCGGCCGAGCGATTTGCCCCCAGGAGCTGAAGCAAAGGCCGGCTTGCACCAACGCGAGGATCCGGGCGGTCTTCTTCCATGAGGCCGGCAGGACGTGTGAATGGGGCGCAGCTCGCCGCGGCCACGAACGTGGGCGACCCCGTTCTGCGCTCTAAACGCCTGCGCTCCGGCTGGGCGACGCTGCCGGAAGGCCTGAGCCGAGAGACACGAGGACGTCGGCGAATCGATCGTTGAACAGTGCCCCCTGTCGGCGCTGCCTGAGGCGCGCCACTGCGTCGGCACCCGACATGCCGAGCTCGATGAGAATCAGGCCCGCGACGAACGCCGAGCGGTTGTAGCCCATCCCGCAGTGCGAGAGCACGCGGTGCCCCTCAGCGATCAGCGACGCGGCCAGCCGCGCGATCGCCCGCAGCTTCGTCATGTCCGGCAGCCGCTCGTTGTCGTCATCGAACGGGAAGTAGACGTACAGGCACCCGTTCGAGGCGGTCGGGATGCACGTATCGAGTCCACCTTCGAGATCGATGACGGTGTCGATCCCGTGCCGCGCCACGGCGGTCCAGTCCTCGATTGCTGCCGAGATGAACAGCCGCCCGTCGTCGTCGACCTGGAACAAGTCCATCGCAGCCTTACTTATCCGACTACTTGACCCACCTGCCCCCGACGCTCAGCTGAAGCCTTCGAGCTTCAACCGCCGCCCTATCCACTACCAGACCTATCTGCCCTCCCAGACCTATCTGACCCCCCCGACCTACCCGACCTACCCGACCCATTCGTCCCCGCCACTCGGCTGAAGCCTTCGAGCTCCAAACGACCCGCCCTACCTGACCCTCCCGCCCTACCTGACCTACGCGACCCATCTGTCCTCGACGTTCGGCTGAAGCCTTCGCGCTCCAACTGATCCGACGTACCTGACCTACCTGACCTACGCGACCTATTCGTCCCCGCCACTCGACTGAAGCCTTCGTGCTCCGATCGACTCGACCTACCGACCTACCCAACCCACGCGACCCATCTGTCCCTGACCTACCCGACCTGCGCGACCCATCTGTCCCTGACCTACCCGACCCACGCGACCCATCTGTCCCCGTCGCTCGGCTGAATCCTTCGCGCTCCAACCGCCGCCCTATCCGCTACCTGACCTACCAAACCCACCTGACCTACCAAACCCATCTGACCTACCAGACCTACCCGACTCCCCTGACCTACCTGACTTTCGACCGGAAGTATTCGATGGTCTTGACGAGCCCTTCTTCGAGGCCGACCTTCGGCTCCCATTTCAGCAGCGTGCGGGCGCGGGTGATGTCGGGCCGCCGCTGCTTGGGGTCGTCGGTCGGCAGCGGCTTGTAGATGATTCTGCTCTTCGAGCCGGTCCTCGCGATGATCGTCTCGGCAATCTGCTTGATCGTCATCTCGTGCGGGTTGCCGATGTTGATCGGCTCGTTCTCCGGCGACAGCATCAGCTTGATGATGCCGTCCACGAGATCCGTGATGTAGGTGAAGCTGCGGGTCTGGCTGCCGTCGCCGAAGACCGTGACGTCCTCGTGGCGCAGCGCCTGCGACATGAAGGCGGGCACGGCACGGCCGTCGTTGAGCCGCATGCGCGGGCCGTAGGTGTTGAAGATCCGGACGATCTTGGTGTCCACCGCGTGGTATCGGTGGTAGGCCATCGTCATGGCCTCGGCGAAGCGCTTGGCTTCGTCGTACACGCCGCGGGGACCGACCGGGTTCACGTTGCCCCAGTAGGTTTCCTTCTGGGGATGCTCCAGCGGATCGCCGTAGACCTCGGAGGTGGACGCGATCACGAACCG
>QHWJ01000182.1:0-26489 GCA_003222535.1 Acidobacteriota bacterium | reverse complement strand
ATCCACCGGGCCATCGATGTAGATGTAATTGGTGACGTCGTGCTTGATGAAGGCGAAGTCGCGGTTCGCCAGGTGCGAGATGTTCGAGGTGTCGCCGGTGAGCAGGTTGTCGATGCCGATGATCGAGTAATCGCGATCGAGCAGTGTTTCGGCGAGATGGGACCCGATGAAGCCGGCGGCTCCCGTGATGACGACGCGCGGCTTAGTAGGCATGCTTGTGGAAGAACCCTCGTAACAGCGTGAGCCACATGATCTTGAGATCGAGCCGCACCGACCAGTTCTCGATGTAATAGAGGTCGTACTCGATTCGTTTTTCGATGGATGTGTTGCCCCGCCAGCCGTTCACCTGCGCCCACCCCGTGATGCCGGCCTTCACCTTGTGGCGCAGCATGTACTGCGGAATCCTGTCCTTGAACTGGGCGACGAACAGCGGGCGCTCGGGACGCGGCCCGACGATGGACATGTCGCCCTTGAGCACGTTCCAGAGCTGGGGCAGCTCGTCGATGTTCGATCGACGAAGCACCTTGCCGACAGGGGTCCGTCGCGGGTCCCGCTCGATCGTCCAGACCGGGCCGGTCTCCGCCTCGGCGCCGTCGTACATCGAGCGAAACTTGTAGATCATGAAGGGCTTCCCGTCGAGGCCCATGCGCTCCTGCCTGTAGAACACGTCGCCCCGCGACGTCAGCTTCACGAGCACCGCAATCAGCCAGAAGGGAAGGGCCAGCACGGTCAGCGCCGCGGACGACATCGCGATGTCGATCGCCCGCTTGACGATGCTGTTGAGGCCCTGCAGCGGAACGTCGTTGATGTTGATGACCGGCACGCCATCGAGGTCTTCGAGGCGCGCGCGCAGCGCGATCACCTGCAGGAGGTCGGGCACGACCTTCACGTCGACGCATTCGCGGCTCGTGCTCTCGATGAGCTGCAGCATCTGCACGTGCTGTTCGGGCGGCAGGGCGACGTAGAGGTGGTCGATCGCTTCACGCGCCACGATGTCGGCCGCGTCGACGATGGTGCCGAGCAGCGGCAGACCGCGATAGCCGAGATGATCGCCGGCCGCCTTGTCGTCCACGAAGCCGACGATCTGGTAGCCGAGCTCGCGATGCTCGAGGATCCTGTCGGCGACCAGACGTCCGAGCTCGCCGGACCCGGCGATCAGAATTCGCTTGAGCCCGATCCCCGCGCGCCAGCGCCGCTCGAGGACCTCCCGGACCAGCTCGCGCGACGCGAACGTCAGCGCGACGTTGATCACCAGGAAGATCGCCCAGACCGGCTGCGAGACCTCGAACGCGCCGCGTTGCCGCGCCGCGCTGCCGGCCCAGTAGATCTGCACGTACGTCGTGGCGACGATGCCGAAGACGACGGCGAGAATGCTGCCGACGAAGACGGCGAAGAAATCGTCGACGCGCGACCGGCCGCGGCGCAGCCGGTAGAGGCCCTGCAGCTGAAAGCCCAGCGGCACGAGCAGGGCGACGAACGGCAGAATGTTGATGTACTGCCGCAGCGGAGGGAGGCCCTTGGTGATCGGGATGAGCTGGACGAGCCCGGTGTGGAACCTCAGGCCGTAGGCGAGGATGAAAGCCGAGACGCCGAGGAGGGCGTCCGAGAGCAGGTAAAAGGCGACGAGCAGACGGTTGTGCCGGCTTACCATACGGCCGGGGCATCGCCGACTGCCGGCGCCCCTGCCTCCCGGCAGGTTTCGTGAATCACCGCGGTCATCTGGTCCGCGAATCGCGCGCGGCTGAACTGCTCCGCGTGCCGCCGGATGGCCCTCGAGTCGAACGGCCTGTCGATCGCCTGCGCGATCGCGGCGGCGAATGCCTGGGGGACCGCTTCGGCCACCAGAACGCCGGTCTCGCCGGGCCGGACCGTTTCGAGGGCGCCGCCACGGCCGAGCGCGACGACGGGGCGGCCGCACGCCTGCGCTTCGAGCGGGACGATGCCGAAGTCCTCCTCGCCGGGCAGCAGCGTCACGGCCGCGCGACGATACAGATCGCGGATCTCGTCGTTCGATCGGCGGCCGAGAAACAGTACGCCTGGGCCCGCGTCGCGTTGCAAGGCCTCCCGCTCAGGACCGTCGCCGGCGATCTTCAGCGGCACGCCCGCCAGGCGACAGGCGGCGATCGCCAGATCGATGCGTTTGTAAGGCACGAGGGCCGAGACGACGAGCGCAAATCGCTCGGGCGTCGCACCGTCGGGATGAAAAAATTCGGTGTTGACGGGCGGATAGACCACGGTCGCTTCGCGATTATAGTATCGCCGGATCCTGCCGGCAACATAATGAGAGATAGCGACATAGCGGTCCACACGGTCGGCCGTGTCGCGGTCCCACCGCGCCAGCCGGGCCATCACGGGCCGCATCAGCCCGCTGCCCGCGCGCCCCACCCGATCCGGGCCGAAGTACGCGTCGAACTGATCCCACGCGTAGCGCATCGGCGTCAGGCAATAGCAGATGTGGCGGATGCGTCCCGGATGCACGATCGACTTCGCGCAGCAGTGGCTGACGCTGACGACGAGATCGAAGCGATCGAACGAAAACTGCTCGATCGCCGTGGGGAAGAGCGGCAGGTAGTGGCGATAGTACCGCTTGACGCGTGGCAGCCGCTGCACGAACGACGTGTGTGTCCGCAGACGCTCGATCGCCGCAGAAATCGAACTGCGCACATGGACCAGCGTGAAGAGCTCGGCGTCGGGAAACCGCTCGCACAGCGCCTCGAGCGCATTCTCGCCGCCGCGCATGCCGGTCAGCCAATCGTGAACGAAGGCCACCTTCATCGCGCGGTCACCGGGCTCCCGTCCGCCTCGCGGTAAATCTGGCGAATGCGGCGCACCGACTGCTCCCACGAAAACTGCCCCGCGCGCGCCACGCCCTTGAGCCGCAATGTCCGTCGCAGCGTCTCGTCGGTGAGCACCCGGTGAATGCCCTCGGCAATCGCGTGCGGGTCGTACGGATCGACGAGCACCGCCGCGTCGCCGGCCACTTCCGGGAGCGACGACAGGTTCGACGTGACGACCGGCGTGCCGCTCGCCATCGCTTCGAGCGGCGGCAGCCCGAATCCTTCGTACAGCGACGGAAACACGAACACGCCGGCGAGCCGATACATCACGGCCAGCGTTTCTTCCGGGACGTAGCCGAGGAACCGCACGTATTTGTGAAGCTGATACCGATGGACCGCGCGGCGCAGGGCCGTGTACTTCGAAATCTCGTCACCGATCAGCACGAGCTTCAGGTGATCGAGCCCGCGTTTGCGGACCAGATAGAACGCCTCGATCAGCCGCTCGAGATTCTTGTGAGGCTTGACGTTGCCGGCGTACAGCACGAACTCGTCGTGAAGCTGATACCGCTCGCGCACACGCACGACATCTTCCTCGGGCGGGTCGATGGCGAACCGCTCGTCGTAGGCGTTGTAGATCACGTCGATCTTCTCCGGCTGCGTGTCGACGAAGCGGAGGATGTCGCGTTTCGAGCTCTGCGACACGGTCATGATGCGCGTCGCGCGCCGGGCCGCGAAGCCGATCGACGCCCGCGCGTACCGGAACGCGAGCCGGTTCGGCAGATACTGCGGAAACATCAGGTGAATGCAGTCGTGGATCGTCACGACGGAGCGGCAACGAATGAGCGGCGGCAGCACATAGTGCGGCGCGTGGAACAGGGTCACCCCCTCGCGCTTGAGCGCCAGCGGGATTCTCACCTGCTCGGCGATGGAATAGTTGCCCGACGTCTCGGAAACCGTCCGGAAGTTCTTGCCGAGCGCCGCCAGCGTCTCGCAATCCCGGGGACGGCAGAGGATCACGAACTCGGTCCGGGCGTCGATCCGCGCCAGGTGCCGCAGCAGATTCCGGATGTAGGTGCCGATGCCGAAGTCGTGCAGCTTGCGGGCGTCTATGCCGATCCGCACGGACACATGATACTCAGTCGGTCGCGTGGGTCGGGTGGGTCTCGTGGGTCTCGTGGGTCGGGTGGGTCTGGTCGGTCGGGTGAGTCGGGTGGGTCTGCTCGATTTCCGGCGATTGAATTCTACCGACCACGCCGCAGCCGGACGTACAGCTTCAAAAGCGGCGCCCAGCCGGGGTGGTGTTTTTCGTAGAATGCGAGCCGGCTCCGGCGGTAGGCGTCTCGCGTCGCGGCGGGGGCGCTGGCCGCCGATCGCCCTCGAAGATGCACCACTTCGACGTCCGGCGTGAACAGCACGCGGCGGCCTCGCGCGCGAATGGCCGCGCAGAAGTCCACGTCTTCGGTGTACATGAAGTACCGCTCGTCGAGCAGGCCGACGGCTTCGGCGTCCGCGCGCCGCACGAGGAGACAGGCGCCGCTGACCCAGTCCGGATACTGGCGGCGGCTGGTTCGAGCTTCGACACCGCGGCCCCGCGCCAGGCGCTTCTGCCTCAGCTCGTTGAGCGGACCGATCATGCGCCCAAACGACAGCTCCGCGCGGCCGCCGGCATCGACCAGGCGCGGCCCGACGACCGCGACGTCGCGGTCCTGATCGAGCGCCGCCAGCAGCCGGTCGATGGCACCATCCGGCACAACCGTATCGCTGTTCAGCAGCAGCAGGTTCGCGCCACGGCTCGCACGGATGCCGACGTTGCTTGCTCGCGCGAACCCGAGGTTCGAGCCGATTTCGATCAGGCGAACGTCAGGCCGGCGGCGCGCGAGGTCGATGCTGCCGTCGGTCGATCCGTTGTCGACGACGAGGATCTCGTGAGGCGCCGCGGGCGGTGCGGCGTCGAGCGACTCGAGACAGCGCTCGAGGTCCGCTCGCGCGTTGAACGAGACGATGATGACGGACAACTCCAAGCGGGACATGGTCTGGAGCGTGCGATATCCCTGGGTATCCCGCTCGTGGTGAGCTTGTCGAACCACGAGCCAAACTGCTCGTCCTTCGACAGGCTCAGGACGAGCGAGTATGCGAATCCGTCAGACGCTCGAAGTCTTCAGCCGGACCGTGACGCGCCAGCTCCCGCGCGCTCGAGGACTTCGATCGTCTCCCGAGCCGCGCGCGGCCAACTGTACTTCGCGAGCTCGTTCGGCGCGGCCGTGAGAATCCGCGATCGCACCGCCTCGTCGAACAGCACCGACTCGAGCGCCCGCGTCGCGGCCGGCACATTGCTCACTGGTACGTAGACCGCGGCGTCGCCGCAGCTCTCGCGGGCCGCAGGCGTGTCGAGCAGTACCGGCGGCACACCCGCGTTCAACGCCTCGAGCGGCGTGAGTCCCAACCCCTCGTACTCCGACAGAAACGCGAAGGCCCGCGCGTGGGCATACAACTCCTGCAGTTGCTCGTCGGTGACGTAGTCGTGCCAGCGCACCTGCGCCTCGAGCGCCTCCGCGGCAATCGACTGCTGCAGATCCTCGCGCGGGTAGCTGCGATTGTCGCCGACAATGTCGAGCGACGCGCCGGCGTGGCCGCGGGCGATCGGCGCAAACGCGCGAATCAGATCGACGACGTGACGGCGGTTGAGAATGGAGCCGGCATAGAGAACTCTGTAGGGACTGGGGACTAGGGGACTGGGGACTAGGGGACTGGGGACTGGGGGACCGGCGACTAGGGGACCAGGCACTCTATGTCCCCCCTCAGTCCCCAGTCCCCAGTCCCCAGTCCCTATCCCCGGCGGTATCACGTGAATCCGCCCTTCAGGTACGGCGAGGCGTTCGATCAGCTCCCGTCGTGAGAACTGCGAGACGGTGATGATCGCGCGGGCCTTCCGCGCCGCCTGGCGCGTGAGCCATCGTCGGCGGGCGCCTTCGCGCAGGCGGAACCACTCCGGATGCCCGACGAACGACAGATCGTGAATTACGACGACGGTCGGCACCTTCAGAGCGAGCGGCGCGCTGTAACCGGGCGCGAACCAGACGTCGAGGTGATCGAGACGCGCAGCGCGCGGCGCCCGGACCTGCTCCCACCACGTGCCGGAGCGTCCGCGGACGAGGCGCGTCGGAAACCGGCGCGCGTCGAGCCCGAGCGCGATCAGCTCAGGCGCGTAGAGCACGAACTGGTGGACGCTGGTGCTCGCGTCGATCGCCCATTCATGCAGCAGGCCGGCCAGATATCGCCCGACTCCTGTGACGCGGCCAGACAGTTCACGCGCGTCGATGCCGATGCGCATCGTCTACGCCCGCCGGTCCCTTTGGGCCCGGCGCTCGATCGCCTGGCGATATGCGTCGAAGACGAGGCGGGCGGTCTCATCCCAGCGATACGCGCGCGCACGGGCCAGGCCCCTGGATACGCAGGTCGCCGCGTACGCCTCGTCGAACAACACGTGCGCGATGGCGTTCGCCATATCGGCGGGCTGCTCGGGATCGACCAGCGGTCCGGCGTCGCCGACGACTTCGGGCAGCGAGCCGCGAGCGGCCGCCACGACGGGCACGCCGAGCGACATCGCTTCGAGCACCGGCATGCCGAAGCCTTCGTCAAAGGACGGCTGCACGAGCAGCCGCGCACCTTCATAGAGCGCGCGCCGCCTGTCAGGATCGACGTACCCGATGTAGCGGACGATGCCTTCGAGCGGCGGCCGCTCGAGACGATCGAGCCACGCGCGCGCTTCTTCGGTTGCCTTGCCGGCGAGCACGAGCTCGGGGATGGCGCCCCTGAAAGTGCGCCCCAAGTACTCGGCACCCCTAAAGGGGCGCCCCACGGAATCGGGGTCGGGGCACCTCGCGGACTCTGGGTCGTGGGGCGGCGCTTCGGCCGGGTCGTAGGGAGCCCCTTTAGGGGTGCCGCTCAGCAGCCGCTCGTACGCATCGAGCAACCCGCCAACGTTTTTTCGCGGCTCCAGCGTGCCGAAGAACAGCACGTACCCGGCCCTCGGCGACGCCGCCCGGGCGGTCCAGTCCGGAGCGCCGGGCGGGCAGATCGCAAGGCGATCGCGCGGCACGCCGAGCACGCGCTCGACTTCGCCAGCGCTGTACGCGGACGGGACGAGGATGGCATCCGCCCGATGTGCGTGATCGCGCGCCAGCGCCGGGTAGTCGCGGCGGACCTCGGACCGCGTCCGTTCGGGATGCGACAGGAAGTCCAGATCGTGGATGGTGACGACCTGCGCCGCGTTGCGCGCCGGCAGCAGCAGCGGATGGGACGAATGCGTGACGTCGTACGCGCCGCCGGCGATCGTTTCGGCGGGCGGCCATCCGAGCCGATGCCACGACAGATTCAGCAGCCGCACGGGCACGCGGCGATCGACGATCGCCGCGCCTGCCAGGTCCGCATCCGGCGCGAGCCGATCCTTCCACGAGCTCGAGAAGAGCGACAGATCGAGCGCGGGGGCCGGACCGCCTGCCGGGTACAGGGCCAGCAATGCCTTGACGAGCTTATGGGTATACGCGCCGACGCCGCTAGGTTCACGCAGCGCCGGACGGTAATCGATCAGGACGCGCACTTGTTTAAGTCGTGCCGAGTCAGTATCTTATTGTGAAATGAAAATCGCCGTCGTCGGAACAGGCTATGTCGGACTCGTACTGGGCGCGTGCCTGGCGGAAAACGGGAACACAGTCATTTGCGTGGATAAGGACGAGTCGAAAGTCGCGACGCTCAGAGCAGGCCGAATGCCGATTTACGAGCCTGGCCTCGAGGAAATCGTTCGTCGTAACGACCAGGAAGATCGCCTGACCTTCAGCACGGACCTTCCGTCGGCGGTTCGCGCCTCCGCCATCGTGTTCATCGCGGTCGGCACCCCGCAAAGCGAGGACGGCTCGGCCGACCTGCAGCACGTGCTGGGCGTCGCGCGCGACGTCGGCCGCGCGTTGAACAAGTACACCGTCATCGTCGACAAGAGCACGGTGCCGGTTGGCACGGCAAAAAAAGTCCGAGCCGCGATCGCCAGGGAAACGTCGCAGACCTTCAGCGTCGTCAGCAACCCGGAGTTCCTGAAGCAGGGCGCGGCCATTGAAGACTTCATGAAGCCGGACCGCGTCGTCATCGGCATCGAAGACAAGGACGATCGGGCTGATGCGGTCATGAAAGAGCTGTACGGCCCGTTCACGAGGACCGGTGCGCCGATCCTGACGATGAGCACGGAGAGCGCTGAGCTGGCCAAGTACGCGGCCAACTCGATCCTGGCGACGCGCATCTCGTTCATGAACGAGATTGCGAACGTCTGCGAGCTCATGGGCGCCGATGTCGATCACGTGCGGAAGGCGATCGGATCGGATCGCCGCATCGGCACGTCGTTCCTCTTTCCGGGCGTCGGGTACGGGGGGAGCTGCTTCCCGAAGGACGTCAAGGCGCTGCTCAAGGCGTCCGAGGACAGGGGCTATGTCTTCAGGATCCTCGACGCCGTCGAATCGGTGAACGACTCGCAGAAGGCGCGGCTGGTCGAAAAGATGGAGCGGCACTTCGGCGATCTGTCGCGCCGGACGATTGCGCTCTGGGGGCTGGCGTTCAAGCCGAGGACCGACGACATGCGGGAAGCGCCGGCGATTCCGATCGTCGAGGGGCTGCTCGCGCGCGGCGCGAACGTGAAGGCCTACGATCCGGCGGCGGCTCCGGTCGCCCGGGGGATCTTCGACGGCCGCATCGAGATCTGCGAGAAGAGCTACGACGCGCTGGCCGGGGCCGACGCGCTGGCGATCGTCACCGAGTGGAACGAGTTCCGGGAGCCCGACTTCGAGAAGATGCGGTCGCTCATGAAAGCGGCGGTCGTGTTCGACGGCCGCAACATCTACTCGCCCGAGCAGATGCGCGCGCTCGGCTTCACGTATTTCTCCATTGGGCGCTAGCTCGCGCGCCGTCCTCGTCACCGGCGGCGCCGGCTACATCGGCAGCCATGCGGCCAAGGCGCTCAGCCGGGCGGGGTACGCCGTTCTCGTCTACGACAACCTGATCGCCGGCCATCGCGGCGCCGTCAAGTACGGGACGCTCGTCGAGGGAGACATCACCGACGTCGCGGCCGTTCGCGACGCGCTGCGGCGCCACGACATCTTCGCCGTGATGCACTTCGCCGCGTTTCTCGACGTCGGCGAGTCGGTCCGCGAGCCGGCGCGGTACTACCGCAACAACGTCGGCGGCGCGCTGAGCGTCCTCGAAGCGATGGCGGCCGAGTCGGTCAGAAATTTCGTGTTCTCGTCCACGTGCGCCACCTACGGCGAGCCGATTGAGACGCCAATCGTCGAGAGCCATCCCCAGCAACCGATCAACAGCTACGGCGAGACGAAGCTCGCGGTGGAGCGGGCGCTGCCGCATTTCGAGCGGGCGCATGGGATCGCGTGGGTCGCGATGCGGTATTTCAACGCGGCCGGCGCCGATCCGGACGGCGAGCTCGGCGAGGACCATTCACCCGAGATTCACGTGATCCCGCGCGCCATCGCCGCGGCGAGGGGAGGGCCCGGCCTGCAGGTGTTCGGCGACGACTATCCGACGCCGGATGGCACGTGTCTGCGCGACTATATTCATGTCGCCGATCTCGCGGACGCGCACGTCCGCGCACTCGATGCGATCGCCGAGACGGGCAAGTCCGGGGCGTACAACCTCGGAACCGGCCACCCGCATTCGGTGCGCGAGGTGATCGATGCGGTCGAGCACGTCACCGGCCGGAAGGTGCCCTGGACGCTCGCGCCGCGGCGTCCGGGCGATCCGGCCGTCCTCTACGCGGCGCCGCACAAGGCGCAGAGCGAGCTGCGCTGGATGCCACGCTTCGGGGACCTCGAGACGATCGTCCGAACCGCGTACGCGTGGCACGAGGCGCATCCGGGGGGGTATGACCAACGGTAGAGCGCCCCTTTCCGGCCCTGGCTCGCGGGCGATCGAGTTGATCGGTCGCCGGACGCGCCGACGCGCAAGCTCGGAGGCGCCCCCGCGGCGGCGCCGCGTGCCTGAACGGCCCGCGCCACAGGCCTAGCATGCCAAGGCAACGCACCACGCTTGGGCGCCTGTTCCGCTTCGCCGCGCCGTACAGCGGACGACTGACGTGGGCGCTCGCCGGCATGATCGTCTATGCGGCGGGCTCGGCCGGCCTCGCGTACCTGATCAAGCCGATCTTCGACAACCTGCTGCCAAAACAGCAGGACGTGGCCTGGACGGCCGGGGCGATTGTCGGCGTCTACGCCCTGAAAGGCATCGGATCGTACGTCTCGTCGTACCTGATGGCCGACGTCGGCCAGCGCGTCGTGATGGATCTGCGGAATGCGCTGTTTCGCCACATCCTCGATCAGTCGGCCGGGTTCTTCGCGCACGGCGCGACCGGACGGTTGCTGTCACGCATCAACAACGACGTCGGGCAGGTGCAGCAGGCCGTTTCCGAAACCGCCGGCGATCTGGCGCGCGAATCGCTCGCGCTCGTCGGATACGCCGCGCTCCTGTTCTATTACGATCCGCGGCTGACGATCGTCTGCCTGACGGGGGCGCCGCTCATCGTGCATCCGCTGATTCGCCTCGGCCAGCGCGTGCACCGAACGACGAGACACAGCCAGGAAGCGCTCGACGAGATTTCGCATCTGAGCACCGAAGCGTTCACGGGTCACCGCATCGTGAAGGCGTTCGGGACGGAGAAACACGAGGCCGAGAAGTTCAACCGCGCCGGCTACCACCTGTTTCGCACGAACATGAAGGTGACCGCCGCGTTGTCGAGCCTGCCCCCGCTGATGGAGCTGCTCGGCGGGCTCGGCATGGCGGGCGCGCTCGTCTACGGCAGCGCGCAGATCGCGCAGAACCGTCTGACGCCCGGGCAGTTTGCGCTCTTCATCGGCACGCTGTTCCTGATGTACGGCCCCGCGAAAAAACTGAGCCGCGTGAACGCGAACCTGCAGCAGACGATTGCCGCCTCGGAACGGATCTTCGAGATGCTCGACACGCACACCGAAGTGATCGAGCAGCCGGGCGCCGCGCCGCTGGCGCCGTTCCGGCACGCGATCGAGTTCCGCGACGTCGGGTTCGGCTACGAGGACGGCCCGACCCCGATCCTGCGCCACGTATCCTTCACGGTCCGCGGCGGCCAGATGATCGCGATCGTCGGCCGCAGCGGCGCCGGCAAGACGACGCTGGTGAATCTGTTGCCGCGGTTTTACGACGTCGGCAGCGGCGCGATCCTGATCGACGGCGTCGACATCCGGCAGGCCACGCTCGCTTCGCTTCGCCGTCAGGTCGGCATCGTCACGCAGGACACGGTGCTGTTCGACGATTCCGTTGCCAGGAACATCGCTTATGGATCGCCGGACGCGACGCCCCGGCAGATCGAGTCGGCGGCGCGCGCCGCGAACGCCCACGACTTCATCGCGCTGTTGCCGGAAGGCTACGAGACGATGATCGGCGAGCGCGGGCAGCGCCTGTCCGGCGGCCAGCGCCAGCGGCTGGCGATCGCACGGGCGCTCCTCAAGGACGCGCCGATTCTCGTCCTCGACGAGGCGACGTCGGCGCTCGACACCGAGTCGGAGCTGCTGGTGCAGGAGGCGCTCGCGAACCTGATGATGAACCGGACGTCGTTCGTCATCGCGCACCGGCTGTCGACGATTCGCCGGGCCGACGCGATCATCGTCCTGGAGCGGGGCCGGATCGTCGAGAACGGGCGCCACGACGAGCTGCTGGCCAACCCCGACGGCGCGTACACGACGCTGTATCAATTGCAGTTGCTCGAAGGGCGACGGGCGGAGCGCCGGATGGTGACGTCGTAGGGAGGTCAAGGAGGTCAAGTAGGTCAGGTAGGTCAAGTAGGTCAGGTAGGTCAGGTGGGTCCGACACCGGAGCGCGGGGCTTCAGCCGAGCGTCGATTCGCGTAGGTCGCGTAGGTCGGGTAGGTCGACCAGGTTGTGTCGATGATCAAGAGCATGACGGGTTTCACCTCGCTGACGCGCGAGGACGAGCGCGCGACGATCGCCGTCACGATTCGCACGGTCAACCACCGGTATCTCGACCTGCAGCTGCGGAGCCCGCAGTCGCTCGCGGCGATCGAGGCGGGGGTGCGCGCGCTGGTCGGCAGACACGTCGCGCGGGGACGTGTGGAGGTGAGCATCTCGGTGCAGCTGCGCTTCTCGCCGGGCATCGACGTCGAGCTCAACGAGGAGTTCGCCCGCGCGCTCGAGGCGGCGCTCGATCAGGCGCGCGCGCGGGGGCTCGTCAGCGGCGCCCTGACCCCTGGCGACCTCCTCCGGATGCCGCAGGCGATCACCGTCCGCGATCGCCAGCCCGGAGACGATGAAGAGACGCAGGCCGCGATTGCGAAGCAGGCACTCGAGGCGGCGGGCCAGGCGCTCGTCGATCTCGACTCGATGCGGTTGCGCGAAGGCGAGCATCTCCGGACGGACCTCGACAGCCGTCGGATCTTCGTCGCCGATCTGGTCGAGCGGATCGCGGCTGCGGCCGACGAGGGGCGCGCCGCGATGGAGCAGCGCGTTGCCGGGCGCGTTCGTGAGCTTCGGGTGGACCTGCAGGCGGACGAAACCGCCGTCGCGCAGGAGATCGTCCGCATGGCGGCTCGCTCGGATATCAGCGAAGAGGTGGAGCGCTTCCGCGCGCACGTCTCCCACTGGGGCCGATTGGCCGACAGCGCCGAGCCGTGCGGCCGCAAGCTCGATTTCCTCCTGCAGGAGATGAACCGCGAGGTGAACACGATGGGCTCGAAGGCCGACGGCCTGCGCGTGTCCGAGCTGATTATCGCCGCGAAGGCGGAGCTGGAGAAGATGCGGGAGCAGGTCCAGAATGTCGAGTAGGGCACGCGGGCTCCTCTTCATCGTGTCCGCGCCGTCGGGGACGGGCAAGACGACGCTGGTCGAGCAGCTGGTCGAGCGGATTCCCCAGCTCAGAATGTCGAGGTCGTACACCTCGCGTCCCGCGCGCAAGGCCGAAATCGACGGCGTGGACTATAATTTCGTGACGCGGGAGCGGTTCGAGGCGATGATCGCGGCGGGTCAATTCCTCGAGTGGGCGCCGGTGTTCGACAACCTCTACGGCACCTCGGCCGCAGACACCGAAGCGATGCTGGCATCGGGTGACGACGTGGTCCTCGTCATCGACGTCCAGGGCGCGCGCAAAGTGCGGGCCCGCGGCATCGAGAACAGCGCGGTGTTCGTGATGCCGCCGTCCAAGCAAGTGCTCGAAGCGCGGCTCCGCCTGCGCGGGACGGATAGTGAAGAACAGATTCAGCGACGGTTGCAGGTGGCGCGGGAAGAGGTTGCCTCGTTCGCCGAGTACGATTTCATGGTGGTCAACGACGAGCTGGCGGCCGCCGTCGATCGTCTCCACAGCATCATCGTTGCCGAGCGGGCCCGCCTGCGGCGGATGCGTGGCGTGGCCGAAAGCATAGTCAGGACATTTCATGATTGACCGCAGCAAGCTCCAGAATTCGTTCGAATTCGTCGTCACCGCCGGCGCCCGTGCGCGTCAGCTCCTCGCCGGGTCGACGCCCCGCGTCGCGGTCGGCGAGCACAAGAAGACGACGGTCGCGCAGCAGGAAGTCATCACGAGGCAGGTCGAGAGAATAGACAGGGAGGAATCTGGTAATTGAGGAATCTGGTAATTGAGGAATCTGGTAATCTGGTAATTGAATTGCTCAATTGCCCAATCCAATTACCAGATTACCAGATTACCAGATTACCCGATGCTGATTGCATTAGGCGTCACCGGTGGCATCGGCGCCTACAAGGCCGTCGAAGTCGCGCGCGGCCTGCAGAAGCGCGGTCACGAGGTTGTGGCCGTGATGACGCACTCGGCCACGCGGTTCGTCGGGCCCGCCACCTTCGAGGCGATCACGCGGCGCCGCGTGATCACCGACCAGTTCGAAGCGGGCATGAACGCCGACATCGAGCACATCGCGCTCGCGTCGACCGTCGATCTCCTGTTGATCGCCCCGGCGACCGCCAACATCATCGGCAAGCTCGCCAACGGCATCGCGGACGACTTCCTGTCCACGCTGTACACCGCCACCAGGGCGCCGGTGCTGATCGCGCCCGCGATGAACACGCAGATGTTCGAGCACGAGGCGGTGCGAAAGAATCTCGACACGCTCGCCGCGCGCGGGGCCCGATTCGTCGCGCCGGGGGAAGGCTACCTGGCCTGCGGCTGGATCGGTAAAGGGCGCCTCGCCGAGCCGGATGCCATCGTCGCCGCCGCCGAGGCGATCCTGCGGCCGGACGGTCCGCTGCGCGGGCAGCGCGTGCTCGTGACCGCCGGGCCGACCTTCGAGGATTTCGATCCCGTGCGGTTCATCGGCAACCGATCGAGCGGGCGCATGGGCTATGCGCTGGCGGCCGAGGCGGCGCGGCGCGGCGCGGACGTCACGCTCGTGACGGGCCCGACGGCGCTCGAACCGCCCGCCGTGCGCGAGGTGGTCAAGGTCCGCGGCGCGGCGGAGATGCACCGCGCGGTGATGTTGCGCGCCGGCGATATGCACGTGGTCGTCATGGCCGCGGCGGTCGCGGATTACGCACCGCTGGAGTGCGCCGGACAGAAGCTGCCGAAAGACGGCGACACGCTCACGCTCGTGCTCAGGAAAACGCCGGACATTCTCGGCGATCTGGGCCATCGGCGGGTGTCGAAGGGCGGGGGCCCGCTGCTGGTCGGCTTCGCGGCCGAAACCGAGAACGTCGTCGCGCACGCGACCGCCAAGCGCGAGAACAAGCAGGCCGACTTCATCGTCGCCAACGATGTGTCGCGGTCCGACGCCGGCTTCGACGTCGACATGAATGCCGTGACGATCGTCGGCGCCGCCGGCGCCGAATCGCTGCCGCTGCAGCCGAAGTCGCGCGTCGCGGAGGAGATCCTCGACCGCGTCGAGAAGCTGCTGGCGGCACGTCCGGCTGAAGCTCGTCACGGGTCCGGCTGAAGCCGGCTACTACCAGGGATAACGGCGGACACTTTCACGGCATAATCAGCTGCGTCGAACACGCACGTTTAGCTGGCGTCGACCACACATGTTTCGGTAGTGTCCGGCTTTAGCCGGACCGTGATCATGGATCGCGATCAGCTCAAAGAACATCTGACGTTTGCGGGGGAGCTCGGCGTCACCGGCGTCAGCCGCGATCCTGCGTGGCGCACGCGGGCGGAGCCGCTCATCCTTCGACAGGCTCGGGACGAGCGGCCACCGGATGTGCTCGGGGTGAGCCCGTCGAACATCGAGCAAAGCGCGCCTCTCGCGGTCCCCAGCAACGCCGCCGAAGCGCTCGCGTCGGTTCGGTCGTACATCGGCGACTGCACGCGCTGCAAGCTGCACACGCTCGGACGGAAGCAGGTGGTGTTCGGCGTGGGGAACCCGGAGGCCGATCTCATGTTCGTCGGCGAGGCACCCGGCGCCGACGAGGACGCGCAGGGGATTCCGTTCGTCGGCAGGGCCGGTCAATTGCTCACGAAGATCATCGAGGCGATCGACCTCGCGCGCGACGACGTGTACATCGCCAACGTGATCAAATGCCGGCCGCCGCAGAACCGCAATCCCGAGCCGGACGAAGTCGAAACATGCGAGCCGTTTCTATTCCGGCAGATCGACATCATCAGGCCGAAGGTCATCGTCGCGCTGGGCAAGTTCGCGGCGCAGGCGCTGCTGGGGACCGACGCTCCGATCTCGCGGCTGCGTGGCCGGGTGTTCGAGTACCGGGGCGCCAAGCTGATCCCCACGTTCCATCCCGCGTATCTCCTGCGCAACCCGGCTTCGAAGCGCGAGGTGTGGGAAGATATGAAGCTTGTCAGAAGCCTTCTCAAGTCTGAAATCTGAAGTCTGAAGTCTGAAGTCCCGGCTCGCTCGGACGTTCAGACTTTGATCTTTCAGACTTCAGACTTCAGACTTCAGACTTACACGCTTTGTTGATTCAAGTAGCGTCGGGACGCCCATGGTGGGATCGCGTGTGGTCGTGCCGCTCGGCACGCGCGTCGTGACAGGCATCGTCGTTGAGACCAACGTCACGCTGGGCGCTGATCGCCGGACGGCGAGCGACGAACGGCGAATAACGAACGTGAAGCCGCTCCGTGAGGTGCTCGATGCCGATGCCTTCGTCCCACCGGATGTCGTCGCGCTCGCGCGCTGGACGGCGGACTACTACGTGGCCGGCGTCGGCGACACGATACCCTCGCTGCTGCCGCCGATGGCGCGCGGCGGCCGCGCCGATGGCCACAAGACCTCGCGGGTGGCGGCGATCACGGCAGCGGGACTGGAAGCGCTGGACGTGGAGGCTCGTGGTTCGACAGGCTCACCACGAGCGAGCAGGGCGCAGCGCACCGCTCGTCCTGAGCGTGTCGAAGGTTCGACTGGCTCACCACGAGCGAGCAGTTCGCAGCACACCGCTCGTCCTGAGCTTGTCGAAGGTTCGACTGGCTCACCACGAGCGAGCAGCACGCAGCGCACCGCTCGTCCTGAGCGTGTCGAAGGACGAGCGCTGTCGCCGAAGCAACGCGAGGCGCTGGAGTTGCTGGCCGGCACGCCGACCGGGATTCCGACGCCGGTCCTCGCTTCGCGCGGGTTTGCCGCCGACGTCATCTCCCGCCTCGCGCAGCATGGCTACGTCAGCATCCGCCGGGACCGCGTCGATCGCAATCCGTTCCTGGCGTCTGACCCCGCGGCTGAATCACCACGCCGGCTGACCGGCGAGCAGGCCGCCGCGCTCGGCCGGTTGCTCGAGATGGCCGATGCGCGCGAGTTTCGGGTGGCGCTGGTGCACGGCGTCACCGGAAGCGGCAAGACCGAAATCTACATTCGCCTGTCCGCCGCCGTACGCGCGGCGGGCCGCCGCGTGCTGATGCTGGTGCCGGAAATCGCGCTGACGCCGGCCGCGGCGTCGCTGTTCCGGCAGGCGTTCGGCGAGCGCGTGGCGATCCAGCACAGCGGCCTGTCCGGCGGGGAGCGCCACGACCAGTGGCAGCGGATCCGGCGCGGCGACATCGACGTGGTGGTCGGGACGCGCTCGGCGGTCTTCGCCCCCCTCGAAGAGGTCGGCCTGATCGTCGTCGATGAGGAACACGACAGCTCGTACAAGCAGGACGAGAGCCCACGCTACAACGGCCGCGACGTCGCGATCGTCCGCGCGCAGCAGGCCCGCGCGCTCGTCGTGCTTGGATCGGCGACCCCGTCGATGGAGAGCTATCACAACGCCGCCATCGGGAGGTACGAGCGCGTCGTCCTCGAACGCCGCGTGTTCGATCGGCCGCTCGCGTCGGTCACGGTTGTCGACATGTGCGAGGAGTACGCGGCCGGAGGCCCGCACGTCATCCTCGGCCGCGCGCTGCGCTCGGGGATGCAGGCGCGGCTCGAGCGGCGCGAGCAGGCGCTCGTGCTGCTGAACCGCCGCGGTTTTGCGACGGCCGTCTTCTGCCGTCAGTGCGCCGGCACGATTGACTGCCCGAACTGCAGCGTCTCGCTCGTCGTCCACGGCGAGGGCTCCGCGAAACGTGCGCGCTGCCACTATTGCAACTACACGGCGCGCGTGCCGCCGGCCTGTCCGCTCTGCGCCGGACCGTATCTCGAGCAGGCGGGGTTCGGCACCGAGCGCGTGGAAGCAGAAGTGCGCAACGCCTGTCCGGGTGCGCGCGTGGCGCGGCTGGACCGCGACGCGATTCGCCGCCGGGGCGCGCTGGCATCGCTGCTCTCTCGTTTTCGCAACGGTGAGATCGACGTGCTCGTCGGCACGCAGATGATCGCGAAGGGGCACGATTTCCCCCGCGTGACGCTCGTCGGCGTCGTCTCGGCCGACGTCGGCCTCGGGCTGGCCGATTTCCGCGCGTCCGAGCGCACCTTTCAGCTTCTGACGCAGGTCGCGGGCCGTGCCGGCCGCGGCGCGCGGCCGGGCGAAGCGATCGTCCAGACGCTGTACCCCGAGCACTACAGCATCCAACTGGCGTGCCGCCAGGACTACCCGGCGTTCTACGAGCGCGAGCTGCAGTTCCGCCGAGCCATGCGCTATCCGCCGATCGTGTCGCTCGTGAACGCGGTCGTCCGATCGCGCACCTTCGCCGGCGCGATGGACGACGCGGCGGATATCGTGCAGACGCTGAGACGGTGCGACCGCGAATTACGAGTGCTCGGTCCCGCGCCGGCGCCGCTCGGAAAGCTGCGCGGCGAGTACCGCGCGCAACTGCTCGTCAAGGGCATGAATCGAAGGAAGATCCGCGAGGCGCTGCAGGCGGCCCTCGCGTCGCGGCCCGATCTCCAGCGCCGAACGGTCGTGGACGTCGACCCGCTCTCAGTGCTCTAGCGTCCCTGGTCCTTGGTTCTTGGTTCTTGGTGCTTGGTCCGTCCACGGGTCCTTAGTCCTTGGTGCGCGGAGCAGGGACCACGGACCAGGAACGGACCAAGGACTAAGAACGGACCGAGTACCAAGAACAAAGGACAAAGGACGTCGCGTTCACGACGCGCTTTATGAGCCCCTAGCGGCCGATCAGCTCCATCGGGCGGATCGGCGCCGGCGTGAAGCAGACGACGAATATCGCGACGCCGATGAGGGCGAGCAGGACCCGCGTGCGGTCGAGCGGCACGTCCTCGTCGAACACGCGGGGATGCTTCGGACCGAACATCACCAGCATGGCGAGCAACAGGATCGTCCAGACGATCCAGCTGCTGGAAAAATAGGCGAGCGAGATCACCACGCCGATCATGACGATCGTCACGTAGGTCGATCGCGGGCCGAGCACGGCGTACGACACGTGACCGCCGTCGAGCTGACCGATCGGAAAGAGGTTCAGGGCCGTCGCCAGCATGCCGAACCACGCCGCAAACGCCATGGGATGCATGTTCAGCGAGTAGCCGTCGGGCTGCGATCCCCACAGCAGCCACGACGCGAACTTGAAGAGCATCGGCTCGCCCAGCTCGAGCAGGTTCGACGCGTCGGCCGGCAAGCGGACCACATGGGACATCGAAAGACCGATGAAGAGCGCCGGAACGGCAACGACGAACCCGGCAATGGGGCCGGCGATGCCGATATCGAACAGCATCCGCTTGCTCGGAATCGGCTCGCGGATGCGGATGAACGCACCCATCGTGCCGGTCAGCAGGAACGGGACCGGGATGAAAAACGGCAACGACGCGTCGACGTCATAATAGCGGCACGCGAAGTAGTGGCCGAGCTCGTGGCACCCCAGGATCGCCAGGATGGTGGCGCTGTACCACAAGCCGCGGACGAGCAGCGCCGCGAACGGCATCGGGAGGCCGCGGACGCCGCTGAAGTCCACGAGAAAGCTCGCGTAGTGCCCGGCGCCCACAAGCGTGGTGGACGCAGCCGTCAGCGTGAGTAACAGAACATGCAGCCAGACCCGATCGCGGAACTTGGGCGTGGGCTGCCAAACGGCGAACGGAGTGGGTTCCAAGTTATCCGATGTTCTGGAGGTCTTTACCCGGTTTGAATCGGATCGTCCGTCCCGGGGGAATGCGCACTTCCTTGCCCGTGCGCGGGTTTCGGCCGATGCCGCGCTTGCGCGGCTTCACCTGAAAGACGCCGAACCCGCGCAGCTCGATGCGCTCGCCCCGCTGCATGGAGGTCCGCATCGCGTCAAACACCGCATCGACCGCCACCTCGGCTTTGACCTTGGTGATGTCGGCGATTTTCGACACTTCATTGACGATGTCGACCTTGATCATGCTTAGGGTCTCCTGTCGGCTTGTAAATACTATAGATTCTGAGACTTACGCTGTCAAGGCTGAGGCTAAGTGACGATATCAATGTCCCGCAAATCGCCAGCTGTCGTCCTCGCGGGCCGCCCGAACGTTGGCAAATCCACGCTTTTCAACCGCATGACCGGCAGCCGCCGCGCCATCGTCGCGCCGGTCGCGGGAACGACACGTGATGCGCTGGCGCGGCCCGTCGTGTGGCGCGGCACTTCGTTTCAGCTGTTCGATACCGGCGGGTTGTACGGCGAGAGCGAAGATCCGCTGCATGAGCTGGTCGTCCAGCAGGGCCGGCGAGCGATTGCCGGCGCGGACCTGCTGGTGCTGCTGGTCGATGGACGCCAGGGCCTGCTCCCCGGCGACGAGCGGATCGCGCGCGAGCTGCGCGAGACCGGCCATCCGGTCATCCTCGCGATCAACAAGACCGATGACAAGCGATCGCAGAGGTCGGCGATGGAGTTCTTTCAGCTCGGGTTCGATCCGGTGATCGAGATCTCGGCCGAACACGGGACGGGCGTGTACGAGTTGCTCGACGAGATCGTAAGGGGACTGGGGACTAGGGGACTGGGGACTGGGGGACTGGAGCTGGAAGCTGAAGGTTCGCGGCTCGAGATAACTGAAGACGGCCCAGTCCCCAGTCCCCAGTCCCCAGTCCCCGACCAGGAGACACGCGTGGCCATCGTAGGGAGGCCCAATGTCGGGAAGTCCTCGCTGGTGAACCGCCTCCTGCGCGAGGAGCGCGTGCTCGTCAGCGACATGCCGGGGACCACACGCGATGCCATTGACGCGCCGCTGATGTGGCATCGCCGCCGATTCCGCATCGTCGATACGGCGGGGATGCGGCGGCCCGGCCGGATCTCGCGCGGCGGGAAGGTGGAGATGGTCAGCGTCGCGCTGGCGAAGGAAGCGATCGCGGACGCCGACGTTGTCGCGCTGATCGTCGACGCGAGCACCGGCGCCGCCGATCAGGATGCCGCGATCGGGGGCGAAGCCGACCGCGCCGGCCGCGGCCTCGTGATCGTCGCGAACAAATGGGACCTCGTCAAGTCGCAGGACCACAAGTTCGTCGAAGCGTTCGACGACGAGCTCCGGCGCGGGATGAGATTTCTGGACTACGTGCCGATCCTGCACATCTCGGCGCTGACCGGCGAGCGTGCGGGAAAGGTGCTCGAAACCATCGACAAGGTTGCCGCGGCGCGCCGCACACGGGTGCCGACCCCGGCGCTCAACACGTTCATCGAATCGGTCACCGCGGCAAATCCGCCGGTGAGCCCGGGCCGCAGGCACGTTCGCATCCTGTACGCGGCGCAAATTGGCGTCGCCCCGCCGTCGTTCGTCTTCTTCACGAACGTCGCCACGACGTTCCACTTTTCCTACGAGCGTTTCCTGATCAATCAGCTGCGGCAGAAATTCGGCTTCGTCGGGTCGTCGATCCGCATTCAGGTGCGCCGCCGCGATCGCAATACCAACGTCGGCGGAGAGCGCAAGGCTCGCGGCATCCGCAAGGATCGGCAAGCCAGGCAGAGGGATGAGGTTCAGCAGGAGCGCGGGGATCGCAGGGCTCGCAAGAATCGCCGCGACCGCACCGAGCGCTGACAGGGTAACATGCTCGCGTGACCACCGCGCTCACCGTGCAGATCCGCCGCCTGTCGTCCGCTGAAGGGCTGGGTCTGCCCGCCTACATGACGCCGGGAGCCGTGGGCATGGATCTTCACGCCGCGGTCGTGGACGACGTGGTGATCGAGCCGGGAGACATCGTCCTCGTACCGACGGGCCTCGAGGTCGCGATCCCCGACGGCTTCGAGGGACAGGTGCGGCCACGATCCGGTCTGGCCGTGAGACACGGCATCAGCCTGCCGAACACGCCGGCGACGATCGACGCGGACTATCGCGGGGAGATTCGCGTACCGCTGATCAATCTGGGCCGGGAGACGTTTCGTGTCTCGCGCGGCATGCGGATCGCGCAGTTCGTCGTCGCGCCGGTGATGCGGGTCACATGGGATGAGGTCGAGGCGCTGCCGGCGACCGGGCGCGGCGGAAAGGGCTTCGGGCACTCTGGCGTGTAGCGCGCAGGCTTCAGCCGGGCGTCTGCTATACTTTTCTGTCCCATGCCGGACATTTCCGCCCAGGTCGACATCCCGAATCGCGCCTTGTTCAAGGCGGCCGAGGTGTGCGAGCTCACGCGAGTGCAGCCGTATGTGTTGCGGTCGTGGGAGGCGGAGTTTCCGGACCTGGGCGTGGCGAAGAACGCCGGGTCGCCGCGGGTCTATCGCCGGGTGGACGTCGAGCAGGTGTTGCGGATCAAACATCTGTTGCTGGTCGAGGGCTTGACGCTCGCCGGCGCGCGGCGCCGGCTCGAGGAACAGACCGCACCGGTCGCCGCCGACGCGCCGATCTTCGACGAATTGATCGGGCGGAACGCGCGCGAGCGGCTGACGGCAGTGAAGCGAGGTCTGCAGTCGATTCTCGAGCTGCTGAGGCCCGCGAGCGACGTGGGCGAGTTCCGGCTCGCGCCGCCAGCGTCACGTTCCACCTCGCGCGTGCGAGCGATGCCGGCCGCGCGCGCGAAGCCGTCGCGCGGTAAACCAGTCGTCGTCAGGCGGCGTAGTCGTTAGTCGTTGGTCGTTGGTCGTTAGTCGTTGGTCCTTCGTCGTCGTTTGGTCGTTCGTCGTCGTGAGTCGTGAGCGTCGCGAAACGGGATGTAGCGCAGCCTGGTTAGCGCACCTGACTGGGGGTCAGGGGGTCGCCGGTTCGAATCCGGCCATCCCGACCATTTTTGACTCTCTCGAGGCTCGGGGTAAGTCGGGTAACAGATCCCGCGCCTTGGGAGAAGTCCTGCCTGAAGCCCGTCCAGTCGGCATCCGCCGATAACAGTCGCCAGTGCTGGTCTGTTGGCCTATTATTCCGCCAACATGGAAGCCGCCACGGAGCGGCATTGCTGGGGAGCAGCGCAATGGCGAGATTAGCCTCGAGACTGGCTTTGGGTGTGGCCCTTGCGTCTCTTGCGGCGGCCTCCACCGTCGTGAGCAACGCGGGGGCGCCCGGTGCAACCGACTGGCCGAGCACCAACTACGATCAGAGCGCCAACCGCTACAGCCCGCTGACCCAGATCACCGCAAAAAATGTCAGCACGCTTCAGCAGGTCTGGAGCGTTCATCTCAAGCCTGCCGACTTTATCGGTCGCATGCGGGAAGACGAAGCCATTCCCATCGTGATCGGCAATACGATGTATCTCGCCTCACCATATGGCGCCGTCATCGCGTTGGACGCCACGACCGGCGCGGAGAAATGGAGATTTCAGCTTCCCAACAATGAGCTGCCGTCGAAGCGCGGCCTGGCTTATTGGCCGGGCGGAGGTGGTCTCCCTCTGCCGCCTTCGATCATATTCGGGTCGACCACGGGCCGGCTTTACTCACTCAAGGCTTCGGACGGCACGCTCAATGAGTGGTTTGGTGAGAATGGCGTCATTACGCTCAAGACGCCGGAGGTCATGCAGACCGGCACGAATGCGGCCTACTCGCTGCTGTCTTCTCCGACCATCTACAAGAATCTCATCATCACGGGTGCGGGCACCGGCGAAGGGCCGGGTGGCTCCAATGGCGGAGCCGGGCCCGCGGGCGATACGCGCGCCTGGGACGCCAGGACCGGCAAGCTGGTGTGGACGTTCCACACCGTGCCGCGGCCGGGGGAGTTCGGCTATGACACCTGGGGCGGGGACAGCGCCAAAAATCGATCCGGCGTCAATGTCTGGGGTTATACGTCGCTCGATGCGGAGCGCGGCATCCTTTATATGCCGCTCGGCGCCCCGAACAACGACCGCGTCGGCATCGACCGCCCCGGCAACAATCTGTTCTCGTCCTCGGTCGTCGCGGTCGATGCGAACACTGGCAAGTATCTCTGGCACTTTCAGCTCGTGCATCATGACATCTGGGACTATGACACCCAGTCGGCGCCGCTTCTCGTCGACCTGCGCCGGGACGGACAGATGGTGCCCGCCGTCATCATCGTCAACAAAACCGGATTGATGTTCACACTCAATCGCGTCACCGGCAAGCCGATCTTCGACATCGAGGAGCGCCCGGTGCCGAAAAGCGACGTGCCCGGCGAGCAGGCGTCCCCAACGCAGCCTTTCCCGGTCAAACCCGAGCCGCTGACACAGAATACGATCTCCCGCAACAATCTCTACAAAGGCGAGCCCCAGCATCAGTCTTATTGCGAGCATCTGGTCGACGACAACAATATGAAGCTCGGCGGGCCGTTCATGCCGATCGCCCTCAACCAGTACAGCATTTCCCCTCCGGGTCCGGCGGGTGGCATCAACTTCTGGGGACCGGCCTACGATCCCGAGCTTCATCTGTTCATTTCGAACACGAGCAACATCTTCCAGCCGATGCGCCTGATCCAGCGGCCGGACGGCAGCTACATCAATTCCGGGCCGCTCGCCGGCACCCGCCGCTTCGGCGATCCCGACCGGCATCTGCTCTGCGGGCCGACGCCGTGGGGCGAACTTGTCGCGGTCAATATGGATACGGGCAACATTGCTTATCGCAAGACGCTTGGCGTCTCCGACGCGTTGCCTGCCGGCCTGCAGAACACGGGCCGCCCGAGTTCCGGCGGCGTCGTGCTGACCGCCAGCGGCCTCACCTTCGTTGGCGGCACGGATGATTTCAGGTTCCGCGCCTTTGCCACCGCGACCGGCGAGAAGCTGTGGGAGATCAGGTTGCCGTCATCGGTTGAAACGACGCCGATCACGTACCAGGGAGCCGATGGCCGGCAGTTCGTCACCGTGGTGAGCACCGGCGGCGGGCTCACGGGGTCGCAGGTCACCAATGACGAGATCATCGCCTTCGCCTTGCCGAAGAAATGATGCGGATCGAGCTTGATTCAGCACTTCACGCCCGAACGATTACCTCGACGCTGATTCCCTGGCGTCAGGAACACCGGGTGATCGCCGATCTGCGCGGTAAAGCTGCCTCCAGTCGCTCGTTCAGTTCTTGACTGCTGCGCTATTCCGGCGACCGACTCTGGTGCGATGCGACGAGCTGCCACGATCCGTCGCGCTTGACGAAGAGGTCCGTAAATCGGACTGTGCTCGTCTGACGCATGTCGGCTAACGCGACAGTGGCGACCGTTCGCCCGCGAACGACCGCTGCCGTGTCGAATTGTGTCACCGTCATGCTGTCTTCATCGGTCGTCATGGCTTCAATGACTTGAGTATTTGAATCGAACGTTGCGCCAAGGACAGCCGCCCGAGACACTGTCCCTCCATCAGGCGTCGTCACCGACCATTCGCGCGCGAGGATGCGTTCGATCGTCGAGCGATCACGGGCCGCCCACGCTCGCGCGAGTTGCTGCTCGAGTGCGCGAAGTTCGTGCTCGTCATCCGACATCGTCACCAGGTCCGCTTGACAGATGCCGAGCAGCGTCGTAATCAGCTGCCCGCTCACGGTTGCCCGGTAAATGTAGCTCCAAAGGAACATGTCGTGCCCGGACGAGTCGCCGGCGATGTGTTGGGTTACGCCGAGTATCCGGCCTCGGGTCGTCGGAGCGCCGAGCGTCCTCGCTGTCATCGGCCCGGCATTACCGGACTCCTTCATCAGATGGAGGAAGTCGTCCGCGGTCCGTCCGATCCACGCGCGAGGGACCCACGCCGAGGGCATGTCGCTCTCCGCGGCCGCCGCGTCCCACGCTGGGAGCTTTGCCGATGGGTTCGCGTTCAGCCATGCCTTGAGCGCCGCGACGTTTTCCTGTGATTGGACGCCACGAACGGGACCGATGAAGGGATGCACGATTGCGCCGCGCAGCTTCGCGATCTCTATCCTGGTGAGGCGCTTCACCGCACCCTGTGCCGCGTCACCGTCAACGGCGTCACTGAGATGCGCAGAGTATGGATACGCAGGAAACACCATGCCATCCAATGCGTGCAACTGATCGGCGGTGAGCAGGCTTGAACACGTTGAATTCGCGCGCGCTGCGGCAACCAGGTTCAGCGAGACCACCACTGACAGCAAGGGATGTATCGCGTTGCGTTTCATGACAGGTTTACTTGTCTGCGCGCACTCGATTCGTCCATGACGCGGCTTCCGACGATTATTCTCGCGACCAATCCCAACGCCCTTGCTCCTGACCCCGGTTAATATCGATGGGCGGGAGCGACCGGCGAGAAGCGCTCGCGGTCAAACGTGGCCGGACACCGCGGCTGACAGGAAACCCGAACAGTAGTGCGCCGAGCGAGGCAACACTCGGTCGGAAGCGAGAGCGGTCCACGAAGTCAGTTTACGTCCGACGACCTCGCTAATCCAAGTAACGCTGATCTCGGTACCGGATCCTCATTCATCATCGCGATCGGCGCGATCGCGCTCGCACGGATTGTCGTCGCGATCGCGTGGGTCGTCTCCCCAGCGAGGACCGTCAAACACACGCACCTCCGACGAAGCGCGACGTGCTAATGTTCGTATATGGATTCGAAGCAGCTCTTAGTCGGAAGCGCGTCGTCGCATCCACGCGGCAGCCCGCCGTGACTCGCGAGCTTGAATACCTCGAAGAAGCTCTCTCTGCGCGCGCGAAACAGGCCGAATGGCGGATGAACCCGAAGGCCCCTGGATCGCGGCGACTCGAAGCGGGCCGCCGCCCTGTCCAGAGTGTCAGGACTCCCATCAGATTGAGCCGCTCCTTCAAGTGGAGGGCTCCTGGTACGTGCGCTGCCTTCGCTGCGGCTACGGCTTCATGATTGCGCGGCGGCTGGCGGCCTCGGATCATGAGCGCCGACGCAACGAGGAACGCCGCGCGGTCGCCAGATCGGGGCGTCGCGCCACTGATCTCCGTCAGCCTGTGATCTGCGACAAATGTGAAGGTCAGGACGTACACGGGTGGGTTCGCACCGGAGAGACATTGTGGGCGCGGTGCCGCACCTGTGGTCGCGTGCAGCGTGTCGACGATGACCGATGATCGTCAGACGAGGGCCGGGCAATCCGTGATCA
>QHWJ01000181.1:15801-25998 GCA_003222535.1 Acidobacteriota bacterium | reverse complement strand
CTTGGCCGATCCGAACAGGAAGGATTCCGCGGCCTTGCCAGTCGACTGTTCGAGCACGCCCTGCCGGCGGTTCGCAAGTTGACGAGTCCACGGGCGTGGGCGACGGCGATTCTCGGCATTCACGCGTACCTGCGGCGCTATAGGGGCGACCGCAACGCTCGACTGATTGAACTCGAGCTCGCCGATCGGCTGCTGGAGCTGTACGCACGCACGTCACAACCAGCGTGGCAATGGTTTGAAGACGTCCTGTCCTACGACAACGCCGCGTTGCCCCAGGCGCTGCTCGCGGCGGGTCTCGACCTGGAACGCGCAGAGCTTACCGACGCGGGGCTCTCGGCGCTCAGCTGGCTGATCCACGTCCAACTGGGCGGCGGCTCGCATTTCGTCCCCATCGGCTCGAACGGGTTCTATCCGAGAGGTGGCGCGCGCGCGCGATTCGATCAGCAGCCGGTCGAAGCGGCGGTGACCGTCTCGGCTTGCCTGAAGGCAGATCAGGTGACAGGCGACGACCGGTGGTATGAGGAAGCCACGCGTGCATTCGAGTGGTTCCTGGGACGCAATGACTTGGGCCTGTCGCTCTACGATCCATTGACGGGCGGGTGTCGCGACGGCTTGCACCCCGACCGCGTGAGTCAAAACGAAGGGGCAGAGTCGACATTGGCGTTTCTCACGGCCTTGGTGGAAATGCGACTCGCAGAACACGTGATTGATGCGAGGCGCGGGGTGCAGACGCTCGACTCGACCGGCCGATGCCGCGCGCCGGCCAGGCTCGAGGCGCCAACTCGGGAGACGCCGTTTCCGTCACGTGCGACGCGATCATGGGCAACCGACAGTTCCGTACGCTCTTCCATCGATCAGACAGCAATCCCATCCTGACCGCGCAGGCGTGGCCCTATCCGGCCAACTCCGTGTTCAATGCCGGCGCGGCCCTCGTCGATCGCCAGACGCTGCTGCTCGTGCGGGTCGAAGATCGGCGAGGGATCTCGCACCTCACGGTGGCCCGGAGTGCGGACGGCGTTGGCGGGTGGGTGATTGATCCCCACCCGACATTCACGCCGTCGCCGGATACCCACCCTGAAGAGGTGTGGGGCATTGAAGATCCACGCCTGACGTGGCTCGATGAGCGGCAGTGTTGGGCCGTGGCCTACACCGCCTATTCGCCAGCCGGTCCACTGGTGTCACTGGCATGCACCAAGGATTTTCGAACCTTCACGCGTCTGGGGCCGGTCATGCCACCTGAAGATAAGGACGCGGCGCTGTTCCCGATCCGATTCGATGACCGGTGGGCGATGCTCCATCGTCCAGTGGCGACGGCCGCATCAACCGGCGTGCATATCTGGGTCTCCTTTTCGCCCGACTTGAAGCATTGGGGCGATCATCACGTGCTCATCCCGTCGCGCCTGGGCGGCTGGTGGGATGCGCGGAAAATCGGTCTTTCAGCGCCGCCGCTGGAGACGCCAGACGGATGGCTGATCCTGTATCACGGCGTCCGGCGCACGGCGGGCGGCTGTCTCTACCGGCTCGGGTTGGCCCTGCTCGATCGAGACGATCCGAGACGCGTGCTGCGGCGCTCCGACGAGTGGGTCTTTGGACCGACGGAGCCGTACGAGTTGAATGGGGACGTGCCTGGTGTCGTGTTCCCGTGCGGCTGGATCCGCGACGGCGATGAGATCCGACTCTATTACGGTGCCGCGGACAGTTGCGTGGGACTCGCCACGGCCAAATTGAGCGAGCTCCTCGAGTTCGTGAAGACCTCGCCAGCAGCGTAAGACGGCCATGAGGGTGGCGATGCTCGCCCCAATCGCCTGGCGGACGCCGCCGCGCCATTACGGCCCGTGGGAACAGGTCGTGTCGCTGCTGACCGAGGGGCTCGTGGCACGCGGCGTTGACGTCGCGCTCTTTGCGACCGCTGATTCCGTCACCGCCGCCCACCTCACCGCGGTGTGCCCGTCTGGATACGAAGAGGATCGCACGATCGACGCAAAGGTCTGGGAGGCGCTGCACATCGCGGAGGTCTTCGAGCGAGCGACGGAGTTCGATCTCATTCACAACCATTTCGACTTTCTCCCGCTTGTCTTCTCGCGCCTCGTCCGCACGCCGGTCGTGACGACGATTCACGGATTTTCCTCGCCACGTATTCTTCCCGTCTATCGGAAATACAACGGACACGTCCACTATGTGGCCATCAGCGAGGCCGACCGGTCGCCCGAGCTAACGTATCTCGGCACCATCCATCATGGGATTGATCTGCGCGCATTCACGTTCTGCGACCGTCCGGAGGACTACCTTTTGTTCCTTGGGCGAATTCATCCGGACAAAGGTGCGAAGGAAGCAATCGAGATCGCGCGCGCCGCTGGCCGTCGGCTCGTGATGGCGGGCATCGTCCAGGATCAGGACTATTTCCAACGCGAGATCGCGCCTGCCGTGGACGGCGACGCCGTGCAGTACCTGGGGAGTGTCGGGCCGGAGGCTCGCGATCGTCTGCTCGGCCACTCGTGTGCGCTGCTGCATCCGATCACCTTCGCGGAGCCGTTCGGGCTGTCCGTTGTCGAGGCGATGGCCTGCGGGACCCCAACGATCGCATTTGCGAAAGGATCGATGACGGAGATTGTGCGAGATGGCGAAACGGGGTTCCTGGTGCCAGACATCAATGCAGCTGTGGATGCCATCAATCGCATGGGCGCAGTGTCCCGCCGCCGTTGTCGCCAGGAGGCGGAACGGCGATTCTCATCCGAGCGAATGGTGGATGACTATCTCCGACTTTACACGCGCGTGCTGGAATGTCGGGAGTCGTGAGCCATGAGCTTCCGCCGAGAGCTTGTCACGCGATACGGGCACAATCCCATCCTGACCAAACACGACGTGCCCTATGTGGTGGAGACGGTTCACAACGCGGCCGTCATCAAGGCGAGCCACCGGTATGTGATGCTGTTCCGATCGCACCTGCGATCGGGCCGATCAATTCTGGGCGCAGCGGAGAGCGATGACGGGTTCCGGTTCACGGTACGACCGGAGCCCTTCATGACGCCGGCCACCGACACGGGGTGCGGATTGGACTGGCCGTCACCGACGACTTCGACGGCGTCGAGCGCGTCGCGCTGATTACCGAAGCCGATCACCGCAACGTCGTCCTCTTTCCGGCACGTTTCGGCGGTCGCTTCGCACGGTTGGATCGCCCGCATTCGCACATTGGCAAGTGGTCGATCTGGATCTCGTATTCACACGATCTCGTGCACTGGGGCGACTCACGACTGTTGATCACGCCGGCCGCGTACCACTGGGACGAAATGAAAGTCGGACCGGGCGCGCCGCCGATCCTGACCGACCGCGGCTGGCTCGAGATTTACCATGGTGTGTTTCAGACGATGGGCGGCGCCGTGTATCGGCTCGGAGTCGCGCTGTTGGAACGTGACGATCCGTCGCGGGTGATCGGTGTGGCCGACGACTGGATCCTCCAGCCCGAAGATCCGTGGGAAGTGACCGGCTACGTGCCGAACGTGGTGTTCGCGTGCGGCGTCGTCTCGGAGCCAGACGGGAGCGTCAAGCTGTACTGGGGTGGTGCCGATTCGGTGATGTGTGCTGGCACCGCACGAATCGACGATCTGGTGGAGCTCTGTGGGACCCGTGCGCGACCGGCGACGACCGCGTGATTCGATTGAGTCTCTGATCGTGCGATGGTGAATGACGCGCTGTGCGCATTTCGGCATCACGGCAACGGCGGCGGACTGGGTGTCGGCCTGAACGTGACGCGACGGCTGGTCGAACTCCATCGTGGATCGATCCAGGCGCACAGCGCGGGCGTGGGGCAGGGGCGGAATTCATCATCGCGCTCCCGATGGCCGAGCACTGAGCCCGAATCGACGCCCCAAGCCGATCCCAAGCCTCAGTTTCTAGCTGAGCCGGCAATACTCGCTAACTGAGCTTCGTCACGACAGTCCTACTTGACAATAGTTGTTAACAACTACTATATTTCGGGCTATGGACACCGTGGAGAACCGCAGCCCCTTCGAGCAGCACGTGTTCCTCGGCATCCTGCGCGTCGCCGAGACGTTCACACGCAGTCTGACCGACATGCTCCGTCCATTTCGCCTGACGTTGAGCCAGTACAGCGTGTTGCAGGCGTTACGGCACACCGAGACGGATGGGCTGAAGTGTCGAGAAGTCGGCGATCGATTGATTAGCCGCGATCCCGACATCACGCGGCTGCTCGATCGGCTGGAAGGACGGGGCTTCATCAGTCGTCGCCGTGAGGGTGCTGACCGGCGGGTCGTGCGCGCGCAGATCACGGAGCAGGGACTAGATCTGCTGTCGAACATCGACGAGCGCGTTCGGGACCTGCACGCGCGCTGCCTGGGCCACCTCGGCCACCGGGAGTTGACGGCGTTCAGCGATCTTCTCAAGGCGACGGCCGAAGCCTCGTAGGTCCATCTACGGCTCCCAGACGAGGAGGGAAGTCAGGCCACGTGCTCAGTCACTGACATCCACATGTCCATGACCACCGTGTCGGCGGCGCTGACGCTGGACGGAGGGCAGGAGGACGACGTGGCCGCTTCCGTGGATGCGGTGGCGTTTCCATATCGTTACGTACGAATCGGGGAGGTATGAGTATGCGTCGCATAACCGTCATTCTGGCACTGCTGGTGGCCGGCGCAGCCGCCACACCAGCTGCCGCCCAAAGCGATCACCATCATTGGTTCGTCAACGCCGGCGTCGGTCCATCGTTCGGCACGTTCGGCCCCACCGCGGCAGCGGATCTGTCCGGGGGCTACAAGGTGAGCGACCACGTCGCCCTCGCCGGCGAATTCGGCGCGCTACCGCACGCGCCGTTCGATAAGGCCGGATCGGTGGCCCCGAGTGTGTCGCCGTTCGCGCCGTCATCGGATGTGCACGTGAACGCGTACCACACGAATGCGAATCTGTTCGTGCGCCCCTCACCGTGGGGACGGCTCGTTCCGTATGCCACGGCGGGATTCGGTGGCTTCACCGGATCGACAGTCGCGAGTACCACCATGGCGGGTTCGCACATCGTGCAGTACAGCCGCGAGACGAATCCGGCAACCAACCTCGGCGCCGGGGCGACGTATCGGCTGACAAACTGGCTCGGGGTGAATGCTGACTATCGGCACTTCATCGTGAACGCGGCCGACACGCAGCACGTGAACCGATTCACGACGGGAATCTCGCTGTTCGTGAATTCGCCATTCGGGAAGTAACGCGAGGCGGCCTGCGTCGGACCGGTCGGAGAATCCGGACACGAGGCCGCTCGAGACGCGTTTCGAGGCGGGTCATGTGGTCGGTCTGGAGCGCGTTGGGTGATCTCGGTGCGCTGATCGGGATCGCTGGTCGCTGGTCGCTGAGTCGCTGGTTGCTGGTGCCGATCGTGATTGTGGCATTCGGGGGGACGAATTGTGGCCGTGGTGAAGCTGCTGAGTAGGGTGACGGCCGCAACTGGCGCTGGGAGCGCGTGAGGAACGGACGTGAAGGCGCGCTGGGATTCACTCAGATGCCTGATGCTCGGCCATGACGATCGCTTCCGCCGGGCACCAGGCCGTCTGTATCTCGAGTGCGCCGAATGCGGGCGCGAGACACGCGGATGGAATCTGTCAGACCGCTCGGGCAAGCCGGTGGCGCGGTCCGTCTCGCCGCGCGTGTCGCCTCCCCGAGTGCGCTGGATTTTCTCACTGATTACCCGCAGTCGATTTCATGCCCTCAGCCAGCGTTGAGGCGAGCGAGGAGGATCCATGACAAGCAACACATTCCCGACAGCAGTCGCGCTGTTGTGCGCGGTTGTGTGCCGTCGCACCGCTCCTCCTCGCCACGGTCACCGGTGCGCAGCTACGTCTGGTCTGGCGAGTTGGTCGGAATCAACCAGGACGCGAGGCTGGCGATTCTGAAGGCCGAATTTCGCGAGCACGTGCTTCGTTACATCGATCAATTCAAGCCGGGTGACCGAGTCATTCTGACGCGGGCGACCGGCCGTGAGGGTGAGACAGATGACATCATCTACGTGGGCCAGTGCGACACGAGCTCCACAGGTAATTATCGCTATGTCCTCCCAGTGGAAGTCGTAGCCGTCGATAAGACCGACCGCACCATCACATTTAAGATCCCGGTCCCACCAAAGGCCCTTCGCACCCTCAAATCGTTTCAGACTGGAGATCGCGTCAAGGTGGTCGGCGAGAACGAGTCGCCGAAATACAGCAACACTTTCCTTTAAACCTTTCCTTCCTGCCGTCCTGCGATTCTGCCATCCTGCAATTTTTATGTCTCTTCGTGGCTCCCGCTCCGTCGCCGTCGCCCTCATCACGTTCGCGACCTTCATCGACATCGTCGCCTACTCGGTCGCCGTGCCGGTGCTGCCGGATCTGAGCCATAGGCTCGGCGCGTCGCCGACGACGATCGGCCTGCTGTTCGCGTCGTTCGGCGTGACGCTGCTGACCGTGTCGATTCCGATGGGCGCCGTGTCCGATCGGATGGGCCGCAAAGCGCCGCTCGTCGGCGGCATGCTGGCGCTCGCGGCGGCCACCCTGCTGTTCGCGTATTCGGAAGGGCTGCCGTGGCTGTTCGCCGCGCGCCTGGTCCAGGGCGCCGCCGATGCCGTCACGTGGGTCGTCGGCTTCGCGCTGATCGCCGATCGCTACGGGCCGGATGAGCGTGGGCGCATGAGCGGGATCGTCATGTCCGGGACCAGCGCCGCGGTGATGATTGGCCCGACCATCGGCGGCTGGCTCTATGAAGCGGGCGGCATCCGCGCGCCGTTTCTCACCGTGGCGGGGCTGGCCGCGCTGGGGGCGGCCGGCTTCCTCTGGCTCGACATTCCGTCGCCGCGAGCCGAGACCGAACCGGTGCCGATCGGCGTCGTCCTCAGGTCCCCGCCCGTCGCGGTCTGCACGCTCGCCGTGATCGCGGCGTCCGCGACCATGTCGATGCTCGAACCGGTGCTGCCGCTGTTTCTCGCGGCGACGCTCGGCATCGGGCCCGCGCGCATCGGGCTGCTCTTCGGCAGCGGTGCGCTCGCCTCGTTCATTCTTCACCCGATCTATGGACGCCTGACCGATCGGTGGGGCGGGCGGCGCCTGATGACGATCGGCCTGCTGCTGGTGGCGTGCGCGCTGCCCCTGCTCAGCGTCACGTGGAGTTATCCGTGGACGATGGCTTTCTTCGTGTTGAACACGATGGCCATGGCGCTCGTGATTACTCCGTCGCTCACCTACATGGCGGAAGCTGTCTCGATCTCGGGCGCCGGATCGTTCGGCGTCGGTTACGGTCTGTACAACATGGCGTGGGGCGCGGGCCTGCTCGGCGGCCCGGCGCTGAGCGGGTTCCTGTACGAACGCATGGGCTTCGCCCCGCTGACGCTGATGTGGGCGCCGATGCTCGTGGTCGTCACCTGGCTGCTGGCGAGAGTACAATTCACGGTCCGCTGAAGCCGGACGCTACTGAAGACAGGGTCCGGCTGAAGCCGGACTCCACTGAAGACAAGGTCCGGCTGAAGCCCGGACTCCGCTGAAATCAACGACCGACGCCAACACGTCCGGATCACGTGGGTCGGGTAGGTCGCGTAGGTCGGGTAGGGCAGATAGGTCGGGTAGGTCGGAGCGCGAAGGCTTCAGCCGAGCGTGGAAGAGGCAGGAAGGGCAGGATGGGAAAGACTCTTGCGCTTGTCGTGTTCGCGGCAGCGCTGCTGAGCGCGCAGGCGCCGGCGAAGAAAACCACGGCTGAAACGCCGGAGGCCCGCGCGGCTCGCATCCACAAGCAGGCGATCGTCGTCGACACGCACATCGACACGACCATGATGCTCGGCAGGGACGGCTGGGACTTCATGGTCCGGCACCAGCCGGAATCCGGCGAGAACCATGTCGATCTCCCACGCATGCGCGAGGGCGGGCTCGACGCCGCGTTCTTCTCGATCTACATGCCCGGCACCGTCACCGGCCCCGAAGCGGTGAAGCGCGCGCTGATCCTCATCGATCACGTCCGGCGGCTCACCGAGCAGCACCCGAACGAGATCGCGCTGGCGACGACGGCCGCGGAAGTGCGGGCGGCGAACAAGGCCGGCAGGATCGCGGCGCTGATGGGGATGGAAGGCGGTCACATGATCGACGACAGCCTTGCCGTCCTGCGCGAGTACCAGCGTCTCGGCGTGCGGTATCTGACGCTGTCGCACAGCGTGAACACCAACTGGAGCGATTCGTCGGGCGACAAGCCGGCGCACAACGGCCTGACAGACTTCGGCAAGGACGTCGTCCGCGAGCTGAACCGCCTGGGCGTGATGGTCGACATCTCCCACGTCTCCGACAAGACGTTCTGGGATGCGATCGAGACAAGCAAGGCGCCGCTCGTCGCCTCGCACTCGTCCATGCGCGCGATCTCCGGCCATCCTCGCAATATGACCGACGACATGGTCCGTGCGCTCGGCGGCAAGGGCGGCGTCGTCATGATCAACTACTCGGTCGGCTTCCTGTCGAACGAGCGGTACGAGGCGCAGCAGAAAAACGTCCCGTCGGCGGAGCTGCCGCGCGTGTCGTGGGAGAAGATCGTCGATCACATCGATCATGCGGTGAAGCTCGTCGGCCCCACGCACGTCGGCCTCGGCTCGGACTTCGACGGTACGACAGTGCCCGACGGGATGGAAGACGTGTCGAAGCTGCCGAAGATCACGGCGGCGCTCCTTGCGAAGGGCTATTCCGAGCAGGACGTGAAAAACATCCTGGGCGAGAACATCCTGCGGTTGCTGGAGCAGGTGGAGGGCGTGGGCCGCCAGCTTCGCGCAGCGGCCTCGAAGAGCGACTGAGGACGCGCAGGTCGGGTAGGTCAGGTAGGTCGCGTAGGTCAGGTAGGTCGGGTAGGTCGGGTAGGTTGGGTAGGTCGGGTAGGTCGAGTAGGTTGGGTAGGTCGGGTAGGTCGGGTTGGTTGCGTAGGTTGCGTAGGTCGGGTGGGGTAGAGTCGAGTTAGAGCTCGAAGAAAAGAGCCTCAGTGTTCTATGTGCCTGCCTTACCAGACCCACCAGACCGGCCGGACCCTCCCGACGCCATGTTCTCAATGCGTGCCCATTCGGCATCCGACACGGGCATGACCGACAGGCGTGAGATTCTGACCAGGGCGAAGTCTTTGAACGCCGCATCCGCCTTGATCTCCGCGAGCGTCACGGGGCGGGCGAGCGTCTTCACCGGGCCGACGTCAACGACTGAGGCCTTGCCGGTCTTGTCCTGCGGATCGGGGTACGCATTTCCGAGCGCCTTTGCGATTCCCACGACCGACTTCTCGTCGCCGGTGTGGTAGTAGAAGATGCGGTCACCTTTCTTCACGGACCGCAGATGCTTCTGCGCGAGCGGGTTCCTGACGCCGCTCCAGACAGTCTTCTTGTCCCTCACGAGCGCGTCGAAGGCGTAGTGGGACGGCTCTTCCTTGAACAGCCAGTTCATGGCCGCCATTCTACCGCCGCTCGGCGACTGCATCCGCCGCCCGGTCCGCGTCCTGTTTGTCGGCATCAACCCCGGCATCCGCTCCGCCGCGACGGGCCATCATTTCGCGGGATACTCGAACCGCTTCTGGCAGCTTCTGTACGACTCGCGGCTCGTCTCCGAGCCAATCGGCCACGAGGAGGATCGCCGGCTGCCCGAGTGGGGATTCGGGATCACCAACCTGATTCCGCGCCCCACTCCGGGAATTGACACGCTGCGTCCCGAGGAATACGTCGCCGGCTTGCGCGCGCTCCGGCGAAAAGTGCGGCGCGTGAGACCGGAGGTCGTCGCCTTTGTCGGCGTCACGCTCTTCCGCTTCGTCTTTGCCCTGAGGCCCGGCGAGGCAATCGTGCTCGGACTGCAGACGGAGCGCTTCGAGCGCGCGCGGGTGTTCGTGCTGCCGAATCCGAGCGGGCGGAACGCGAATTTCTCCTATCAGGAAATGCTTGCCGCGTTCAAGGGCCTGCGCACATGGCTGCGGCGGATGGGGCGCCCTACCTGACCTTCGACGCTCGGCTAAAGAGTCTGTGAAGAAATGCGGGATTTCTTCACCCGCTCTGAAGCCTTCGCGCTCCGTACGAGACCTCCCCGACCCACCTGACTCACGCGACCCACCTGACCCACCTTACCCACGCGACCTACCTTGACCTACGTGACCCACGCGACCTACCTGACCTCCCCGACTCACGCGACCTTCCACGCTCGGCTAAAGCCTTCGCGCTCCGTACGAGAC
>QHWJ01000181.1:0-15757 GCA_003222535.1 Acidobacteriota bacterium | reverse complement strand
CTACGCGACCTACGCGACCTACCCGACCTACGCGACCTACCCGACCTACGGTGACCTACCCGACCCACGCGACCTACCTGACCTACCCGACCCACCCGACCTACGTGACCCACGCGACCTCAGATATCGAAGTACAACGCGAACTCCCATGGATGTGGGCGGAGGCGAATCGCGTCCACTTCTTTGAGGCGCTTGTAGTTCAACCACATGTCGATCACGTCACGAGTAAACACATCGCCCTTGAGCAGGAACGCGTGGTCCTTCTCCAGGGCGTCAAGCACCTCGTCCAGGCTGCCCGGCGTCTTGGCGACCTTGGCCAGGTCTTCCGGTGAGAGATCGTAGAGATCTTTGTCGAGCGGCCCGGGCGGCGTGAGTTTGTTCCGGATGCCGTCCAGCCCGGCCATCAGCAGGGCGCTGAACGCGAGGTATCCGTTCGCCGCAGGATCGGGGAAGCGCACCTCGACCCGCTTGGACTTCTCGCTGCGGGAATACAGGGGGATCCGGACCGCCGCGCTGCGGTTCCGCTGAGAGTAGATCAGGTTGATCGGCGCCTCGTAGCCAGGCACCAACCGGCGGTACGAATTGGTCGTGGGCGCGCAGAAGGCGAGCAGCGCGGGCGCATGCTTGAGAATGCCGCCGATGTAGTACAGCGCGCTCTGGCTCAAATCCGCGTACTTGCCCTTTTCAAAGAACAGATTCTTGCCGCCCTTCCACAAACTCTGGTGCACGTGCATGCCTGATCCGTTGTCCTGAAAAATCGGCTTGGGCATCAACGTGACCGTCTTGTTGTGCCGCCGCGCCACCTGTTTGATGACGTATTTGTATTTGAGCAGGTTGTCCCCCATCTTCAGCAGGGAATCGAACCGCATGTCGATCTCGGCCTGTCCCGCCGTCCCGACCTCGTGATGCTGCACCTCGACCTGCACGCCGACCTGTTCGAGCGTGAGCAGCATCTCCGTGCGGATGTCCTGGAGCTGGTCCATCGGCGGAACCGGGAAGTAGCCCTCTTTGAAGCGCGGCTTGTAGCCGAGGTTCGGGTTCTCCTCGCGTCCGGAATTCCAGAATCCCTCGACCGAGTCGATGTAGTAGTAGGCATGGTTGTAGCTCTGAGCGAAGCGGACGTCGTCGAAGATGTAGAATTCCGCCTCGGGGCCGAAGTACGCGGTGTCGGCGATCCCGCTGGACTTCAAGTACTTCTCGGCCTTCTTCGCGATGCGCCGCGGATCGCGCGTGTACCACTCGCCGGTCACGGGATCCTTGACGTCGCCGATCAGCACCAACGTGGGAGCGACCGTGAAGGGATCGAGGAACGCGGTATCTGGATCCGGCACGAGGAGCATGTCGCTTTCCTGAATCTCCTGAAAGCCTCGAATGCTCGAGCCGTCGAACCCCAGGCCCTCTTCGAAGGCATCCGCGCTGAACTCTTTGGCAGACACCGTGAAGTGCTGCCACAACCCCGGCAGGTCGACGAACCGGACATCCACGGCCTGCACGTGTTTCTCCTCAATCAGCGCCATCACATCAGCACCTTTCATCGATCCTCCTTCCGGCGCTGGATGGCGCAGCCGTCGTGTCGGGTTTTCCTTCCTCTTCGCCATCCGCAGCCTCCCCCCAATCGATCACGATCGGGCGTGTGTCGACATGGATTGATTTGTGGGCGTCACCGCGTGGATTGAAGCGGACATCATACGTCCGTCAATCGCGCGTGAGCAATCGTGATTGCGCTGAAAGCAAAACGGCGGCTATCTGCGTGATTGACTCTGTCGCACGGCTATTGCGACAATCCCGCAGGACCGGCGTCATGATTCGCTGGCGGATGCAGGGCGAGCCTTCAGGCTCGCCGTGACCTCCGGATTTCAGTCTGGCGGTGTCGTCGAACAAGTCATTGAGCCAGGCCGGACTCGTACCGCCACGGGATCCATCGAAGAACGACATTGGCTGGATGAGCCCGCGATCGCTGTTTCTCGCCGCCTACATGTGCTCCGGGCTGGCGGGCCTCATCTACGAGGTGAGCTGGACGCGGCTGCTCACGTTGCACATGGGCCACAGCCTCGCGGCGGCGAGCACCGTCGTCGCCGCGTTCATGGGCGGGCTCGCCGCCGGGTCGATTCTCGCGGGCCGGGTCGCGCCGCGGCTGACGCCAACCGAATCGCTCTACACCTACATTGCACTTGAAGTGGCGGTCGGTGTGATCGCGATCGCCGTGCCATATGAGTTGACGGGTCTGACGCCGCTGCTTGTCTGGTCCTACCGGAACGGATCGCCGGGATTCCTGTTCGCGACGATCCGGCTGGCGTCGTGCCTGACGTTGATGTTCATACCGGCGCTGGCGCTCGGCGCCACCTTCCCGATCGCGGTGCGCTGGTTCGCGCGGCCCGGCGAGGCCGGGCGGGGCAGCGGACTGTTGTACGCGGCGAACAGCGCTGGAGCAGCCGCCGGTGCACTCGGCGCCGGATTCGTGCTTATTCCAGCAATCGGGGTGCGAGGTACTACGTTCGCCGGCGTCGCGGCAGGTGCCCTGGCCGTGTTCGCGACGTTGGTCGTCGTCCGTCGTGCCCCCGGGGGTCTTCCGAGCGCGGCGAGCACGGCAACACGATCCAGGAATCGAGTCCGATCGGATCCGCGGTCCGCATCCAGCTCCGTTCATGCGCGATCCCTCAGCCGAGGTCCGTCATGGCTTGCAGCGGCGGCGCTGGGCCTTTCGGGATTCGCGGCGTTGATGTACGAGATCGCGTGGACGCGCGTTCTCGCGCTCGTTGTCGGCCCCACGACATACGCGTTCTCGGCCACCGTGGCGGCTCTCATCGCGGGAACGGCGTGCGGTTCGGCGTTGGGCGCGTCGGTGGCCGGCCGCACGCGGCGTCCGGCGTTCGGGCTGTCGCTCGCGCTGGGGCTTGCGTCGATCGCCGCGATCCTCGGATCCTCGCTGGTCGCCGCGTACGTGCCGCGGCTGATCGCGCAGCAGTTGGCGTCTTCGAGCGGCTTCAACCAATCGCTGCCGCTCCACACGCTGTTCGCCGCGGCGCTGCTCCTTCCGGCCGCTGCGTGTCTCGGCGCGGCGTTTCCGCTCGCGTTCGAATTGGCGGGGGGCGACGAAGCGTCGGCCGTACGGCATGTCAGCGTGGTCTACGCGGTCAACACCGTGGCCGCGGTCGGCGGATCGCTCGTCGCCGGCTTCGTCGCGATCCCGGCCATCGGGCTTCAACAGACCTTCCTGCTCGCCAGCATCCTCCTGATGATCGCCGGCGGCGTGGTCGCGGTGTGCGGCCTGCCGCCGTCGCGTGCGCGTGCCACGGGCCTCGTGCCCGTCGCGTGTCTTCTGGCGCTGCTCATCTGGACCCCCGGTTGGGACCGTGAGCTCCTGGCCAGCGGGGTTTACAAGTACGCGCGGTACATCGATCGCGATCTCGATCTCGAATCGGCATTGAAGGCCGGCACGCTCGTCTACTACCGCGAGGGCGCCGCGTCGACGGTTTCGGTGAAGCGGCTCACCGGCACGTTGTCACTGTCGGTCGATGGAAAAGTTGACGCATCGAACGGGGGTGACATGCTGACGCAGAAAACGCTCGCCCATCTGCCGTTGTTGCTTCATTCGAACCCGCAACACGTGTGCATCATCGGGTTGGGCAGTGGCGTGACGCTCGGCTCCGCACTCGCACATCCCGTCTCCCATGCGGACGTCGTCGAGATCTCTCCGGAGGTCGTGCACGCGTCGCGGTACTTTGCGGCGGACAACCGGCGGGCGCTCGACGATCCCCGTACTCACCTGATCGTCGGCGACGGCCGTTCACATCTGCTGCTGACATCGCAGCTCTACGACGTCATCGTCTCCGAGCCGTCGAATCCCTGGATGGCGGGCGTCGCGACGCTGTTCACGCGGGAGTTCTTTACCGCGGCGCGGCGCCGCCTCGCCCCGGGCGGCGTGATCTGCCAGTGGGCGCATACCTACGACATCACCGGCGCGGATTTCCGATCGATCGTCGCGACCTTCCTTTCGGTATTTCCCGATGCCACGGCATGGCTGGCCGGCGACAGCGACGTCCTTCTCGTCGCCTCGACCGGTCCGATTGACGGCATGCTGGCGAATATCGCCCGTGGCTGGCAGAGGCCGGGCGTCGCGGCCGATCTGCGCGCGCAATCCGTCCTGGAGCCGTTCGAGATTCTGTCCCTCTTCGCGGCGGCTCCCGCCGATCTGAAGCGGTTCAGCGAGGGTGCCATCATCCAGACCGACGATCGCATGGCGCTGGAATTCTCAGGGCCGCGGGCCGTTGCGAGTCGTACGTCGGAGGACACGGCCGCGGCGTTGAGGGGCGTTGCGGACGAGCAGGCCGTGCCGGCGGTCATCCGGCGCGCGCGCGACAGCGCGACGCCGGCCGAGTGGCGGAATCGCGGCGCGATGCTCCTGGCCGCAAGCGACTACGCGAGCGCGTTCGACGATTATCAACGGAGCCTCTCCCGCGACGTGACCGATGCCGCATCGCTCGACGGCTTGGTGCGGACCGCGATCGCGTCGCATCGCGAGGATCGCGCCCTGGCGCTGCTCGAATCGTCGGCACGCGCGCACCCGCAGGCTTCGCCGGTCTTGATCGCGCTGGCGAAACTGCTGGCAGCGGCCGGATCGTCTGATCGAGCGATCGCCGCCGCCACGGCGGCGTGCCGTATCGTGCCGGTTCCGCCGGCCGCGCTCGACGAACTGGCGTCGATCCTCGCCGATATCGGCGACGTCGAGCGGCTGGAGCCGGTCGCGACGACGCTCCAGCAGGTGGCGGGCGACCGCGCGACCACCGCGTATTACATGGCGGCGGCCAGGTTCATGCGTCGCGATCTTGCGGCGGCGCGGCGTCTGGCGGGGCAGGCGGTGGCGATCGATCCGAGCTACGCGGCGGCGTACAACCTGGCCGGCGCAATAGAGGCGACGCTCGGCGACAGGCCCGCCGCGCGACGGGCGTTTGAAACGGCGCTTCGGCTCAACGCGCGCGACAGCGCCACATACGTGAACCTCGGACTGCTTGAAATGTCGGCAGACAACCGGCATGCCGCGGCCGGCTATTTCGCCGAGGCGCTATCGCTCGACCCGAAATCGCCGGCCGCTCGGCAAGGCCTCGCCCAGGCGCGACGCTGAATCCACAGTGTCCCGCCGTCCTTCTGTTGCAGTGAGTCGACCTGCGCGCAAAACCCGTAGGGGAAGCTTCCCCACCCTGAAGCCCGGCGACGTCGCGGCGTAAGTGAGTGGACCCAGGCGCAACCCGTTGTGGTAACCTGCAATTTCATGCAGGCGTTCCGGCGTCGGCTCCAGCATCTGGCGGGCGGATGGTTGGTCGCTCAACTCAGCGTCCTGACCGTCACGCCGGCGTCCCTCTGCGCCGGAATGCCGAATACAGTTGCTGCTCTCGAATGCACGTGTTCCCACGGTGACGGGCAGATCTGTCCGATGCACCACACCCGGTCCACATCGAAAACAAAGTCCTGTTCGTGCCGCGGCACGACCGACAGCGCCGCGACTCTGATCGCCAGCCTGTTTGGACCCTCAGCCGTACTCGCGGTTCCAATCGTTGCTCCCGAACCGGCTGTCGGTCCGCCACGGTCGGCCTGCCTCGAATCACGTCCGCTCGATTCCTGCCTCGTTCCTGACTCACCACCTCCTCGCGCCTGATTCCGCGCTCGACGTCATGTAGCTGCCGGCCATGCTGGCAATCGAGCGGAGGGACTCGCGAACTCAGGGTTTTCCAGGGAGTGTGTATGCGATCCAGGAATTTGTGGTCGCCAATCATGTGGTTGGCGATGGTGTGCGTTTTCGTGTCGATGTCGGGTCTGGCCGCCGGCCAGACCGTAGGAATCTTTGGCAGCGTCAGCGGCATCGTTGACGATCCACAACGTCGTCCCATACCACAGGCCGACATCACGTTGCGCGCGCAGCTATCGAGCTGGCGGGAACAAGCGCAGACGGATGCCGGGGGAAAGTTCTTGTTTACGACGGTGCCGGCGGGCGAATACGTGATCTCGGCGGCGAGACAAGGATTTCAAACCGTCGAACAACGGATCATCGTCAGGTCGGGGGACGTGACATCGCTCGCGCTGGCCTTGCCGCTTGGCGCGGTGTCGGAGACCGTTCACGTCACGGGGACGGAAGGCACCATCAACCTGAAGTCCGTGACGACCGAGAGTCTGGTCACGCGGGATGAAATCGAGCACACGCCCGGGGCGCTCCGCAGCAACAGCCTGGATGCGGTGACGCAGTTCGTCCCCGGTGCCTACCTCGTACACGACCTCCTGCACATTCGCGGGGGCCATCAGGTCTCATGGCTCGTGGACGGCGTCCCGGTCCCGAACACGAACATCTCCGGCAACGTCGGACCCCAGTTCGATCCGAAGGACATCGAGACCATCGAGATCCAGCGGGGCGGCTATTCCGCCGAGTTCGGCGATCGGACGTACGGCGTGTTCAACGTGGTACCACGATCGGGCTTCGAGCGGAATCGCGAGGCGGAGCCGCTGCTCGACTACGGCAGCTTCCGTGAAACCAATGACCAGTTCAGTCTGGGCGATCACGGCGACCGTGCCGCGTACTACGTCAGCGTGAACGCGAATCGCACGGACCTGGGTCTCGAGACCCCCGTGGCCGACACGATCCACGACCGGGGCACCGGTGTCGGCGGCTTTGGATCGTGGATGTACAGGGCCACGCCCACCGATCAATTCAGGCTCGTCGCATCCGTCCGGGCGGATCACTACCAGATCCCGAATGGGCCGGACGAACAGGCCGCCGGCATCGATGATCATCAGCGAGAGCGGGATGGCTTCGCCAATTTCTCGTGGCTGCACACCATCGGCTCCGGTGCGTTCGTGACCGTCTCGCCGTTCTACCACTACAACCGCGCCGCGTTCGACGGCGGATCGAACGACCCGATCATCACCACGGACCACCGAGCCTCCCGGTACGTCGGTGGCCAGGCCGTTCTGGCCGTCTCACGTGGACAGCACAACGGCCGGGTGGGCGTGTACGGGTTCCATCAGCAGGATGATGTCCTGTTCGGGCTTCAATCGGGTGCCAGCGGAGCAGCGCTGAATCAGACACAGGTGCCCACCGGTCACGTCGAAGTGGTCTTTGCGGAAGATCAGTTCGCGGCGACCGGCCGGCTGACTCTGAACGGCGGCGTGCGGGTGACGCGCTTTTCGGGTGCCATCACCGAGTCCGCCGTGAGCCCGCGAGTGGGCGCGGCGATCCGCCTGCCGGGTTGTGAATGCGCCGTGCGAGGCTCCTATGGCCGGTACTATCAGGCTCCGCCCTTGACAACGGTGTCCGGAGCGCTGCTCGACCTTGCAGTGGACCAGGGATTCGGGTTTCTGCCGCTCAAGGGCGAACGTGACGAACAATATGAGGTGGGAGTCGCAATCCCCGCGCGCGGCTGGGCAATCGATCTCGATTACTTCCGGACGAACGCGCGCAATTTCTTCGATCACGATGTCATTGGAAACTCGAACATCTTCCTTCCTCTGACGATCGATACCGCGCGCATCCGGGGATGGGAGGCCACGATGCGGTCGCCGCGCGGCCGGCGCGCACAAGCGCATCTCGCCTATGCCCATCAGTCTGTCGAGGGTCGAGGCGCCGTCAGCGGTGGCTTGACGTCATTCGAACCGCCCGGCGGCGAGTTCTTTTTCCTCGATCACGATCAACGCGACACGCTCACGGCCGGCGTGGACGTCGCACTCCCGGCGGGCACCTGGTTGTCCGGCTCGATTGGATATGGTTCCGGATTCCTCGAGGGTGACGGGCCGGCCCACAAACCGGCGCATACGATCGTCAGCCTTCAGGGCAGCAAGCCGTTCGGTCAGCGGTGGACCGTGATCGTGACCGCCTTGAACGTGGGAGACACGCACTTTCTGCTCGATGAGAGCAACACGTTCGGAGGGACACATTTCAACAGCCCTCGACAGGTGTCGGCGGGCATCCGGTATCGATTCCACTACTGAGAATGAAGATGACACCCTACGGCGACGGCGCGTTCGAGATCGCCTTTGATTTCATCGACCATACGCTCGTCATCGACATGAGCGACGGCCGGCGGCGAACGATCGCGCTTGTGCCAGGAGCGGTCGCGGACTTCTACGGCGAATTCCTGCGCGTGCTCGACGATCTCCAGATCGAAGTTGGCGGACACGAGCTCCGCTCGCCGCATGGCGAGGGGTTGACGCTTTGACAACCGAAATCGGGCGTGTGACACTGCACCGACTTCAAAATCTATCGCCGACGTGGCCGTCATGCCATTCCGCTGCTGACCCCGAAACGCGTCATCGAAACGCTGAGGGCGACGCTCGATGTGCTCACGGATCTCGTCGACCACTGCGAACGTGGCGACTCGTCGCCTGAAGGAGCACGGAATGAGCATGATCACCGTCGGCAAGGAAAACTCCACCTCGATCGACCTGTATTACGAGGACCACGGATCGGGATCGCCGGTCGTGCTGATTCACGGGTGGCCGCTCAGCGGCGCCTCGTGGGAAAAGCAAACGGCGGCGCTGCTCGCCGCCGGCCATCGCGTGATCACCTACGATCGCCGCGGCTTCGGCCGCTCGAGCAAAACCGGAATCGGCTACCAGTACGACACGTTCGCCGCCGATCTCGACAGGCTGCTGAAAAAGCTCGACCTCAAGAAGGTCGCGCTGGTTGGATTCTCGATGGGGTCCGGCGAGGTCACCAGATATCTCGGGAAATACGGCAGCAAGCGCGTGCGCAAAGCGGTGCTCATCGGCACGCTCGGACCGTATCTGGTCAAAGCGAAGGACAATCCAGAAGGTGTGGATGCCAACGTGTTCGAGGGCATCAAGGCCGCCATTCGAGCGGACCGCCCCACGTTCCTGATGGAGTTCCTGCGCAACTTCTACAACTACGACGTCACGGGCGGGAAGCTCGTGAGCGAGCGCGTGCTCGAAGACAACTGGAACGTCGCTGCCGGCGCCTCCGCCATCGGGACCGTGGCGTGCGTCGACTGCTGGATCGAGGACTTCCGCAAGGACATCCCGAAGAACAACGTGCCCACGCTCATTCTGCACGGCGACGCCGACCGCATCCTGCCGCCGGATGCCACGTCCAGAAGGCAGGCGAAGATGATCAAGAACGTCAAGTTCGTCGAGCTCCCTGGCGGTCCGCACGGCATCTTATGGACACACGCCGATCGCGTGAACACCGAACTGGTGAGTTTTCTCGCGTAGTGGTTTCGTTTGAGCGATGGCGGAACAGAGCCGCGTCCCCTGGATGCCGGATCTCCTGACTGATGTGCGCTTCGGATGGCGCATGCTGCGACGGAGTCCTGGCTTTGCGCTCGCCGCCATCTTCACTCTTGCTCTCGGCATTGGCGCCAATACCGCGATGTTCAGCGTCGCTGACGGCTTGTTGCTTCGGCCGCCACCCTTCGATCACCCCGAACGTTTGTACTGGATCTACGACGTCAACTCCAGGCTCCGCCTGACCGTCGCCGACACGGTGCCGCCGTCGCCAGGAAATTTCGTCGAGTGGCGGCGTCGAAGCCGCGCCTTCGACTACATGATCGCCTGGCGAAACTGGTTCTTCTCCGTTGCCGGCACAAGCGCGCACGATGCGGGCGCCGAGCAGATCCGCGGTGTGACGGTGTCTCCCGGGTTTTTCGAAATGCTGGGAGTGCGCGCGGCGATCGGCCGCACGTTCGGGGCGGATGAGGAAGAACCGGGCCGGGACAAGGTCGCCGTTCTGACTGACGGGTTCTGGCAGCGCCGCTTCGGAGGTAATCGTTCGATCGTCGGTCAATCGGTGCTTGTCGACGGCCGCTCCTTGACGGTGATCGGGGTGTTGCCAAAGGAGTTCTATTTCCTGTGGCGGGATTCGGCGATCTTCCTGCCGATGACCGTCGATGCGGACTTCCAAAGCGGGCGGGCGACGCACTCGATCGCTGTTCTGGGACGGCTCGCGCCCGGCATGACGCGGGGCGAGGCACAACCGGAGCTGGAGCGCATCGGTCGAGACCTGGGGCGAGCGTATCCCGCGACGAATGATGGCTGGAGCGCCGGGCTCGTTCCCGTGTTTCCGTTGAACAAGAATCTGCAGCCTGCCCTGCTGATGTTGCTCGGCGCCGTTGCGTGTGTGCTCCTGATCGCTTGCATCAACGTTGGGAATCTGTTGCTCGCGACGGCGGGCGCTCGGGAGCGCGAGATGACGGTTCGCACCGCACTCGGCGCATCGCGCGGCCGCCTCATTCGACAGATGCTGGCCGAAAGCGGCCTGCTCGCTGTGATCGGGGCGATGCTCGGCGTACCACTCGCGGCAGGTGCGCTCCGCACTTTGTGGCCCTTCATCCCGGAAGTCAGGATCGCAGGTGCTCTCGGCGTCACCATCGACACCCGCGTACTGGGTGTGACGCTGGCCGTGACGATCGTCACCGCCATGCTGTTGGGCACCTTACCGGCACTTCAAGCCAGCCGGACCGGGCGCCTCAAAGTGTCCGGCGACTCGTCGTATGGAGCGGCCGGCGCCGCGCTGTTGACGATCGAGATTGCGCTCTCGTTGATGCTTTTGGCGGGCGCCACGCTGCTGGTGAGAAGCTTATGGAATCTGCAGCGGGTCGATCCCGGATTTCGTACCGACCGCCTGACCACGATGCAAGTCTGGCTGCCGCGGACGACGTACCCCGATGCCGCCGGTGTGTCGCGCTTCTACGAAGAATTCCTCCGACGCGTTCAGGGCGTTCGTGGAGTGTCGGCGGCAGCGTTTGTGAACACACGGCCATTCCTGGGATGGTCACTCGGCGCCAGACTGCAGGTCCCTGGACACGCCGCTCCGGCTGAGGATGACCCGATCGTCGACTTCCGCGTCATCAGTCCCGGGTACCTCGCAGCCCTCGGTTCGCGGTTGATCCGTGGCCGGATCTTCGACGCTGGCGACAGCCAGGACACGTTATCGGTCGCGCTCATCAACGCGTCGATGGCTCGTCGCTTCTGGCCTGATGAGGACCCGATGGGCGAGGCGCTTCATCTCGGGTTTCTCGGATCGACGGCATCGGCTCCGTGGTGGCCTGAGCGCACGGCCGACACGTACACGATTGTCGGGGTGATCGGAGACATCAGGGAGAGCCGTCTCGGCGATCAAGTGCGGCCTGTGGTGTATCTGTCATCTTCTCAAAACCCCTCGCGTTACGCACACCTCCTCGTCAGGACGGATGGTACGTCGCTGAATGTTCTCCAGACTGTTCAACGGCAACTTCGAGCGATTGACCCGGATCTCGGCGTGTACGACGTGCAGTCGATGGAGACCGTGATCGATCAGGCGGTCGCCTCGCCGAGGCTGAACTCCACGTTGTTGTGGGTGTTCGCCGTTGCGGCGTTGATTCTATGCGGGGTCGGCGTATACGGCGTCACATCTTGTGTTGTCTCGCGACGGACACGCGAGTTCGCGATCAGGCTGGCGATCGGTGCGGCGCCGTCGACGATTTTCCGCACGGTGACACGCGAAGGCGCCACGGTTGCGCTCATCGGGATTTCGATCGGTGTCGGTGGCGCGCTCCTGCTCGCACGAACGTTGGCTGGTCTCGTCTTTGGTGTGGCGGCGACTGACGGCGCAACGCTGACGGTAAGCGCGGGAGTTGTCTTCGCCCTGGCTATGTTGGCGAGCTGGCGTCCGGCATGGCGTGCGACGAGGGTCGATCCGATGACCGTGCTTCGCGCTGAGTAGCGGTTTCCTTTGAAGTCTCCCGAGCTCGACAGGCCGGATCGGCATCGCCACAGCACCGCTTCCCGCGCGCCGAGCCGCCTGGCGTCGGCAATTTTGCCAGGCGAGGTAACAGTGACCTCGGCTCTCCGGACCGCGGCCAGCTTCACTGCCATGTGGCCGAGCCCACCCAGCCCGATGACGCCGATTGCCTGGGGAGCTACTGATCGTCCGCATACATCATCGAACGCGACGACCGATTACCCGCTGACGCGGGACTGATGGGAGACCGTTTTGCGCGAAGAGGTGTCTAACCCAAGAAGGGGCGCTCCGTGGCCTCAGCAATCTTTCTCCTCATTCCCGCCTTGGCGCAGTTGACAGCTGCGGCGCCCATTCGTGGCGCCGTCCAACCATCGCAGCCTGATGCGTCCATCACGCTGACGCTCCGACTCGGGGACGGTCGTCGCCAATTCAGGCCGGGTGAAATCATTCCTATCGAGCTGGAATTCAGCAGCCTCACGCCGAAGCGATTCTCCGTGGACGGCGCCACGTACGACCGCAGCGGTCGGCTGACAATCGATGAGTTCGTGATCGATCGAATCGACGACGTATCGGACCAGATGCTTGATTACTTCGGGTCGATCGGCGGCTACGTGGGCGGTGGCATTCGCGGTATGGGCGTGCTCGGCGAGAAGCCGTTCACGGTCCAGCTCGAGTTGAACGAGTGGTTTACATTCGACAAGCCAGGGATATACACGCTCGCCGTCAAGTCGCGACGCGTGACCGACGAATCAGTCACGCCGCATGCCGTGATTCCCATCGAATCAAACACGATGTCATTCGAGATCCTTCCGCGTAGTGCGACTTGGGAAGCAGCGGAACTCGAAACTGCGCGCCGCATCGTCGATGCGAAGCAGCCGCCCCTCGGCGCGCGCGCCGGCTGCCGGATGATGCGATTCCTCGGCACGGAAGATGCGGCGATGGAGATGATCCGCCGGTACGGTGCGGACACCGATCAGGGATGCGACTTTGACTACATGGCCGGCCTGTTCAACGCGTCGAACCGAGCGGCTGTCGTTCGAGCGATGGAAGGCGGCCTTCGCGCGGCGGACCAGCCGGTGACCGGCAGTTACCTGCGCACGTTGTCGACGCTTTCCGTCTACCTGCAGCATCCCGAATTTCGGCCAGCGCAGACGCGAGAGACAAAAGGACGACTCGTCGCTGGCGGTGAGTTGAGCAAGCGCTCCGATCTGATCGAGGCCGTCATGTCGGAGTACGGGGACATCTTGACCGCTGTGCTGTCGAACAAGACCGATCGTGCTCGCGCGATCACGCTGGCGGAAGCGCAAACATTGGTGCAGCGTCAACCGTCCGCTAGATCGGCGGCGTCGCGGGACCAGCTCGCCGCTGCGTTTCTCGATCTGCCCGTCGAGCGCCAGGCTAACTTGCTCGAATATCAGTGGCGCACCGTCGCCGGGCCGGCGATGCTTCCCGCGCTGCGCCGCCTCGTCGATGCGCCGCCGACGAACGCACCATCGCTTCCCGATCTTGCGCTCCGGCGGCTGGCGCAGCTCGCCCCAGACGAAGCGCGACCGCGTATTCTCCGCGAGATCCAGAATCCCCGGCGCGGCGCGACTCTGAAGACGCTGGGTAGCCTGTCGGACGCCGAGTTGCCGGACCTGGATGACGCACTTGCCGCGAACTTTGAGGCGAGCAACAGCGAGATCCATGCCGCGCTCGTGCAACGGTACGCAACCAGGAAGCTCGCGCAGCGGATTCTAGCGAGCGCCGACGACAAGATCGGCCGGATGGCGTGCAGTCAGCAGACCTCGATCGTCGCTTATTTCCTGGGTATCGACGAGGCCACAGGCTCCTCGCTGCTCGATCGTGCGATGACGTCGCGCGCCACCGGCTGCTGGAGATTTCTCAACCAGATCGCGGACGTGCGGATGACGCCGGTTGTCGAGACGCGCGCGATCGCCGATCTCGACAACCCCGACCCCGACGTCGTCATTGCTGCTGTTCAAACGCTGGGGCGGCACGGATCGCCGGCGGCGCTCGAGCCGCTGCGCACGGCGTTCCAGCGCTGGCACGCGACGTGGGCCGGCCGAGCAGCAGAGCTGGCGTACAGCCACGTCGTCGAACGTCCGAACGCGAGACAGGCGATGGTCGAAGACGCGTTTCGACAGGCGATCGGAACCGGCCAGGGCTGGCTGACGCGCGCAAGTGAATTGCTCGAGCTGCAATCCCTATGCGTCACGGACAACTGCCGCACGCAGACCGACTACATGATTCACGACAACGACACGAGAATCATGTTGTGGAGCATCAACGAGCCTGACGAATCTCAGATCGAGCTCGCGCAATATCGCTTTACGTCGATCGCAGCGCTCAAGGAGAAGGTTGCACGCTATCCGCAGGGAACCGCGTTCATCCTTCAGCGCAGTGCGAACGAGGCCAGCGACTTCACCGCGACGATGTCGGAGCTCATGGCGTTCGCCGCCTCGCGAGGCCTGTCGATCAAGGAACGCTAGGCACACACTCCTTCAACGCATCCGACACAACCGAACCTCAGTCCACCCACCTGCGACGGCCAGCGATAAACGCTGATGAGCGCGGCGCAGCCCGCATCAAGGCCCGAAGCCCGCAGGGTCCGAAAAAGGCTCGGCGCCTCCGCGCGGCATGTCAATTCGGCATTTGCGCGATGGCCGCGATGAGTGTGGGGCATGCCATGGTTTGAGGCTCGGTCAGCGCTGACGTACGACCAGTACCGGTACATCGCGTCGCTCCGATGTAGCGGTGAGGCCAAGCTTGTCACAGAGCACCGCAAAAAGTCGCGCGTGTCGACGACTCCTGTGTGCATTTTGAGGACGTACCTTCCGGTCAGCCCCGTGTCATCTATCACAGGACGATCCAGTCCGCTCTCGAGCACCTGACACAACTCCTCCACGCGGGTCACGCATGATCGCCGCAAGGGCCATCGTGTACGGCCCGCAAGTTCAGCGGTGACGCGCGCGGTCTCTGTCAGCCGCAGGGACTGTCGCGAGTCAGTTCACGATCGGTCGCACGCTAACGAATGTGCGACCGCGACGCGACGCACGACCTCCCGTTCGTCGATGTCGGCGCAACGCCGGCATCCGCGCCACCTGACGACAGCGCGTCGGCCGCATGACGGTTGCGCATGCGCGTTTTCCGAACCACTGACCGCGTCATGAAGCTGCAGTCATCGGATCGACGACAGCACCCGCATCACCTTCAGCAGTTCTTCGTAGGGCATGTTCATGGTCTGCCATCCGTCACGAAAAACCGAGTGCCCGGCGCGCGACTCATGCTCCGCCTGCTTCTGTCGCAAATCGGCTATCCGCGGATACTGCGCTCTGATGATCGCGTGCATCTCGTCGGTTGGTGCGTTCGCGACCGATGACACCCACATCAAGCGCATTTCGTCGGGTGCCCGCCCGGATGCGTTCGCTGTCTGATGCAGGCGGTCCTTCAACTCCTTTTCGTCTCGTTGCAGGGCATCTCGAAACTCGCGCAGGATGGTTCCGCATTCATCGCACGGCACGCCGAACCCTTTGTCGCTCATCCCTCAGATCCCGCTAGCCTCTAGCGATTTAGATTTTAGAGTTTGTGAAGAAATACGACGTTGAACGCAGAGCTCGCAGAACTCGCGGAAAAACGCTGAGCATTTTCTCTGCGGGTTCCGCGGTTTCTGCGTTGTACGTGATTTCTTCACACGCTCTTTCAGCCGGACCGGCCAGTACGTCGTCCCTGGCTTTAGCTGGATCCTTGGCGCCGACAACAATCCCGACCAGCAACAACGCCCGAGCGCCCTGGGCACTCACGTCACGACCGATTCGTGATCGTTCATGGCAGCGATTGCGATCGATGCGCCCCATACGACCTCACCAACGACGAGATCGCGGCCCTCGTGCAGGCCGACATGGGCCGTGGCAGCGCGGCACGTGTCGCTCGATGCGCGACTGCAACGCTGGACCCTGACCTCTCGCTCCCCGCCGGAAGTGGCTCAGGTGGGCACGGGCGGGCGGGTCTGATACGGGCCTTTCTGTTGACTCGGGA
>QHWJ01000165.1 GCA_003222535.1 Acidobacteriota bacterium | reverse complement strand
GGTCGTCCAGCACGGGGGCTTTTCAGCGGCGGCCAGAAAAATAGGCGTTGAGAAAACGCGCCTGAGTCGGCGCATTGCAGCGTTGGAGAAGCGCCTCGGTGTCCGTTTACTCCAGCGCACCACGCGGGCCCTCGCTTTGACAGAAGCCGGACAGCGCTTCTTCGAGCGATGTGTCGCGACGGTCGATGGCGCACAGGCGGCCTATGACAGCGTGGCGGAACTGCGCAGAGAACCTGCTGGACTAGTTCGACTGAGCAGCCCCGTCCTGTTGACGCAACGGTGCCTGGCTCACGCACTTCCGGCGTACATGACGACGCACCCAAAGGTCTCTGTGTTCGTCGAGCCGACGGATCGCACCGTCAATGTGATTGAGGAACGGTTTGATATCGCCATTCGGGCGAAGCCCGAGATCGAGGACGTCGCCGGGCTGGTCGCGAAGACTCTCGGTACTTCCCAGCGCGTGCTAGTCGTCAGTCCCGCCTTTCTCGATCACTATGGGCGCCCGGAGCGTCCTGCCGACTTGCCGAGGTTCACCACGGTCGCCAGCACCGACGACATCTTCGACGATGGCGCGCGATGGAACTTGATGAATCTTGAAACTCGGACGCAGCAGATTCAGTTGAAGCCCAGGCTCGTCACGAGCGATTTGCGCACGAGACTTCAGGCGGCGATACATGGCATCGGTATCGCCTTACTGCCAGAACAAGTGGTGTCCGCTCCGTTGACTGAAGGATTGATTGAACGTGTGTTGCCGGAGTGGTCTGGCGCGAGAAATATTCTCCACTTGGTGTACCCGACGCCGCGCGGCATGCTTCCGTCGGTCAGGAGTCTGATTGATTACCTGCTGATCCATGTTCCTGCCTGGCTCCAGGAAAGGACCATTTGAAGCGTCGCGGAAATTGTGTCAGACCCTTTAATGTTGTCCGATCACTTAGAGCGATCTTGTTGGGTTGGCGGAAACCGACGGTAGTGGTCGACGTCCACTAGACCCGAGTCAGGCCGCATCACACTGTGCTGTTGCTACGGCTCGTTGGCTCTAAAGCGATGCTTGTCGACTTTGAGCGAGCGAATCTTCGATTCGAGCGTCGATCGCGGAACCCCGAGCCTCGCCGCCGCCCCAGTCGGGCCGGACACGCGGCCCTTGCTCGCGGCGAGCGCCGCCTCGACTCGCGATCGCTCGTGGGCGGTCAATTCGTCATCCAGCGGCGTTTGAGCATCCGGCTCGACGACGCGCTGCCGCACGAGCCAACGCTCATCGATGCTCAGGGTATTGGTATCGGACACGATGACCGCCCGCTCGATGACATTCTGCAATTCGCGGATGTTGCCCGGCCAGGGATAATCGCGCAGCAGATCGAGCGATTGTTCGCTGATTCCGTCTATCTTCTTGCCCGCTCGCTTGGCATACCGGTGAACGAAGTACTCCACCAATAGTGGAATGTCCGACCGTCGCTGTCGTAGCGACGGTACTTCGACGGGGAATACATTGAGGCGATAGAAGAGGTCTGCCCGGAAATCCTTCGCAGCCACGGCGCCCTGCAGATCGCGATTCGTCGCCGCAATCACGCGTACGTTGATCTTGATTGGGCGGCCGCCACCAACCCGCTCGAACTCGCGCTCCTGCAACACACGCAGCAACGCCATCTGCGTGTCCGACGGCAGCTCGCCGACCTCGTCGAGAAAGATCGTCCCACCATCCGCGAGCTCGAATTTGCCCTGCCGCCGCTGAAGTGCACCCGTAAATGCGCCCCGCTCGTGACCGAACAACTCAGAAGCGATGAGTGACGGCGGGACTGCCGCGCAGTTCACCGTGACGAACGCACGCGTTGATCGCGCCGAGCCCCTGTGAATCGCTCGCGCAATGAGCTCCTTGCCTGTTCCGGTTTCACCGGTGATCAAGACGGTGGAGTCTGTCGGCGCCACCTTCGCGACCTGCTGTAGTACGTGGCGGACCGCGTCCGACGACCCGACGATTTCCTCGAACATGGATGCGCGACTGACTTCTTCGCGCAGCGCCAGATTCTCGTTGTGGACCTGCTCTTCAGCCCGCTTGCGGTCGTTGATATCGGTACCGGTGGCGTACCATCGCACGACGCGTGCGTCACCGTCGATAAGCGGCTTGTACTGGACGAGAAACCATCGGTACTGCCGGTCCTTGAGACGCGCCCGCATTTCCAATTCGAACGGGACACCACGCTGCATCCTCTCCGAGCGGTCGCTTCGGAGCTTTTGAAGATCGTCGGGATGAAACAGCCATTCGCGAAAGCCATCGGCCATCACTTCATCCAGGCTGAGGCCCGTCGATTCGAGAACCGATGCGTTCGCATAGAGGATCTGGCCGGCGGGACTCATCGCGATGATGAGCTGAGGAATCGCATCGATGACTTGCCGAAGCTCCTGCTGATTGCGTCGCAGGGCGGTTTCGTTGCGCGTGTGTGCGATCGCTAGGCTCGCCAGGTGTGCGACCTCGGCCACGACGCGCTGATGGTGCGACGTGGGCGTGCCGGGCTGTCGCGAGAGGACCGCGAACGTGCCAACGACGTGGCCGTCCGCCGAGCGGATGGGCGTGGACCAGCAGCTGCGGAGCCCGAATTGGGCCGCGACGTCTCGGTACTCCGCCCACAGCGGATCGCTGACCACGTCGTCGACAATCACCGGTGCGTTGCGGTACGCAGCCGCGCCGCACGAACCCTGGGACGGCCCAATTTCGAGGCCATTAAGCGCCTCTGTGTAGGCGGGCGGAAGGCTTCCCGACGCCGCGTACCAGAGCCGATGGTCATCGGGATTCACCAGCATGATCGAGACGAACGAGTCCCTGAAGATCCCCTCTACCATCCGGCAGACGCCGTCAAGGATCGATTCCAATGCCTCGCCCTGTGCTAGACGCTCCAGCAACTGGTTCTCGCCGGTCAGCAACGCCTCGGCGCGCTTTCGATCCTCGATGTCGGTATTCGTCCCGTACCACCCGACGACGACGCCGTCATCGCTGCGAACGGGCACCGCACGAATCAGAAACCAGCGATATTCCCCATCGGATCTCCGGACTCGGGCTTCGGCCTCGTCCGGCTGTCCCGATGCCAAGACCCGGCGCCACGTCTCCAGCAGACCTGGCAAGTCGTCGGGGTGAATCACATCCCCTGTAGTCCACGCCCACTCCAGCGTTTGGTCGACCGAAAGCCCCGTGTAGTCGAGCCATACGTCGTTCACGAACTGAATCCTGCCGTCCAGGTCGGCTCTCCAGACTTGGGCTGGAATTGCATTGATCACGAGGCGGTCGTCCGGTGCAGGGGCCATTCGAGGCGACGCTATCATCCACGCCTGATTCCGGGCAAGCGCCCCCATTCTGCGTCACGGGCTGTCGAAAAGCCGCCATTTGGCGAAATCCCACCATGCCTTTCATCGCATTTACTTCCTGATTTCGCTCATCTGAAACGGCGCACGCGTTGCCATGTCTCGGATCGGGCGATCTCCAAGATGACGTTTCGCGTTCAACGATCGACTGTCGACGACGCCATCGTGCTGATGGTTAGCGGAGACATCGCGGGCGATCACACTACGGATCTCGAGACGCTCGTCGACGCGGGCGCGACCGGGCCCATGGTCCTGGACCTCAAGGACGTTTCGGTCGTTGATCGGGCGGGCGTCCTGGTGCTTGCCCGCAGCGAAGCTCGGGGAGCGACCTTGCTGAACTGTCCTTCATACGTCCGGGAATGGATTCACCGCGAAAGACACTTCGCAGATTCTGAACAGCGCACAGGCTGCGTGCGCAGCGAGGAGCATTCGATGACAAGCGGTGTGGCGATTGGGGCACGCGAAGAGACGCTTGAAAACCAGGGCCTCAAGATCTTCTTTCGCTCGTGGCGGCCCTCGACGACCGCACGCGGAGCCGTCGTGATCGTGCCCGGTTTCAATTCGCACAGCGGGTACTACGCCTGGGTGGCTGAGAGACTCACGGCCGTGGGCCACGCCACGTATGCCGTAGACCTCCGTGGACGTGGCAGGTCCGACGGCGAACGGTTCTACGTCGACAAGTTCGCCGACTACGTGAGCGATATCGCGGCGCTCATGGACGTGGTGAAATCTCGAAACCCGGGCCTTCCCGTGTTTCTGCTCGGGCACAGCGCCGGTGGGGTCCTGGCCTGCCTGTATACGCTCGATCATCCGTCGGCGCTCGCCGGCTTGATCTGCGAAAGCTTCGCGTTTCAGACACCAGCGCCAGATTTTGCGCTCGCGGTGCTGAAGGGACTCAGTCACGTTGCGCCGCATGCCCACGTCCTCCGTCTCAAGAATGAGGACTTCTCACGTGACCCGCAGGTTGTGGCCGCCATGAACAGCGATCCGCTCATCGCGCACGAGACGCAACCGACCAAGACGGTTGCGGAGTTGGTTCGTTCGGACGAGCGGCTCAAGGAAGAGTTCGTGCGCATCAGATTGCCGCTACTCATTCTTCATGGGACAGAAGATAAGGCAGCCAAATCGAGCGGGAGCCAGTTCTTCTACGACCACGCCGGTTCGACGGACAAGACCTTGAAGCTCTATGACGGGCATTTTCACGACCTCCTCAACGACCTCGGTAAGGACACGGTGATGACCGACATCGCCTCATGGATCGACGCGCGCTCGCACGCTACGTAAAGGCCGGGA